>JAUNWR010000006.1:0-48000 GCA_030540215.1 Coriobacteriia bacterium | reverse complement strand
GCTGGCACAGCTGCCGTGGGGCTACATCGGCACGGAGAGCGTGGCCGCGGCCGTGCTCATCGTGGTGCGGCTGGTCGCGTGCGCGGTGCCGCTGTTTCTGGTGTTCTACGTGACCAAGCTCACCGATATGGCGAATGCGCTGGTCAAGGTGCTGCACGTGCCGTATAAGTATGCGTTCACGTTCATGTCCACCGTACATTTCATCCCCGTGTTCATGAACGATATGGCGGGCATCATGGAGGCGCAGACAGCGCGCGGCGTGGAATTCGACGGCGGCTTCTTAAAGAAGATCCGCCTGATGATGCCGTTGTGCGTCCCGCTGCTGGTGTCGTCGGTGCGCAAAACCAACAGCGCCGCCATCGCCGCCGAGGTGCGAGGCTTCAATCTGCGAACCCGGGAAAGCGGCTTCAAGGAGTACCCGTTCGCGGGAATCGATTTCGCGGCGCTTGCCGTGGCCGTTGCGATTGCAGCGGCGGCCGTCGCGTTGAGCGTGCTGCTATAGCCTGTCGCTTCGCGGGGCGTGGGAACGATTTCGGCGTATCGTGTCCGAGATTGCGAGTTTTCCGAATTTGAGAAGGGCCTTCTGTTGAAATAGTCGCTCTATAAAGCCGAGAAATGTACCGAACGCAACAATATATGTAGCGAACGAAGGCCTTGGGGTTGTTCCCGGGGCCTTACTTTCGGAAAACAGCCGTTTTGGGGCACGATTGCCCCAAAACCTTCCCAGCATCATTGAGGCAGGACGGCAGAACGAGGGGCTTACTCCTCCGCGTCGCTCGCGGGCCTCTCGTCTTCGCCGAGGATCGCGCGGTAGAAGTTCTCATCCTTCTCGGTGTACACGTCGAAGATGACGTGCATGTCGGCGCCGGCCTCGTCGGCGGCGCGGGAGTCCAGCCATGCCTTCACCGCTTGCACGGCGATTTGCGCGCCCTCCTGTTGCGGGAACCCGAACACACCGGTGGAGATGCAGCAGAACGCCACCGACTTCGCCTTCGCCGCACATGCCGCATCCAGACAGCCGATATAGCACTGCGTCAGCTGTTTGCGCTGCTCAAGCGTCGGTTTTCCTTTCGTCATGGGGCCGACCGTGTGGATGATGTTGTGCGAGGGGAGGTTGTAGGCGGGCGTGACCTTCGCACGGCCGACCGGCTCCTCGTAGCCCTGCTCTTGCATGATCTGCGCGCACTTCAAACGCAGCTGCACGCCGGCGAAGGTGTGGATGGCGTTGTCGATGCACAGATGCCCGGGAATCCAGCAGCCCAGAAGCGCGCTGTTCGCGGCGTTGACGATGGCGTCGCAGCGCAGGGCGGTGATGTCCCCGCGCCAGATGCTCAGGCGTGGGTCGGAGGCGATACGCGCAAGCTCGTCGGCTTCGGTGATGCCCGGTTCGGCAACCATGAGCTGGAGCACACGGTCCTGCACTTTCAGAAACTCCGGCGAAGCAGGCTTCGGCTCGCGCGTGTTCACCAGCGCGCGGAACTGCTCCCATTGCTCCATGAACCAGCGCGGGTCCTCTTGCGGTTCAACGTGCTTGCTCCCCGCGCTCCGTTCGTCCATCAGGTGATTCACCAAAAAGGCCATGTCCTTTACCAATTGCATCATGGAATTCGCGTCTCCTTGTCCGCTTCGCCGTCTTGCCGGGCGGGCCGTTGGCGGCGCGCCCGGGCGCTTCCCGCCTGCCGTCCGGGAATATCGATTCACACTGGACACCATAGCGCAAGGTTCGGGATACCGAGCGCGTGCGCCGGTGCTTCGGCGTTTTGCGGGGCGCAAACCGTACACCAGGGGATGTAATTCAGTGACATGCGGGTGACGAAACGATGCAAGCGCCGTCGAGGAGGGCCGCGGCGTGGTAAGGTTGCCCTGTCAAACAAAACGCAGGGCGATAAGGGCCCTGCTCCTCCGATAGCAAGGAGAATGCCATGACCGATCAGTTCAACAACCAAAACGGCTACGGCCAGTCCGGTCAGCAGCCCGGGCAGCCGATCCCGCCCGTGCAGGGCTACCAGCAGCCCGGCTATCAGCATTCCTATACGCAGCCGGTGGTCGACGCCCAAAGCCCTCGCAAAACCTCTTCCGGCCGCACGTTCGGCACGGCTTTCGCGGGTGCGGCGCTTGCCTGCGTTATCGCGTTCGGCGGCTTCACCGTGTATCAGAATGTGACGGGGACCCCTTCCGGCAGCAACGTTACGCTGGGCGCGTCCACGAACACCGAGATCCAGGCCCAGTCCACCGATGACACGCTGCCCGAGGCCGTGGCGCAGAAATGCCTGCCTTCCGTGGCCGCCATCGACGTGTACACGGCGCAAGCCTCCACCGACATGTTCGGCCGCAGCACGTCCAGCTCCGGAACGCTTACCGAAAGCTCCCTGGGCAGCGGCGTGGTGCTCTCCGAGGACGGCTACATCATCACGAACAACCATGTGGTCGCAGGCGCCGACGCCTTGAAGGTCACCGTGGGCGGCGAGGAGTACGATGCCGACGTGGTGGGCACCGACGAGTCCAGCGACATCGCCGTTATCAAGCTGCGCGACGCCAGCGGCCTGACCCCCGTCGAGATCGGCGATTCCGACAACCTGACCATCGGCGAATGGGTCATGTCCATCGGCAGCCCGTTCGGCCTTGAGCAATCCGTGGCAACCGGCATCGTGTCGGCCACCAGCCGTTCGCAGATCATGAGCAACTCCGAAAGCAGCGGCAGCGACGGCTATGGGTACGGTTACGGCGGGTCGTCGTCCCAATCCAGCGGTTATACCATCTACCCGAACATGATCCAGACCGATGCGGCCATCAACCCGGGCAACTCCGGCGGCGCGCTGGTGGATTCCAACGGCAAGCTCATCGGCATCAACACGCTGATCACCTCGTATTCCGGCAACTACTCGGGCGTCGGCTTCGCCATCCCGGTGAACTACGCGGTCAACATCGCGCAGCAGATCATCGAGGGCAAGACCCCCACGCACGCGCAGCTGGGCGTGTCCCTTTCCACGGTCAACTCCCAGAACGCGAAGCGCTATGGCCTGAAGGTCGATAGCGGCGCCTACATCTCCGCCGTCAACAGCGGTTCCGGGGCGGCCGAGGCCGGTCTTGAGGAAGGCGACATCGTCACGAAGTTCGATGGCAACTCCGTCAGTTCCGCAAGCGATCTGATGCTCGATGTGCGCTCGAAGAACCCCGGCGACAAGGTCACGCTGGAGGTCAACCGAAACGGCGAGACGAAGCAGATCGAGGTCACGCTGGGCTCCGACGAATCGTCCCAATCCGCGGCCACGCAGCAAAACTCCGGCAGCAGCTCCAGCGAGATGCTCAACCGCCTGCTGAACAACAGCGGGTCCTCCAGCAAGAGTGACGCGGCCTAGCCGTCGTCGGTCTTCGCGGGCCGCTCGGCAAAGCGCCGAGCGGCCCCACGCGAGGCGCGCGATCCACGCGCCTCGCGTGGGGCCGAAAGCCCCGTTTCCTTTCCTTTTCCCTTTTCCCGCGGGAACGGCCCCTGTTTTGGGGCCGTTCCCATTTTTCGGACGTTTGCGCCCATCATGGCCGGTTACCATTCATGAGCGGGCCGGCGAATCCCCTCGCCTTTCATGGGGCGGGTCGCTCCGCATGCGGTTTGACCGATAGCCGGCTGCCTGAAAATATCGTAGTAAGCCCATTGCACTACTAGGTAAAGTAGGCGCATAATTAACGGCACGCTGTAAGCAGGAGCTGCGACGGGCGGGCGAGTGCTTCCGGGTACGGTTCCCGGTGGCTCGCCCGCCCGTCGCATCGCTTCGAAACGGAAAAGGGAGACGAGAAATATGTCGTTCGACGTACTGGGGCCGGTGCTCGCCGTGCTGGTCATCTTCGCGGCGCTCATCGCGGTGCTGCGCTATCTGAAGGCGAAGGATAAAAGCTTCACGTTCCGCGTGTTCACGGCCCTGGGGTTGGGCATCGTGCTGGGCGCGGGCATCCAGCTGGCGCTGGGCCGCGGCAGCGAAGCCGCCACCACCGCGCTCGATTGGATGTCGCTGGTGGGAACCGGCTACATCGATTTGCTGCGCATGCTGGTCATGCCGCTGGTGTTCGTGGCCATCGTCGGCGCGTTCACGCGCACGAAGGCCGTCGACAACCTGGGCAAGATCGGCGGATCGGTGCTCGCCGTCCTGCTGATCACGGTGGCGATCGCGGCGCTGTTCGGCTGGGCGACCATCGCCTTGTCGGGCCTGGCCGGGGCCGACTTCACGCAGGGCAGCGTCGATGCCACCAAGCTTGATGCCCTGCAAACGCGTCAGGACAAGGTCGCCGATACCACCATCCCGCAGACCATCCTGTCCATGATCCCCGTCAACGTGTTCGCCGACCTTGCCGGCACGCGCTCCACGTCCACCATCGCCGTGGTCATCTTCTCCGCCATCGTGGGCCTGGCCTACCTGAAGCTGCGTGACCGCGATTCCGAGCAGGCGCAGTTCTTCAGCAACCTCATCGACAGCCTGTACGGCATCGTCATGTGCATCGTGAAGATGGTCGTGGGCCTTACCCCTTACGGCGTGCTCGCCCTTATCGCCAACGTGACGGCCACCAGCGACTATGCCGCCATCCTCGACCTGGGCAAGTTCATCATCTTCAGCTACGTGGCCATCATCGCCATGTTCCTGGTGCACCTGCTCATCCTGGCCGGCAACCGCGTCAACCCCATGACGTACCTTAAGAAGGCCTTCCCCGTGCTCTCGTTCGCGTTCGTGTCGCGCACCAGCGCCGGCGCCCTTCCCATGAACATCGAGACGCAGTCCAAGGCGCTCGGCGTCGATCCGGCGACGGCCAACTTCGCGGCAAGCTTCGGCATGTCCATCGGCCAGAACGGCTGCGCGGGCATCTACCCGGCCATGATGGCCACGCTCATCGCTCCTACGGTGGGCATCAACGTGTTCGACCCCACATGGGTCATCGGCCTGATCGCCATCATCGTCATCAGCTCGTTCGGCGTTGCCGGCGTGGGCGGCGGCGCTACTTTCGCCAGCCTTATCGTGCTGGGCACCATGGGCCTGCCCATCGAGATCGTAGGCCTGATGGCCTCCGTCGAGCCGCTCATCGACATGGGCCGTACCGCCCTCAACGTCAGCGACTCCATGGTGGCCGGCGTCACGTCGTCGAACTTCACCGGCGGCCTCGATCGCGATATGTACAACGATCCCGCCGCGGTCATCAACGCCGACGGCGCCGAGAAAGCCTAGTTGCTCGTTTGTCCTTTGCGTGAAAAGCAGGGAAACGGCCGCCCCGATGGGCGGCCGTTTCCGTTTTCAGGTAAGATAGGGAAGCTTAAAACGCTTTACGATTTAACCGGGAGGTTGCATATGGCCGAGGAATACCGATACAAGCGCGTGCTGCTGAAGTTGTCCGGCGAGGCGCTGGCAGGCGACCTTGGCTACGGCATCGATCCGAAGGTGGTCGATTCCCTGGCCGACGAGATCGCCGACGTGGTGCATGACGGCGTCCAGCTTGCCATCGTGGTGGGCGGCGGCAATATCTTCCGCGGCGTCTCCGGCGCAACCGACGGCATGGACCGCGCCCAGGCGGACTACATCGGCATGCTGGCCACGGTCATGAACGCGCTGGCGTTGCAGGACGCCTTCGAGCGCCACGGCATCTTCAGCCGCGTGCAGAGCGCCATCAACATGCAGGAAGTGTCCGAGCCCTACATCCGCCGCCGCGCCATCCGCCACATGGAGAAGGGCCGCGTGGTCATCCTGGCGGCCGGCACGGGCAATCCCTACTTCACCACCGACACCACCGCGGCGCTGCGCGCCTGCGAGCTGGACGTCGACGTGCTCATGAAGGCCACGAAGGTCGACGGCGTCTACGATTCCGACCCCGTGAAGAACCCCGATGCGAAGCGCTACGACCGCATCAGCTACATGGAGGTTCTCTCGCAGGGTCTCAACGTCATGGACTCCACGGCCACCAGCCTGTGCATGGACAACAAGGTCCCCATGATCGTGTTCGACCTGACGGTGCAGGGCAACATCGCCCGTGCGCTGAAGGGCGAGGACGTGGGCACCACCGTAGAGTAACGTCTTCCGCGTCGCCCGGGCAGGGCGGGCGCAAAAGGGAAAGGAACCGAAATGATCGACGAGATCATGCTTGAAACCGAGGAGAAGATGCAGCGCGCCGTGAACGGCCTGCACAACGCCTTCGGCACCGTTCGCACGGGCCGCGCCAACGCTATGGTGCTCGACCGCATCAAGGTGGACTACTACGGCGTCCCCACGCCCATTAACCAGATGGCGGGCGTGAAAACACCCGACGCGCACATGCTGGTCATCGAGCCTTGGGACAAGGGCGTCCTGGGCGCCATCGAGCACGCCATCATGGAAAGCGACCTGGGCGTCACGCCGAACAACGACGGCTCGGTCATCCGCCTGCCGTTCCCCGCGCTCACCGAGGATCGCCGCCGCGAGCTGGTGAAGCAGTGCAAGGAGTACGCCGAGGAGGCCCGCGTGGCCATCCGCAACGCCCGCCGCGACGGTAACAACCACGTTGCCAAGTCCGTCAAGGAAGACAACCTTCCCGAGGACGAGCAGCGTCGCGCCGAGGCTGAGATCCAGAAGCTCACCGACAAGTACGTCGCCGAAGTCGACGCGGTGTTCAAGAAGAAGGAAGCCGAGGTCATGGAGATCTAGAAGCGGCGTTCGCCTGCCGGCGAATCCGTTGCTCGGAGCTGCGGGCGTCCCGGCGCATCGCGTGCTCATGGCTTGCGTGGGTGCGGCTGGCTGCCGTCTGTCTGCACGGTCGGGCCGACGGTGGGGGAGCGCCCCCCTGCTTTCGCCCAGCGCATCTCCGATTTCCTTGCAACCCGGTTCGCAACCGGGTTGCGTCATCCGGCTCTTATGAGCGTTTCCCTAGTGCCAGCCGGCGGTTTCCCCGCCGGTTGGCTTTTCCCTTATGTAAGAGGCCGCCCATGAACAAGACGCTTGATTACATATTCCCGAATCCGCCCAAGGGCTTGGACCCTGCTGCCCTCGACCCACGGGCGATCCCCGAGCATGTCGCCGTCATCATGGACGGCAACGGCCGTTGGGCGAAGAAGCGCGCGCTGAATCGCCTGAAGGGCCACAAGGCCGGCATCGAGGCGGTGCGCGAGACCATTCGATGCGCCTCCGACCTGGGTGTTCGCTATCTAACCATCTATTCGTTCTCTACGGAGAACTGGAAGCGTCCTCAGGAAGAGGTCGTTGGCCTGATGGACCTGTTTGCCAAGACCATGCTGGCCGAGGTCGATGGCCTGCACGAGGAGAACGTGCGCGTGCGCACCATCGGCGACCTTTCCGCCTTGCCCGCCGAAACGCGCGAGGCCTTCGAGGAAGCATGGCTGAAAACGCGCGACAACACGGGCATGACCTTGGTCGTTGCAGTGAACTACGGCTCGCGGCAGGAGATTCTGCATGCCGCCGAGGCGTGCGTGCGCCGTGCGCTGGCAACGGCGGCTGAGGGCGGCGACCCCACCGCTCCGCTGACGGAGGCCGAGTTCGCCCAGGGGCTGTACACGGCCGACATTCCCGATCCCGAAGTGGTCATCCGCACGTCCGGCGAGATGCGTCTATCGAACTACCTGCTGTGGCAGGTCGCCTATTCCGAGTTCGTGGCCACCGACGTGCTCTGGCCCGATTTCAATCGCTACGAGTTTTTGCGCTGCCTGCTGGAGTTCCAATCCCGAGATAGGCGCTTCGGGGCGGTGAAATAAATGTCCGAGGATCCGCAAGGCGGCGAGCAGCGGTGCGCGGAAGAGCGCTCGCGCGGCGAACGCTTGAAGGATTTCGCGTACCGGAAAACGCCGCAGAAGTTTAAGAACGCGTCTGACCTGCAGGTTCGTTTCCGCACGGGGTTCATATACGTCACGGTGTCCGTGTTGTGCATCCTTGCAAGCGAATGGACCACGCTGGCCTTGCTGTCCGCCACCGCCGCGGTATGCGCGGGGGAGTTCTACTACATGTTGCGCGCCGACGCGAAGCTGCCCAACGAGATGCTCGGCATCGTGGCGGCGGCGCTCTATCCGCTCAGCGTGCATTTCTTCGGGCTGTCGGGCGCGCTCATGGTCAGCCTCGTGCTGCTGTTGGCGCTTATCGTGTGGTATGTGTTCTGGATGCGCGCTCGTATCCCCGACGTGGGGGTCAGCTTCTTCGGCGCGGCGTATTGCGGCATGCTGCTTTCCGGTTTGGTGGTGGTTCGCCAGGCGCTGCCGCATCCGTGGGGCGGCGTTCTCGTGCTCGGTATCTTCTTCAGCGTGTGGGCGAATGACTCCTTCGCATACCTGATCGGCAGCAAGTTCGGCAAGCATAAGCTGGCGCCGCGCGTGTCGCCGAAGAAAAGTTGGGAGGGCTTTTTCGCTGGCTTGGTGGGATCGGCGCTGTTCTGGTGCCTGTTCACGCTCATCCCGGGGCTGAACCTGGGTATTCCCATGGCAATGGTGTTCGGCGTGATCAGCGGCCTGTGCGGCGTGCTCGGCGATCTGGCCGAAAGCCGCATCAAGCGCAACGTGGGCTTCAAGGATTCCGGCAAGCTGCTGCCGGGCCACGGCGGCCTGCTCGACCGTTGCGACAGCCTGTTTTTGGTGGCGGTCGCCTCCGCCATCCTGCTGGTGGCAGGCGGGTGCATCCCCTTTAGCTGGTAAATTGGACGAGCCAACGTTCTAGCGGCGTTGGCTCGAGTTGTTTTCGCAGATGATTCGGAGGCTTTCATGAAACGCATCGTTGTTCTCGGGTCCACGGGCTCCATCGGAACGCAAACGGTCGACGTGGTTCGGCAGCATTCCGACGAGCTGGAGATCGTCGGCTTGGCGGTGAACACGCGCGTAGGCGACATGCTCGAGCAGGCGCGCGCCCATAACGTGCGCAACCTTGCCGTGGGCGATGAGCGCCTGGCCGATCAGCCGGTCGCGTCCGAGGTGCGCGAGCAGGCCGGCGCCCAGGGCTTGTGGGGTTTCGGCATGGACGCCGTGGTTGACTTGGTGCGTCTGCCCGAGGCGGACGTGGTGGTCAACGCGCTGGTAGGCGCCGCCGGCCTGCGCGCAAGCTACGAAACGCTGCGTGCGGGCAAGGTCCTTGCATTGGCGAACAAGGAAAGCCTGGTGGTGGGCGGCGATCTGATCATGCCGCTGGCGGCGCAGGTGGATGCGCAGCGTCGCGCGGCGGGTACGGCCCCCGCGGTTGGCCCGGCCGGCGCTCTCATGCCCATCGATTCCGAGCACGGCGCCATCTACCAATGCCTGCTCGGCGAGTCTGAACGAGAAGTCTCCCGCTTGTGGGTAACGGCCTCCGGCGGTCCGTTCCGCGGCAGGAAGCGCGCCGATCTTGCAGGCATCACCCCTGCTCAGGCGCTGAACCATCCCACGTGGAGCATGGGTGCGAAGATCTCGATCGACTCCTCAACGCTTATGAACAAGGGCTTGGAGGTCATCGAGGCACATCATCTGTTCAACATGCCCTACGACAAGATCAGCGTGGTGGTCCAGCCGCAAAGCGCCATCCATTCCATGGTGGAGTTCACCGACGGCAGCGTGAAGGCGCATCTGGGCACCACCGATATGCGCATCCCCATCCAGTTTGCGCTCAGCTATCCGCAGCGCTGGGAAGCGCCCGTCGAGCCCTTGGATTTCACCAAGCTGGGAAGCCTGGAGTTCGCCCCGGCCGATACCGATACGTTCCGTTGCCTGGAGCTTGCCCGCCACGCCGGCGGCGTTGGCGGAACGCTGCCGTGCGTCATGAACGCCGCAAACGAGGTGGCGGTGGCGGCGTTTTTGGCGGAGCAGGGCAGCTACCTGGGCATCGCCGAGTGCGTGGAGGCCGTCATGGACGCGCACGAGCGCGAGGGCGTGCAGAAAGTGGAAAGCCTCGAGCAGCTGCAGGCCCTTGACGCCTGGGCCCGCGAAACCGCCCGCAAGTCGGTGCGCTAAGGTTCGCAAGCTGTTAATCGCGTGCATCGTGTGGTTATGGTTCCGCTTCGGTAACGGGGCGGAACCTCTTTTTATAATGAAGCGGATTCTAATGTGCGGGGCCGTTAAACGAAGCCCCGCTTAGTCGCATATCCGCAGCTAAGGCAAGGAGCCCGTTGTTGAACGTCATCCTCATGATCTTGTACTGCACCATCGTGCTGGGCATTCTGGTCGTCATCCACGAAGGCGGCCACTATCTGGCGTCGCGCGCCTTCGGCGTGCGCGTCACCGAGTTCATGCTGGGCATGCCCGGCCCGAACATCGGCTTCAAGAAATGGGGAACGAAGTTCGGCGTCACGCCCATTTTGCTGGGCGGTTACGCGCGCGTATGCGGCATGGAGCCGGGCGAGATGAGCCCGCATCTGGAGCCGGTGCTGGCGGCGCTATACCGCCGGGGCACGGCGAACATGGAGGATATCGCGCGCGATTGCGGCATCTCCGATGAGGATGCGCTCAAGGCGCTCGACGAGCTGGTGGACTGGGGAAGCTGCACCGGTCCCACGAAGAAGGACGAGTACAACACGTATCGCGCCGCAGAGGTCATCCCCTCCAAGAAGCAGATCCGTATGGCGCTTGAAGCCGGCAAGCTCGCGCCGGAGCGCTACGCCGAAGGTCAGGCGCGCCCGGTCGAGGATGCCCATGCGCTGTTCGAGAGCGAATATCGGCAGCAATACCGCAGCCTGCCGTTTTGGAAGCGCTCGATCATCCTGCTGGCGGGCATCGCGGTCAACCTGCTGTTCGCCATGCTGGTGTTCGTAGTGCTGTTCAGCGTCATCGGCTTCGATGTCCGGTTGCAGTCGGGCGAGATAACCCATATGACGGTGGACCCGGGCCGCGCCATCGTGGCGGGCTTCACCTATATCGGCATGGTCGTGCAGGCCGTTGCTGGCCTGTTCAACCCGGCAACGGCGGCGCAAACGGTGTCGGATTCGTCGTCGGTGGTGGGCATCGCCGTGATGTCGAAGCAGTTCGCCGATGCGGGCTTGGTGCCGTTCATGCAGTTCATGGCCATGATCTCGGTGTCGCTGGGCATCATGAACCTGCTGCCCATCCCTCCGCTCGACGGCGGCCGTTTCGTTATCGAGGTGTTCCAGAAGCTGTCGAAGAAGGTGGTCTCCATGCGCGCCATGAACGCCATGAGCGCCGCGGGTATGGCCTTGTTCCTGATGTTTTTCCTGGTCATGGTCAACCAGGACGTGCAACGCATCATCTCGGGGACGTTCTTCGGGCAGTAGTGCGTCCCGTTCCCATCCCGTATATCGCATAAGCCGGCAGGGGGTTCGTCCCTTGCCGGCTTTTTCTTCGCCTGTTGCTTGTATACGTTTCGCCAACGAGGGGCGCTACGCTGGTAGAATAGCCGCTATGGAAACTAACGAGAACATGGGCAACGCGCGCGCCGCGGCTCCTTCGGGGGCCGCGGCCTGCCCGTTGCCGCAGGACGCCATGCGTCCCAATCAGAAAACGCATCAGGTGCACGTGGGCAACGTGGCGCTTGGCGGCGGGGCTCCCGTGGTGGTGCAGTCCATGCTCAACGCCCCGGCCGATGACGCGCAGGCCAACCTCGCGCAGATCCAGCAGCTGGCCGATGCCGGCTGCGAGGTCGTGCGCATGGCCATCCCGCGCCGCAGCTGCCTGGACACGTTCCAGGCCGTGTGCGAGGCATCGCCCTTGCCCGTCGTGGCCGACGTGCACTTCGACGCAACCATCGCCATCGAGGCGGCGCGTCGCGGCGCGGCGAAGCTGCGCATCAACCCCGGCAACATCGGCGGCTTGGCGAAAACCGACGCCGTGCTCGACGCCGCCGGGCAGGCGGGCATCCCCATCCGCATCGGCGTGAACGCCGGCTCGCTCGACCAGGCGCTGGCCGAGCGCGACGACCTTTCGCTTCCCGAGAAGCTGGCCGCCTCCGCACGCCAGTACGTGGAATACTGCGAAGGTCGCGGCTTCCACGACCTGGTGGTCAGCGCGAAGGCCCACGACGTCATGACCACGGTGCGCACGTACCGCCAGCTGGCGCGCGATATCCCGCATATCCCGCTGCACATCGGCGTCACCGAGGCGGGCACCACGTTCCAGGGCGTCATCAAAAGCGCCTCCGGCCTGGGCATCCTGCTTGAGCAGGGCATCGGCGACACCATGCGCATCTCGCTCACCGACGACCCGGTCACGGAAATGCGCGCCTGCTGGGCGCTGCTCGGCGCGCTCGACCTGCGCCGCCGCAACCCCGAGCTGATCAGCTGCCCCACGTGCGGAAGGTGCCAGGTCGACTTGATCGGGCTGGCGCAGGAAGTGGAGCGGCGCATCGCCTGTCTGGATAAGCCGCTGAAGGTGGCCGTCATGGGCTGCGTCGTCAACGGGCCGGGCGAGGCCGCCGACGCCGACATCGGCGTGGCCTGCGGCAAGGGCGTGGGCGTGGTGTTCCGCCACGGCCAAACCGTTCGAAAAGTGGAAGAAGGCGCCATCGTCGACGCTTTACTGGAAGAGATAAAGGACCTGTAAATGAACAACGCCAACATCACGCGCATGAGCGCCCTGTACGCTCCCACGCTGAAGGAAGATCCCACCGATGCCGAGATCGCCAGCCATAAACTGCTGCTGCGCGCCGGCTTCATTCGCAAGACCGCTGCCGGCATCTACACGTTTTTGCCCCTGGGCAAGCGCGTGCTGACCAAGATCGAGAACATCGTGCGCGAGGAGATGGACGCATGCGGTGCCCAGGAGATCCGCATGCCCATGCTCCAGCCCGAGGAGCTGTGGCAGGAGTCCGGCCGCGCCGACGCGTACGGCCCCGAGCGCATGCGCCTCAACGACCGTCACGATCACGAGTTCTGCCTCGGCCCCACCCACGAGGAGCTCATCACCGCGCTCGTGCGCGCCGAGCTGCGCTCTTACAAGCAGCTGCCGCTGAACATGTACCAGATCCAGACGAAGTTCCGCGACGAGATCCGCCCGCGCTTCGGCCTGCTGCGCAGCCGCGAGTTCGTCATGAAGGACGGTTACAGCTTCCATGACACCCAGGAGTCGCTGCAGGAGGAATACGACAGGATGTATGCGGCCTACGAGCGCATCTGCGCCCGCTGCGGTCTTGAGTTCCGCCCCGTGCAGGCCGATGCCGGCCAGATCGGCGGCGCGGTCACCTGCGAGTTCCATGCGCTTGCCGAGGCCGGCGAGTCCGCGCTCGTGTACTGCGATTGCGGTTACGCCGCAAGCGATGAGGTGGGCGAGGGCCTGGCGCGCCCCACGGTCTACGATGTGCCCGAGATGGAGAAGGTGGCCACGCCCGGCGTGCACACCATCGCCGAGCTCGCCGAGTTCCTGGGCATCCCGGAATCCTCCACGGTAAAGGCGCTCTCCGGCAAGAACGACGAGGGCAAGCTCGTCGTGCTGTTCGTCCCCGGCGACCACGAGGTGAACGAGGAGAAGGCCGCCCGCGCCGCCGGCGGCTTCACCATCCTCACCGACGAGGACATGGAGGCCTACGGCCTGCATAAGGGTTCCATGGGCCCGGTCGGCCTGCCCGAGGATGCGTTCGTCATCGCGGCGAACAGCCTGAAGGCGGTGCCGAAGTGGGTCGTCGGCGCCAACGAGGACGGCTACCACTATGTGGGCGCGCAGCTTGGCAAGGACTTCAAGGTCGACCAGTGGGCCGATATCATCACCGTCAAGCCCGGCGACTGCTGCCCGAAGTGCGGCATGGAGCTCAAGGGCGCTCGCGGCATCGAGGTCGCGCAGGTGTTCCAGCTTGGTGACAAGTACTCCCGCGCCATGAACGCCACCTTCATGAACAAGGACGGCAAGGAGCAGCCGTTCATCATGGGCTGCTACGGCGTGGGCGTGTCCCGCACCCTGGCCGCCATCATCGAGCAGCATAACGACGAGAACGGCATGATCTGGCCGATGTCCGTGGCTCCGGCGCACGTGTGCATCCTGCCGCTCGCCACCGGCGACGACCTGGTGCAGCCCGCTGCCGAGAAGCTGGCCGAGGAGCTGGCGGGCCTGGGCCTGGAAGTGGTCATCGACGACCGCAAGGAGCGCGCGGGCGTGAAGTTCGCCGAGGCCGACCTGATGGGCTGGCCGCTGCAGATCGTCATGGGCAAGCGCGGCCTTGCCGAGGGCAAGGTCGAGATCAAGCGCCGCGCCACCGGCGAGCGTCGCGATATCTCGCTGGAGGCGCTCTCCGAGGCGCTGACCTTCGCCAAGGGCGCGCAGCGTCGTTGGGGCAACAACCTGAACGCTTTCGCCGGCCTGTTCGCCGGGAAGGCCGAATAGCGCTTACGCGAACGCGTATCCCTCACGGGCCCGGCAGATGCCGGGCCCGTTTTTATTTCAAGGCGGCTTGCGTTCGGCTGGCTTGGGGCCTGCGATTGTTCGAGGTGGCTTGCGTTCGGGGGGCCGCCGCGCCCGCGGGCGTTCAGAGGCGGTTCGCGGCTGGGCGGGCGCCTCTCTATTGCTCTTGCCTATCTTCGTAACGTCGCTTCACCCAGGTACATGCGGTCTGCACGAACGCCCGCGTGGCGGCCGAGGCGGTGTCCGCGGATCGCATGGCGATGGATATCTTCCGCCGCATCCCCAGATGCGGCGGAAGCACGGTCAGGGGGAGCGCGGTGTCTTCGAGCAGCAATCCCGGCAGTATGCTGAAACCCAACCCTTTGCTCACCATGTTCATAACGCTGTAGTCGCTATCAACGGCGAAACGTACGTGCGGTTTCACCCCGCTGTTGCGCAGCAGCGCTTCCGCTTCCTGCATCGATCTGCTTCGCGGTTGGATGAAAGGTTCCTCGGCAAGCGTTCGCACGGGGATGCGGTCGGCATGTGCGAGCGCATGGTCGGGCGGCAGCAGCACCATGATCGGGTCGTCGTGCAAGGGGATGGCTTTCAGCGCCCGTTTCGCGGGCGCGACTAAAAACCCGCAATCGGCATCCCCGTGCCACAAGGCGCGCTCGAGCTCCGCTTCGTCGTCGATGCACATCAGATGCAGCTCCACGCCGGGACATTTCCGTTCAAAAGCCTTCACCATGCCGGGAAACCAATGGGTCGAGACGCTGGTGGGCGCGGCGACGCGCACCGCGCCGCGCTCCAGGCGCCTGAGCTCGGCTATCCGGCTTGCCAGCTGCCGCTCGCCGTTGCAAACGTTGGAGATCCACGGAAGCAGGTCCTCGCCTTCGGCCGACAGGTGGGCTTCCTTGTAATCACGTACGACCAATTGCACGCCCATTTCCTTTTCCAGGGAAGATATCATGCCGCTGATGCCTGATTGCGAGTAGCCAAGATCGTTCGCCGCTTTCGTGAAGCTGCCGGTCTCGGCAACGCGCAGCAGGGCCTTATATTTCGGGTTCACCATACGATGCTCCTTTGTGGGATGCAGCGGTTTTCGCTTGCGGCGGCGATGGTCTCGCGCCGCGACGATGCGGAGGGGTTATCCGCACGTGCGAGCCCGGCAAGTTGGGACGAAAAGCGCCTGGGGGAGGCCCCCCAGCAATTGAGCATTGTAGCCGTAAGGGCGTCTGCTGCATCCGGCAAGGCAAGGGGGAAGGCCGTGAAGCTCCCTTTTGCGCAGGGGACCGGTATCGCGGCGGCCCTTGGCGCGACCGCCGAGGCGCGTAAGGTATCGTTTCGGCTTCAACTTCGCGCTTGAGGTCGCCTGCATGGCCGGGCGTGTAGCATTATAGGCACGTAGGGGCTTGCCGAATGTGCGAGCATGTGAAGAAGGGGAGGCCGACATGGCAACGATCGGCGATGGTTTCAAGGACATCTTCCTGGCTGGCGTGGGGGCTATGGCCCTCACGGGCGAGAAGGCCACGGATCTGGTGAGCACGCTTATCGCGAAGGGCGAGCTTACCGTCGAGCAGGGCAAGCAGATCAACACCGAGCTTGCGCACAAGGCGGCCAACGCCGCGCAGTCCGCGCGTTTCGATGCGCTTGAGGCGCGCATGTCGGTCATGACCCCCGAGGAGCGCGAGGCGTTCGCCGCGAAGGCGGCCGAGATTGCAGCGCGCCCGGCGGCGCAGCCTGTGCAGGAGCAGCCGCAAGCCGAGGACTCCCAGGAGCCTTCCGAGCAGGCCGAAGCGTCCGCCGAGCAATAGGAGTCGCGTGCTTCCATGGCCGACAACACGCTGTTGAAGTACTTCTTCTCGTCGGGTTCCGAGGTGGACCCCGAGGGGCAGTTCAACCTTACGCGCAAATCGCGCACGCAAAGGCTGCGCGAGATATACACCATCATGCAGAAGCATCACTTCACGAAGGGGTTCACGCCCGAATCCTTCCGCAGCATGCTGGAGGGTTTGGGCCCCAGCTTCGTGAAGATCGGGCAGACGCTGTCAACCCGTTCGGAGATCTTGCCCAAGGCTTATTGCGATGAGCTGAAGAAGCTGCAGGCAAGGTCGAAGCCGCTTCCGTTCGATGAGATGCTTGCGGCCATGGACTCCATCTACGGGGACGAACGCGAAAAAATCTTCGCCGAGATCGATCCTAAGCCGCTCGGAAGCGCTTCCTTGGCGCAGGTGCACAAGGCGCGTCTTGCCGACGGCAACGTGGTTGCGGTGAAGATCCAGCGGCCAGGCGTGCGCGCCACCATGGCGCAGGATATCGATATCATGCGCATCGTGGCCCGGCAGGCGTCGCGTTTCATCAAAGACGGGCAGATGCTCGACTTGCGCGATGTGGTCGAGGAGCTGTGGGCAACGTTTCTTGAGGAAACGGATTTCAAGCGCGAAGCGGCCAACTTGCAGGAGTTCGCGCTGCTGAACAAGGATGTGGCCTTCATCGCATGCCCGAAGGTGTATCCCGAGCTGTGTCGCGAGAACATCTTGGTCATGGAGTACGTCGACGGCATCCCCATCGACGATTTCGAGAAGCTGCGCGCTGCGGGATACGACTTGCAGGAGATCGGCGAGAAGATCCTGGACAACTATGCCACGCAGGTGCTGGATTTCGGCTTTTTCCACGCCGACCCGCATCCGGGCAACATGCTGGTGCGCGACGGGAAGATTGTTTACATCGACCTTGGCATGATGGGCCGCTTAACCCCGCGCGATCGCTCGGGGTTCGGCTCCATCATCAAGGCGGTGGGCATGCAAAGCGCCTCGGAGCTTAAGGATGCTCTGCTGGCGTTCGCCATCCAGCGCGACAACAACGCCATCGACCATACGCGTTTCCTGGCAGACCTGGATCTGCTGCTGAAAGACTACGGCTCATGCGACGTCAGCGCCATCGACGTCGGTCAGCTGCTCTCGGATATCCTGAACCTCACGCGTCAATGCAAGGTCACGCTGCCGCCGTCCATCACCAGCGTGTCGCGCGGCATCGTCACCCTTGAGGGCACCGTCATGCCGCTCATCCCCAATGAGAACATGGTGTCCATCATCAACGCGCATATCCAGCGTACGAAGGATACGAAAGCCGAGTTGATAAGCGCTATGCAGGAATTGGCGTTGGCTCTGCGCGCCGCGGGATCGGGCACGCTGGATACGGCGAAGTATGCAGGTCAGGCGCTGCATATGCTCACGCGTGGGCAGGTTAAGGTGAACATGGAGGTTCTGGGCTCCGAGGCGCCCATGCGCAGCCTTTCGGCCATCATCAACAGGTTGTCGCTGGGCATCATCATCGCTGGCTTGTTCATCGGCTCGTCCATGGTCGCCCTGTCCACCATGGAGCCGCGCGTCCTCGGGGTTCCCGTGCTGTCGTTCTTCGGGTACCTAGGCGCGTTGGTGCTGTCCATCTGGGTGGTCGCTGACATCTTGAGAAAGCGAAGATAAGGAAAGCGCCCTTCGAGGGCGCTTTCCTTTGCAGGCTTCGCTTGTTCTTTCGACAGGTTGGCGCGTCGGCTACGACTTCATCCTCGTCTCCGTCTTGCATTTTGGGCACACCACGCGCATCGTTCCTTTCCCGCGGGGCACGGAAAGCTCCTGCCCGCAGTTCTTGCAGCGGAAGTACTTCGTGGTCTTGCGGTTGGACCATTTCTTCTTCGCAAGCTCGTAGCTGCGGCGGGGTTTGGTGGACAGGCGCAGGTACTTCTGGTTCTCTTGACGGCGCTTCCCGATGTTTTTCGAGCAGGTGCGCCAAATGGCCAGCGCCATCGCCGCAAGCGCGACATAGGAAAGCCACCCGCAATGCGGCAGGATGGAAGCCAGCATGGTGATGATGCCCAGCGCTACTAGCGCGTTGCAAAGGTCGTCGTTGCCGTAACGGCCTTGCATCCATACGGCAGTGCGTTGAGCTAATCGCTGGAAGAAGTTGTTCATAAAGTGCCCTAACGTTTTGGTGGTGCGGCGTATCGCGCCCCGCAAGGTGAGTTTGCGGCCTTGCGGGGCGCGGTGTCTACTGTATTGCTCTTTGCCTAGGGGGCGGGGTGCGCGCTGGCGGGCGTTACCTAATGGTTTCCCATCCGTTGCGCAGCGGACGGCGGGCAGCATCGCGTGCAGGCGCGGGTTGCGCTCGGCATACCTGGGTCGTCGCGCTTTATCGCAGGGACGAGTTCGCTCGATCTAAGATATTCTTCACTGCCTGTGGTTGCTGGTCGCACAGCAGCGGGAAGGGCGTCGGGGAAGCGGGGTCGTCCTCGAACCGGTCGGTCAGGAACTTCACGTACCAGGTGACGTCATGCCATTGCCCGCTTTTGAAGCCGGCGTGGCGCTGGTGCCCCATCACCTCGAAGCCGAGGCCTTCGTGCAGGCGTTGGCTGGGGTCGTTCGGGCTGGTCACAATGCCATATACCGCTTTGATGCCCTGTGCGGCGCATAGCTCGATGAGCGCGCGGTACAGCACGGCGCCCAACCCATGGCCCTGCGCGGCGGGCGCGAGATAAACGGAAAGTTCGGAATTCCATCGGTATGCGCCGCGTTCGCGCAGCTCATGGGCGTAAGCGTAGCCCGCCACTTTGCCGTCAAGCTCGGCAACCAGGTAGGGGTGGGCGGCAAGTACGCCGTCCGTGCGGGCTTGAAAAGCCTTGCGCGTGGGTGCTTCTTCCTCGAACGTTATGGATGTGTCTATGTAGGGCGTATAGATGCCCAAGATGGCGTCGGAGTCGGCGCTGGTCGCAAGGCGGATGACGGGAGTTGTCATGAAAAGGGCTCCTTCTCGTTTTCGATCAGGAGCCCATGGTACTACTGCTTTGCGGGGGTTGTGTGGCGCTCGACCGGGTGCCCGGTCCCTACGCCGGATTCTCCTTTGCCAAGATTAGCTTGACTTCGTCATCGGTCGATTCGTGATTCGGAGCGTGCTTTGCCGGCGTGATGCGGGCGGATTGCGGGGCATGCTGCGGCCTCGCCTATTCCAACGCCGGGTGGTCCCGGCTTGTTTCCACGAGGCCTAATCCTTCTTGCGTCGGGTGCGCGCGATATGGAAAACGCTACGAATCGCCGATGTTTGCGGTATACTCCGTAGGCACATGCATAGACGAAGACAGCGGCGCGCATCATCGCGGTCGGCAGAGACGGGTCTCATCGGCTGAAAGGACCCGGGCGGCAAGCGCGTCGATTCCCTTCCGAGCATCATGGCTGAAAGCGGGGCGCGGCAAGCGCGGACGTTTTAGTAGGCCGTGGCGGGCGCCCTCCGTTATCGGGGCGAATGAAGCGGGCGGTTCGCGCAGGTGCGCGTCCGTCAACCAAGGTGGTACCGCGAGAGCCTTCTCTCGTCCTTGGACTGGGTGAATCCCAGGCCAAAGGCGAAGAGGGCTCTTTTTTATTGGCCGCATACGGCGGCCGTCGGCAAATGTGGAAAGGATCGGACACATGGCAATCGTGGACGAGCTGTCGGCGTTGCGCACGAGCACGCTGGCCGCCATCGAACAGGCTGCGGACACTTCCGCGCTCGAGGAGGTGCGCGTGGCGGTGCTGGGCAAGGCTGGCACGCTGACGGGCTACCTGCGCGGCATGGGCCAGGTGGCGAAGGAGGAGCGCGCCGCTGTGGGCAAAGCGGTGAACGAGGTGCGCGGCGCCGTCGAGGCGGCGCTCGAGGAGCGCAAGCGCGCGCTTGCCGCCAAGGAGCTCGAGGCGGCTATCGATGCGGCGGCTGTCGACGTCACGCTGCCGGGCCGCGGCCAGCAGGTGGGCACGCGTCATCTCATCAACGCCATCACCGATCAGATCTCCGAAATCTTCCTGGGTTTGGGCTACACCGTGGCCCAAGGTCCCGAGGTGGAAACCGACTACTATAACTTCGAGGCGCTCAACGCCCCGGCCGACCATCCCAGCCGCAGTATGCAGGACACCTTCTACGTGGTCGATCGCTCCGGCGAGGAGTCCGCGGTGCGCGGTGAGTCCAAGGTGCTGCTGCGCACGCAGACCTCTGGTGTGCAGGTACACGTCATGGAGCAGCAGAAGCCGCCCATCTACATCATCGCCCCGGGTAAGGTGTATCGCCGCGACGTGGCCGACCCCAGCCATCTGCCTCAGTTCACGCAGATCGAGGGTCTGGTCGTCGACAAGGGAATCTCGTTCGGCGACCTGAAGGGCACGCTCGATTACTTCTGCAAGCAGATGTTCGGCCCCGATCGCAAGACGCGCTTCCGCGCCCACTACTTCCCGTTCACCGAGCCTTCCGCCGAGGCGGACGTCAGCTGCGGCGTGTGCAGCGGCACGGGCCATCTGCACGACGGCGAGCGCTGCCGCATGTGCAAGGGCACGGGCTGGCTGGAGATCTTGGGCTGCGGCATGGTTGACCCCAACGTGCTCAGCATGTCGGGCATCGATCCGGAGGAGTATTCGGGCTTCGCATTCGGCGTGGGCGTCGAGCGCGTTGCGTGCTTGAAGTACAACGTCCCCGACCTGCGCATGCTGCTCGAGGGCGATATGCGCTTCCTTCGCCAGTTCTAGCCCCGTTTGCTCGACGGCGGCGAAGTCGCTCGACGGCGCGGATCGGCGGAACCCAGCTCGGGTTTTTCGCTTTCGGCGCACGGGCGATGGCCGTGCTCGGCTTGGCCGGATGCGTTTGATACGGCGCTTCGCCATCCAGGCCGATTCCGGCAAGCTCGGCCGTCCCACTGATTTTCATCGGCCTTGGCCGATGTCATAGAAAGAGAATGTCATGAAAGTATCGTTGAAATGGCTGAACGAATACGTTGAGGTCCCTACGGACATCAAGGCGTTCTGCGACAAACTCGACCTTACGGGAACGGGCGTGGAGGGCGTTGAGACGCTTGGCGCCGCGTTCGACCATGTGGTAACCGCCAAGGTGCTCAAAAAGGAGCATCATCCCGACTCCGATCATATGTGGGTGTGCTCGGTCGACGTGGGCGGGCTCAACGTCGATAAAGAAGGCAACCCCGAGCCGCTGCAGATCGTCTGCGGCGCCCAGAACTTCAACGAGGGCGACCATATCGTCACTGCCATGGTGGGCGCGGAGCTGCCCGGCGATGTGAAGATCAAGAAGTCCAAGCTTCGCGGCGTCGCCAGCTTCGGCATGAACTGCTCCGCACGCGAGCTCGGTCTGAGCGGCGACCATGACGGCATCATGATCTTGCCCGAAGATGCCCCGGTGGGCGTCCCGTTCGCCGAGTACGCCGGTCTCACCGATACCGTGCTCGACCTGGAGATCACCCCGAACCGCCCCGACAGCCTCTCCATCGCCGGCCTGGCTCGCGAGGTGGGCGCGATGTACCGTCGCGACTGGAACGACCCGCTGGCGGAGATGGCCGCCAAGCTCCAGCTCGACGCCTCCGCAACCCCCGTTGACGAAGAGGTCCAGATCACGGTCGAGGACGCCAAGCGCTGCCCGCGCTACACGGCGCGCGTCATCCGCGGCTGCAAGGTGGGCCCCAGCCCCGACTGGATGGTCGAGCGCCTTGCCGCCATCGGCCAGCGCTCCGTCAACAACATCGTCGACGTCACGAACTACATCCTGTTCCTGTTCGGCCAGCCGCTGCATGCGTTCGACCTGGACAAGCTGAAGAACGCCGATGGCCGTGCGCACATCGTGGTGCGCGCCGCGCAAGACGGCGAGCCGCTGACCACGCTCGACGGCGAGAAGCGCACCCTTACCAGCGACATGACCGTCATCTCCACCCCCGAGCAGGGTGCGGTGGCCTTGGCCGGCGTCATGGGCGGTCTTGATACCGAGGTGACCGACGATACGGTGAACATCCTGCTGGAGGCCGCTACGTTCGAGGCCGGCCGCACCAGTCGCACCAGCCGCAACCTCGGGCTTATCAGCGAAAGCTCCATGCGCTACGAGCGCGGTGTGGACGACCACGGCATCGAGGCGCGTTCCGCTGCCGCTGCTGCGCTAATCGTGGAGGTTGCCGGCGGCACCGTGAGCGCTGCCGCGGCCGACGACCAGGGCATCATCGACGTGTGGCCCGAGCCTAGCACCGCCGCGCAGTTGAAGTTCCGCATCCCGCGCTTCCGCTCCATGATGGGCGCCCAGATCCCGCGCGAGTTCATCGTCGAGATTCTGGAGCGCTTGGGCTGCAAGGTCGAAGATACCGCCGACGAGGACGTGCTGGACGTGGTTTCCCCCACCTTCCGCCCCGACCTGCCGCGCGAGATCGACCTGTACGAGGAGGTGCTGCGCCTGTACGGCATGGATCTCATCCCCGAGACGCTGCCCGGCGGCCGCGGCCGCTTCGGCGTGCGCTCCCATATGGAGCACGTGCTGGATACCGTCAACCGCACCATGACCGCATCCGGCCTCAACGAGACCATGACGTATTCCTTCGCCGAGCCCACCGAGCTCGAGCGTCTGCGCATGCCCGTCGAGGGGCTGGGCGATCCCGTGGAGCTCATCAACCCCATGAACTCCGACCAATCGGTCATGCGTCAGAGCATCACCCCGGGCCTTTTGCGCTCGGTTGCGCACAACCAGGCTCGCGGCGTGAAGAACATCCAGCTCTACGAGCAGGGCATGGTGTTCTTCGCCCACGAAGGCAAGAAGCAGCCCAAGGAGCGCCGCCGCTTGGCCGGCGTCATGGCGGGCGCGTTCGGCGACGCCGCCTGGAACGCGCAGCCCGCGGCGTTCGACTTCTTCGATGGCAAGGGCGTCGTGGAGAACCTGATGCGCGAGCTGGCCATCCCGAAGGTCCGCTATAAGGCGCTGGCCGCGCAGGAGGCCCCGCATCTGCAGCCCGGCCGCGCCGCCCAGGTGCTCTCCGGCGGCACGGTGCTCGGCTGGGTGGGCGAGCTGCATCCGCTGGCTTGCGCAGCCTATGACGCGCAGGCGCCCGTCGTGGCCTTCGAGCTGGACGTCGAGGCGCTTGCTAAGGCCTGCCGCCCCGCACGCGATTACGTCGACGTGCCCACGTTCCCGGCCGTTTCCATCGACCAGGCGTTCGTGGTCGACGAGGACGTCACGCACGAGCGTCTGGAGCAGTGCATGTCGTCTGCGGGAGGCAAGCTGCTGGCCGAGGTGCGCCTGTTCGACGTGTACCGCGATTCCGAGCGCATCGGCCAGGGCAAGAAGTCCATGGCGTATGCGCTGACGTACCGCGCTGCCGATCGCACGCTTACCGGCGAAGAGGTCGATAAGGCCCACGCGAAGCTGGTGAAGAAGGTCTGCGGCGCCACCGGCGCCGAGGTCCGCGCGTAAAGGCGATCAGTCCACGCGCTAGGGAAGCCGCCGAGTCCATGCCCGGCGGTTTCCTTGTTTCAGGCGGATTCTAAGACTTAACCATGGCTAACAGCGTTACAATGGAGCGCAAACGAAAGGATGCGGTATGTACGACAATCTGAAAAGCCCCGGTCGCAACGACGAATGCTGGTGCGGCAGCGGGCGCAAATACAAGAAGTGCCACCTTGATTTCGACGAGCGCCTGCAAAGCCTTTACGAGCAGGGCTTCGAGGTTCCTCAGCGCAGTCTGCTGAAAACGCCGGAGGAGATCGAGGGCATCAAGAGAAGCGCCGCCATCAACATCGGCGTGCTGGATCTTGTGGCGGAGCGCATCGGCGCGGGCGTCACCACCGAGGAGATCGACAAGTGGATCTACGATTACACCGTCGAGCATGGCGGCATCCCGGCCGACCTTGATTACGAGGGCTATCCGAAAAGCGTCTGCACGTCCATCAACGAGGTGGTCTGCCACGGCATCCCGTCTCCTGATGATGTGCTGAAAGACGGCGATATCGTCAACGTCGACTGTTCGACCATCCTGGACGGCTACTACTCCGATTCCTCGCGCATGTTCTGCATCGGCGAGGTGTCCGATGAGAAGCGTCGCTTGGTCGAGGAAACGAAAAAGGCGCTGGAAGCCGGCCTTGCCGCGGTGAAGCCGTGGGGGCTTTTAGGCGATGTGGGCGCCGCGGTGCACGAATACGCGCACGCGCAGGGCTTCTCGGTGGTGCGCGAGTTCGGCGGCCACGGCATCGGCCTGGAGTTCCACGAAGACCCCTTCGTCAGCCATGTGTCTGAGCCCGGAACGGGCATGGTGCTGGCGCCGGGCTGCTGCTTCACCATCGAGCCCATGATCAACATGGGAAGCCACGATATCGATATGACCGACCCCAATGGGTGGACCGTCCGCACTGCGGACCGCAAGCCTTCCGCCCAATGGGAGGTGCAGCTGGTGGTCACGGAAACCGGCTACGAGCTTCTGAGCTGGTAATCTTTCATCCCGGCAGGGGGAAGCGGGTCATAACGCCCTCCCCGCTGGGATTTTTTTTTCGACATTATAACGAACAAACGTACGAAACCATGTTATACTCCCATCAACACATCAGAGCCAGTGCAAGCGCCTCCTTCCAAGGTCGCCCGTAGATGGCAGCGGTGTTCCTCGCTGCCCATTCCACGCTTGCAAGATCCTCTCCGTTTTTGGAACAATCGAAGAAGGTGTTTGCCATGTCCGGTAACGGGTCTGTGTCTTGCTGCGCGCAACCAGGTGCATTGGTGGTTATAGCGGCGCTTCCGCTCTGTCAGTTGCGCAATGCGCTCGATTCAATGGAATATCAGCTGTTCGAAGGGGGCTTTATCCCAGCGGGGTTCGGCTTCGAAGACGCTGCCGATTGGCCGGAGCTCAATCAGCTGGGGTGCGAATCCGCCCTTGATCGGGTTTTGCCCGGTGCCTTCCCGCTTCGATGCGCATGCGTTATGGATTGCGCCGATGCGGTATCCCTCGTGCAGGAGGTCGGCCATGTTGCGCTCTGATCTTCTTTGGGATGCGCAGTCGGTGTCTCGAAAACAAGTTCCCACGTTGCAGGATGCCTTTCTGTGCTGCGATAGGGAAACGCTGCTTTCCATGGTCGAGCAGGGTTATGCCTGCCGTTTGCCGGGGTGGGGCCAGGCGACCCCGCAGCAGAGACGAGTTGCCCGCAAACGTATGGGCCGCGCTTTGGACGCCATGCTCGATTGCTCGGTGAAGCGCAAAAGCGGCAAAGCCCTGTGCATATTCCCCGAAGAACGTTTCATCGTGCATGCACGACGGGGTCGGGCATGCATCGAGCGCTTGGTGCAGGCCCGCGTGGCGGATCTGTCTGCGGGTGCCGTGCGACAAGATGCCGTCGAAGGCGCGTGCCTGTTCGGTTGCGCTCCCTGGTCGCAAGTTCTTTCGTATCGCGTATGGCTCGAAGGCCCCTGGGATTGCTGCGAGCGCTATATGGTCCTTGCAAGTGCGTTCTGGCATCTGACGCATCAAGCGCCGGTGTCGAGGCAGGGTGAATCAAGCCTCGGGATTCTCGGCGCCTCCTCGGAAAGCGCGTCCTCTAAGGCGGGGGCTCAATCGTTGCCTCGTTGCGATTGCTCGTTCGCAAGCTGCGAAGGCGCGTTCCCTTCGGCCGACTCCGTTGGCAGGCTTGTGGCGGTGCGAGCCGCG
Organism: Coriobacteriia bacterium; assembly: GCA_030540215.1. Classification (GTDB taxonomy): domain Bacteria; phylum Actinomycetota; class Coriobacteriia; order Coriobacteriales; family Eggerthellaceae; genus Senegalimassilia. The sequence continues at coordinate 22,306 of JAUNWR010000006.1, read as the reverse complement.
TCCATGGGATTGTATGTTCCCGATGCCTTGGAGGAAGCGTGCCAAGAGCGCCTTATCGCCAGGGTCGATAAACTCAATCAAGCCTGTGAGGGCGATTTTCTCAACAGGGTGGAAAACCTTATGGGTCGGCTGCAGGCGGCATAGTGTCCTGCAATGAAAAGGGCCGCTCGAACGAGCGGCCCTGAGGTACCTTGAAAAGCTATATCGACTAGTCTTCGATCTCCACCAGCGTAATCTCGAAGTTCAGGTCCTTGCCTGCCAGTTCGTGGTTCATGTCAAAGGTTGCCACGCCGTCTTCGATCGACTGCACGAACACGGGGAAGATCTGGCCGTCGCCGCTTTGCATGTATACCGTCTGGCCAACGGGAAGCTCGTTGCCGTTGGGAATCTGATCCAAGGGGATGCGCTGCACCAGCTCCTCGTTGCGCTCTCCGTAGGCGTCGGCAGCGGGGATGTGCACGGTCTTGGTCTCGCCTTGCTCCATAAGCTCGACGGCGGCATCGAAGCCGGGGATCATCTGCCCGGCCATGCACGTGAACTCCAAGGGCTCGCCGCGATCCAGGGAAGAGTCGAACTTCGTGCCGTCGTCCAGCGTGCCAGTGTAATGAACCTTGACCTTTTTGCCTTTGTTGCTCATCGAAACGTCTCCTGTCGTATGGGTATTTCGCTCGGTTAAGTCTACCCGACAAACCTGAAGCCGGGCTCGGTAATGACGGGGGAACCGCGAAAAGTTCCCTTGCTGTTGCTTTACGCTTCCCTGGATTCCCTCTCTGCCAGGTCAGCAAGCGTGACCCGTTGGGCTACAAGGCGGGAAAGGGGTTCAAGGAGCGCGCGGTCATCGGGATTCAAGCCGTTTTCAGCCAACTCGATAACGCGATCGCACAGGTCGGCTACCGGCGCTCCGTAAACATGGGCGTCGTAGCCGCGTTCCATCAGGACATCTTTCGCCATCTCGAAAGCATCGGCGTCTACATCGGCGAAAAGGGTTTCAAGCTGCTGCAGGTTGCCTTCGTTGTAGAACAGGCCCTTGATAAGGGCGGCATAGGCGATCACGTAGGGGATGGGCATAGAGTCCGCCGGGCGGATCTCCAGGTACGTTTTCAGCCGCACGTCGGGGAATTGCATGGAAACCGCGTGCTCTACCTGCTTTCGGGTCATCGGCTCGTCGGCGTACAGCTGTCCAAAGGTTTGCTCGCAGTAGCGCCAGCCTTCGTTCTCGTCGGGCGCTACTATAGCGGGCGTGTCCAGCACGTACTCCGCATAGTCTTCGAATGTGAAGCTACTCGAAAGCGCGCCGGGCACAAGGCCGCATCGGTCGCTGTCGGTATGGCGCCATATGTCGGTCCTCATCAGCTTATGTTGGCGCGGCTTGCCTTCGAATATCGGCGAATTGTCGCAGATCAGGCTCAAGATAGGCGTGAGCGCATACGCGATTCTCATTTTTCTGAGGCAATCCTGTTCGCTTGTGTAGTCGATAGAGATCTGCGTTGAAGCGCTGCCTCGCATCATGCAGGGGCCGTAGATGTCCTTTGCGCCAAGATATCGGTTCATGAACGCGTAGCGGCGTTTAGGTATCAAGTCCAGGCTGCGCGCTGTGGCTGTGGGATGGTAGCCTTGTGCTACCACATGCATGCTTTTGGGGGCAAGCAGGTCATCAAGTGTTTTCCGATATGCGGTAAACGTCTCCCGGGCTTTTTCCAAATCATCGAACGGTCCCGCCGATAATTCGATTTGGGCGGCAGGCTCGATGGTGATGGCCTCTCCTGGGCGAGCTACGCCAAGAAGGTCGCCCTCTTCGTCCACGGTCGCTTGCGGATAGGATTCCCTTAGCTGTTCAAGCAGATGCGCGACGCCGTTCTCCTCGCTATACGAGACGGGGGAGCCGTCGGCACGCACAATGGTCTGTTCCAGCTCGATGCCCAGTTTCCCGTGCGATCCGGCGGGTTTGATGCCGCTTCGGAAAAAAGCCGTCAACGCTTCGATATTGCGCTTGCGAGCAGGTTGGGAGGCGTCGCGGGCGGCGACGTCCGTATGGATTTCGGTGGCTGGAATATTCATGTAACAAGCTCCTTGGCCGGTAATATCGCTGCAATCATACGCCAGTTTGGCTACAATAGGCCTTCAGTCGGCAGCCTTTGTAGGTAATCTGACACTATGAACTGTTCTATTTGAAGATGAAGACGGGGCCGGGTTTGGACGTGCATATCACAAAAAGAACAGCGCTTTTGTTGCTGCTCGACATCATCGCCACGTATCTGTCGTATTGGCTTGCATCTATTCTCACCAACGTTAAGGGAGAGGTGTTCGTCAATAACGAGATCTACTTCGTGCTGGGCATCCTCGCGTTTATCAACGTCGTGGTTTTGGCGACGTTTCGCCTGTACAACAATTTATGGGAATATGCCAGCATCGATGAGGTCATCCAGATCGTCGGCGCAACCGTGCTCGGCACGTTGGGCGGCGCCGTGTTTCTGTGGATTATCGGCACTAGGCTTCCTATCAGGGTTTTCGTCGTTTCGTGCTTTCTTTTGATCTTCTTCATGGGCGGTATCCGCTTTGTGTTCCGCTTCATGCGCCAAAAGGGAAGGGCCATCGCCTCGTCGCAGCGCACATGCGATCGGCCGCGCACGCTGGTGGTCGGTGCGGGCGAAACGGGCTCGCTGGCAATCGGGCGCATGGCGTCGAAAGACCCTCTCATGCCCGGTATCCCCATCGTTGCCACTGACGACGATCCCGCGAAGCGGGGTCAACGCATCCATGGCGTGAAGGTCTCTGGCGGAACCTCCGATATCGTCGATCTGATTGATCGCTATGACATCGAGCAGATCGTCGTAGCCATCCCCTCGTCCACGCCAGAGGAACGTAAGCGCATTTACGGAGAATGCACGAAGACGGATTGCCGTTTGCGCACACTGCCTAACGTTCGCGCACTATCCCTCGATGAAATCGGGGATGTAAGCCTGCGCGACGTCGATGTGGCGGACCTGCTTGGTCGTGAGGAGATCGTTCTGAACACTCGTGCGGTTTCCGGCTATATCGCGGGTGAAACCGTGCTGGTCACTGGCGGCGGCGGCTCCATCGGCAGCGAGCTGTGCCGTCAGCTGTGCACGGTGGCGCCTGCTCGCATTGTCATCTTCGACATATACGAAAATGATGCGTACATGCTGCGCAACGAGCTTCTGTCCGAATACGACGACATCGATATCATCATCGAGATCGGCAACGTATGTGACAAGGAGCGCGTCAACGAGGTGTTCGCGAAGTATCGCCCGGGCGCGGTGTTTCATGCGGCTGCCCATAAACACGTTCCTCTTATGGAGCATTGCCCGCGCGAGGCCGTTCACAACAACGTGTTCGGCACGTTGAACGCTGTTCGCGCTGCTGATGCATACGGGGCGGCGCGCTTCATCTTCATCTCCACCGACAAGGCGGTTAACCCCACAAGCGTCATGGGGGCGACCAAGCGCATGGGCGAAATGATCGTGCAGTACTATGCGCGTACGTCGAAAACCATTTTCACCGCAGTGCGTTTCGGTAATGTGCTCGGTTCTAACGGCAGCGTGATCCCCGTCTTCCAGCGTCAAATTGCCGCCGGTGGGCCTGTTACCGTTACGCATCCAGATATCGAGCGGTTCTTCATGACCATTCCCGAGGCGTCGCGATTGGTTATCCAAGCGGGAGGCATGGCGCATGGCGGCGAGATCTTCATTCTGGATATGGGTGAACCCGTCAAGATCGTCGATTTGGCAAAAGGCCTTATCCAGCTGCAAGGCCTTACGCCGGACGTGGATATCAAAATAGAGTTTACGGGTCTGCGTGAAGGTGAGAAGATGTACGAGGAACTGCTCATGGACGAGGAGAGCACGCTTCCCACCGATAACCAGTCCATCATGATCTCCACGGGCCAGGAAATCAGCTATGATCAGGTTGCCTCGAAGCTCGATGAGTTGGAAAACGCGCTTTCGGCAACTGATGGGGAAGCTATTCGCATGCTTGAACAGGCGGTCCCAACGTACCATTACACCTCGAATGGGAAGGGCATAGTATGAGCATCAAATGCGGTATTGTCGGTGCAGCCGGCTTCGCTGGCATAGAGCTGGTCCGAGTTGCGCTGCGGCACCCCGAGTTCGAATTGGTCGCCGTTACCTCCAATGAGCTTGCCGGAACCCCCGTGGCCAAGGAATACCCTTGCTTCACGGGAGCTACCGACCTTGCCTTCTCCAGGCATGACGACCCGGTTCTCGATCAGTGCGATGTCGTGTTCCTTGCCGTGCCTCATACCGCGGCAATGGCAATGGCCCCTCGTATCGTCGATCGCGGGGGCGTGGTGGTCGACCTGTCCGCCGATTTCCGCTTAAAGGACCCTGCGGTTTACGAGCAGTGGTACAAAGTCCCCCATACTCAAACCGAGCTGCTCAAGCGCGCCGCCTTCGGCTTGCCCGAGTTGTTCCCCGATGATCTTGCCGCCGCCGCGCAGCAGCGCAAGGAAGGCAAAGGGGCGGTCGTCGGTTGCGCTGGCTGCTATCCCACGGCAACCACGCTTGCTGCAGCGCCTGCCGTGCGTCTCGGCCTTGTCGATGACAAAGCTCCAATCGTCGTAGACGCCATTTCGGGTGTGACGGGCGCAGGCAAGAAGGCCACGGCGCGCACTCATTTCTGCTTCGCCAACGAGAATCTCGAGGCTTACGGCGTGGCAACGCATCGCCATACGCCTGAAATCGAGCAGATCTTGGGCGTTTCCGACCGCTTGGTGTTCACCCCTCATTTGGCGCCGCTGAACAGGGGCCTTCTGTCTACGGTGAACCTGCCCCTGGCAGCTGGCGCAACGCGCGATGTGGCGAAGATCGTCGAGAGCTATAAAGAGTTCTATCAAGACAGCGCGTTCGTAACGGTGCTCGATGCGGGGGTTATGCCCAAGACGTCTTCCGTCGTGGGCACGAATTGCGCTCATATCGGGCTTGCCGTCAATGAGCGGGTTGGCATGCTCATTGCCGTCGGAGCTATAGACAACCTTTGCAAAGGCGCTGCTAATCAAGCTGTTCAGTGCGCTAACATTGTATTCGGGCTGCCAGAGGACCTTGGCCTCGATAAGGTGGCGGTTCCCGTATAGCCAATCCGCCCGCCGTTTCGGCGGGCGTTTCAGAAGGAGGGCGTAATGACTTATGCAGCTTCCGCTGCGTCTAAGGGGGACGCGGTAAGGCCTCTGCATAACGCAAGCACCGCTGACTCCTACGCGGATTTGCCGTTTTTGCCGGCAGGCGGCGTTGCGTCGGCGAAGGGTTTCAAGGCTTGCGGCATCCATGCAGGATTCCGCGCCGATCCAAAGCGTTTGGATTTCGCTTTGGTGGCAGCCGATCAACCGGCGGCGTGTGCCGCGGTGTTCACCACGAACGTGTTCTGTTCGGCTCCGGTCACGGTGTCCAAGGAGCATCTTGATGGTGCAGGGTACGGTATCGCACGTGCGGTGGCCATCAACTCGGGTATCGCAAATGCGGCTACCGGAGACAAGGGCCTTCAGACGGCGCGCCAATCGTCCGGCATCGTCGCCGATGCCCTCGGTTGCCCGGCACAAGAGGTTTTGGTGGCGTCCACGGGCGTTATCGGCCAGCATCTGCAGATGGAGCCGTTCGAAAGCGGTGCGCCTTTGGCCGTCTCGGCGTTGTCTGCTGCGGGAGGTGCCGATGCGGCTCGCGCTATCATGACCACGGACACCAAGCCGAAGGAATTCGCCGTAACGTTTAGCGGTAACGGTTTGGGCTATGACGGATGCATGTTCACGGTGGGCGGCATGGCAAAGGGCTCGGGCATGATCATGCCCAATATGGCCACCATGATCAGCGTTATCACCACCGATGCGCCCGTGGCTGCAAATCACCTGCATGAGGCCCTTTCGAAGGCGGTCGGGGTCAGCTTCAACAAGATCACCGTCGACTCCGACACCTCCACGAACGACTCGTGCTTCCTTATGGCGAGCGGTGCGGCGGCACCGCAAGGCGCTGCGTGCATGCAGCCCGGCACGCCTGCTTTCGACGCGTTCGAAAACGCGCTGCGCACCGTCTGCGTCGCACTTGCCCGCGAGATGGCGGTCGATGGCGAAGGCGCCACGCGCCTCATCACCGTTAACGTAGCGGGGGCGGCAAATCCGGAGGATGCGGACAAGGCGGCGCGTACCGTAGCGAATTCGCCGTTGGTGAAAACGGCGGTTTACGGACACGATGCTAATTGGGGCCGTATCGCCGCAGCGCTCGGCAGGTCCGGTGCGGCGTTCTCCCAAGGCGATGTGGCCATCGACATCATGGGGCTTCCGGTATGCCGAGAAGGCTTAACCGTGGAATTCGATGAGGATGAGGCGCTTCGCCGTTTCGAGGAGCCCGAAGTGGTCATCGACGTCGACCTCGGCGCCGGCAACTGCGCAACAACCATGTGGACGTGCGATTTCTCGCACGAATACGTCACTATCAATGGAGATTACCGCTCATGAAGTACGCAAAGGACACGCGCCCCGAGGGCGCATCAACGGAGGCAGCTAAGATCCTCGTCGAGGCACTGCCGTGGATCAAGAACATCACGGGTAAAACCGTCGTCATCAAATACGGCGGATCCGCCATGGTCGATGAGAAGCTGCGCGCGGATGTCATGAGCGACATCGTGCTGCTCAAGATCGTCGGCGTGAACCCCGTCATCGTCCATGGCGGCGGAAAGGCCATCACCAGGGCGATGGACCTCATGGAATTCCCCGTCGAGTTCAAGGACGGCCAGCGTGTTACCACGCCTGAGGCCATGAATCTTGTCCGCACCGTCCTTATGGGCGAGGTCAATCAGGAATTGGTTGAGGCCTTGAACCATCATGGCAATTTCGCCGTGGGCGTCTCCGGCGCTGACGGCGGCGTTATCGTGGCCGAGCAGGCAAGCCCTGATCTGGGTCGTGTCGGCCATATCACGCGCATCAATCGCCCGCTGCTCGATGACTTGGTGGCATCGGATTATATTCCGGTTATCGCATCGGTCGCAATCGGAGAGGATGGCGGCTTCTACAACGTCAACGCCGACATGGTTGCCGGCCATATCGCTGCCGCCATCGGCGCTCACAAGGCGGTATTCCTCACCGACGTCGACGGTCTGTACGAGAACTTCGAGGATAAAAGCTCGCTCATCTCCAATCTCACCGTGTTCGAGGCGCGCTATATGGTCGAGAACAACGTGGTGTCCACGGGCATGATTCCGAAGCTGAAGTCGTGCATCCATGCGCTGGAAAACGGCGTGCAGCGTGCGCATATCATCAACGGGACCACGCCTCATTCCCTGCTGCTCGAAATGCTTACCAGCACCGGCGTCGGCACGACCATGCATTCCACCGAGGAGGCCTATCGTTTCGATAGCCACCCTCTGGGCAAATTCGCCTCGAAGCTTCTAGAGAACCGTGAAGAAGTCGAGGCCGCCCAGAAGGCCTCCATCCAGAGTTCTTCCGTACATTAAAGCAATCGTTACCTTACGAAGGAAGTTGATAGCATGTCGCTAGAGCAACAGCAGGAACTCGAATCGCAATATGTGATGCATACGTTCGCCCGTAAGCCCGTCGAGCTCGTTTCCGGCAAGGGCATGGAAGTCGAGGATGCCGAGGGTAATACATACCTCGACTTCATCGCGGGCATCGGCGTGTGCAGTCTCGGTCATTGCCATCCTGCCATCACCAAGGCTCTGCAAGACCAGTCTCAGCGTCTGATCCACGTGAGCAATTACTACTACATCGAAGGCCGTGGCGAGCTTTCCCGTAAAATTTCCGGGTTGCTCAATGGCGGGGATCCGGCAAGCCCTGAGCCGTGGCAGACGTTTTATGCGAACTCCGGAGCCGAGGCGAACGAGTGCGCTATCAAGCTCGCTCGCTTGTATGCGCGCAAGAACGCTGAAGAGGCCGCTCGTGCCGCGGGAGCTGACGATGCCCAGGTCAAGCAGGCGTTTGATGGCGCTCCGCGCACCATCGTGGTCCTTGACCGCAGCTTCCACGGACGAACCCTCGCAACGCTTGCGGCCACTGCTCAGCCTGCGAAGCAGGAGGCGTTCCAGCCCTTGCCCGGCGGCTTCGTAAGCACGCCTATCAATGACGTCCAGGCTCTTACCCGCTTGTTTGAGCAGCAGGGCCATGATATCTGCGCTGTCATGCTCGAGTGCATCCAAGGCGAAAGCGGCGTGCATCCGTGCACGAAGGAGTTCCTGGAGGCGGTGCGCAATCTTACCAAGGAGCATGGTGCTCTTATGGTGTGCGACGAGGTTCAAACCGGAATCTTCCGTTGCGGTACCCCGTTTGGCTTCCAGCATTTCGGAGTCACTCCCGATATCGTGACCATGGCGAAGGGCATCGCCAGCGGAATGCCTATGGGCGCCTGCGCTGCCCCTGCCCATATCGCAAAGGCGTATCAGCCTGGCGACCACGGTACCACGTTTGGCGGCAGCTGCTTGGCGGTAGCAGCCGCAACGGCAACGCTTGACACGCTTTCCAATGGTTTTCAGCAGCATGTGCAGGAAACCGGCGAATATATGCGCCAGCAGCTTGCCGGGGTATCGAAGGTCAAGGAAGTCCGCGGCGTCGGCCTCATGAACGCTATCGACCTTGACGAATCGGTTGATGCGCCCGCTTTGGTCCAGAAGGCGCTGGGCAAAGGCCTGCTGCTCAATGCAACGGGAGCCCATACCCTGCGCTTCCTTCCGCCGTTGGTGTGCGAGAAGGGCGACATCGATGCAATGGTCGAGCGTTTGAACCAGATGATCGAAGCCTAAAGGCTCTATAACGCTTGCTTGTAACGTTTGCTAAGGGTCCATGTTGCGGCGTGGGCCCTTAGCATCCATACGGATGGGATTTCAAGGCAGCGTTTAGCTGATGCAAGAGAAGCGGCATATTCTTCGCTAATTTAAATTTCATCTCGCTGATCACTAAATCTTGCGGTATTATGAACTGCATATTCTTGATGGCACTTACACTATTTTGCATACGCATCAAGAATCATTGGAGGAAACCGGGTACAATGCCCCACCTGGGGCGGGAAGTAACGAGGCATGAGGAAACGGCAACAAAGACATGACGTGATTCGCGACATCATTCGCGATCGCAATGTCAAGACGCAGCGCGATCTCGCAAATCAGCTGCAGTCTGCCGGCTACGAGTGCACTCAGGCCACCATTTCCCGCGATATCATGGACATGGGTCTCGTGAAGTCTCGCGAGGGTTATTACGTCCTTCCCGAGGAAATGCGTCTTCAGCGCATGGTTTCCGAATTAGTTGAAGAGGTGCACGTCGCTGGTAATCTGGTTGTCGTGAAGACGTTCTCCGGCGGTGCTGCCGGCGTCTCCGCAGCCCTTGACAAAGCCAGCCTTCGTGGAGCGCTCGGCACCGTTGCCGGCGACAACACCATTATGATCGCAGCAGAGAGCCCCGAGGCTGCGGTGGAGGTCGAGCGAGCCATCGACCGTCTGCGACGACGATAATCGTCTAGTTTTTTACCGTTGCAAAGACGGTTATCTTTGCATACTCCACGTTGTATTTACAAGTTGTTACATCATTGCGTTGCGCACTATCTCTAGAAAATTGTGCACGTATAATTCCTAAGGGATTACTGTAGTTTCAGGAAATTTCACTTGGGAAACTAATCTGTAACCAGGCAGTACGGGGCATACCTGTATCTTGTGGCACTCGTGGACCCAAATCTCCTTGTTGCTAAACAAATCGCATTCGAAAGGGCCGATCATCATGGCACAGCAGAAAGAAAAAGTGGTACTTGCATACTCCGGTGGTCTTGATACGTCTTGCTGCATAAAGTGGTTGCAGGACGAAATGGACCTCGACGTCATCGCCGTAGTCGGCGATGTGGGTCAGGAGCACGACGGCTTGGAGAAGGTCAAGGAAAAGGCTTTGCGCGTCGGCGCCCTCGAGTGCATCGTGGTGGATATGCGCCAGATGTTTGCGCAGGAATACCTTACGAAAGCACTTGCGGCTAACGCCATGTACGAGAACAAGTACCCGCTGGTGTCGGCGCTTTCCCGCCCCTTGATATCGAAGCATCTTGTGGATGCTGCGCATAAGTTCGGTGCAAAGTACATTGCCCACGGATGCACGGGCAAGGGCAATGACCAGGTGCGTTTCGAATCTAGCATCACCATGCTCGATCCGTCGCTGAAGATTTTGGCCCCGGTTCGCGAGTGGAATCTGCTTACCCGTCCCGATGAGATCGAGTGGGCTCAGGCTCATGGCGTGGAGGTCGGTGCCACCAAGGATTCCCCATACTCCATCGATGACAACCTATGGGGCCGCGCAATCGAGTGCGGCGTGCTGGAGGATCCCTGGATCGAGCCGCCTGCGGATATCTATACCATGACCGCTGATCCCATGCAGGCACCTGATCAGCCGGAATATGTGGAGCTCACCTTCGCTCGTGGAGTGCCCTATGCGATCAATGGCAACCAGAAGAGCTACCTGGGCATCATTTACGAGCTCAATGAGATTGCAGGCAAGCATGGTTACGGTCGTATCGACATGATCGAGAACCGTTTGGTAGGCGTCAAAAGCCGCGAGTGCTATGAAGCCCCTGCGGGAATGGCGCTGATCGAGGCGCATAAGGCGCTGGAGGATCTGGTGCTTGAGCGGGAGGTCCTGCATCATAAGCTTGCGCTGGAGCAAACCTGGGCGAATTGCGTCTATAACGGTCAATGGTTCTCGCCGCTGAAAGAGGCTATTGATGCATTCATGGCCTCTACGCAGCGCTGCCTGTACGGCACTATCCGCTTGAAATTCTTCAAGGGCTCTTGCACGGTCGTTGGCCGCAAGTCCGCATACTCGCTCTACGATCAGGGCCTGGCAACGTACGACAAGGGGGATACCTTCAACCGCGACGCGGCCAAGGGCTTCATCGAGATTCAAACGCTGTCTACGAAAACCTGGGCGGTTAATCGTCGTCAGGAAGGCGCCCCCGCCGAGCTGTTCGATGCCGAAAACCAGAAGGGTCCTCTGAAGCTCGGCCGCTATGAAGACGTCACGCCGCTGTTCCGTCAGGAAACTGCCGCCGAGGCTCACAAGGAAACGGAGTAACCTATGGCTCTCTGGTCGGGCAGATTCACGGAAAACGTTAGCGAGTTCACGCAACGCTTCGGCGCCTCGCTGCCTGTCGACAAGGCTCTGTATGCGCAGGACATCGCAGGCTCGAAGGCTCACGCGAAGATGCTGGCGAAGGTCGGCGTGATTTCGGAAGAGGACGCTCAGCAAATCGCTGCGGGACTTGATCGCGTCAAAACCGATATCGAGTCAGGTGATTTCTCGTTCGATATCAACGACGAGGATATCCACATGTCGGTGGAAAAGGCTCTCACCGCTGACATCGGCGATGCAGGAGCGCGTTTGCATACGGGCCGCAGCCGCAACGATCAGGTTGCAACGGATACGCGCCTGTATGCCAAGCAGCGAGCAGCCGACTTGATGCGCGCCAACGTTGCGCTGCGTCATGCGCTCATAGGCCAGGCCGAGGCGAATTTCGATGTTATCCTGCCTGGCTATACCCATATGCAGCATGCGCAACCGGTCCTGTTCTCGCACCATATGCTGGCGTATGTGTGGATGCTTGCACGTGATTATCGGCGCCTTCAGGCTGCGCGAGATGCGGCCGACGCCTGTCCGCTGGGCGCAGCTGCGCTGGCCGGGACAACGTATCCGCTTGATCGGCAGATGACGGCAGGGGAATTGGGTTTCGCTTCGGTTATCCCGAACTCGCTCGATGCCGTGTCGGACCGCGATTTCCTGCTTGACTTGGACTACGCTTGCGCCGTTTCCTGCATGCATCTGTCGCGCCTGTGCGAGGAACTGGTGCTTTGGTCGACGTCCGAGTTCGGCTTCGTTGAGCTGTCCGATGCGTTCTCCACGGGTTCGTCCATCATGCCTCAAAAGAAAAACCCCGATTTTGCCGAGCTGATCCGCGGCAAAACCGGTCGCGTGATCGGCAATCTGGTGTCGTTGCTGGTGACCATGAAGGCGCTTCCCCTTGCTTACAACAAGGACCTTCAGGAAGACAAGTACGGAGCAATCGATTCGGCTAAAACGCTGGAAGATTGCCTGCAATGCGCCGCAGGAATGATAGAAACCATGAGCATCAAGCCGGAGAACATGCTCAAGCAGGCGAAGCTCGGTCATTTGGCGGCAACGGATGTGGCTGACTACTTGGCGAAGAAGGGCCTTCCGTTCCGCCATGCACATGAAGTGGTAGGACATTTGGTGCTGCTGTGCGAGCAGCGCGGTTGCAACCTCGACGACCTGTCGTTTGACGACTTCAAGGCGGCAAGCCCGTTGTTCGAAGAGGATATCGTCAAGGCGCTCGATCTTCCCAGCATCGTGGCTGCTCGGACCACGGAAGGGGGAACGGGCGAAGAGGCCGTGGCCCAGCAGATGGAGAAAGCTAAAGCGGCGCTTGCCGCAGACGAGTCGCTGCTATAGCCGCAGCGCCTCGATAAAGCAAAAGGGCGGCCAGGGGAATGACAGTCAGTTCCCTGGCCGCCCTTGGCTTTTTTGCTACGAACTTGTGTGCTTTGAAAACCCTATTTCCCCCGATGGTACAATTACCCAAGTTTCTTGGAGGTGGTTCGTGGCTTCTCGTTCGATAAAGAACAGGCCGAGCATTAAGAAAAAGCGTCCTTTTGTCGGCCTGCTTGCATTTCTCAGTATCATCGCGGCTATTTGCCTGGCCGGTTGCATAGGCGTCGTCGTCTTGGGCGATTCCTGGATCGGCGACCTGAAAACCTATGACGTCTCGGAAGTGTCCGAGCTGAATTCGTCTGCTCCGACTACGGTGCTCGCATCCGATGAGAAGACGCAGCTTGCGCGTTTTCAGGTGGAAAACCGTGAGCCGGTAGAGCTGAGCGGCATCAGCAAGTACGTGATGCAGGGCACGGTGGCAACGGAGGATGAGCGATTCTACGACCATGGCGGCTTCGACCTGGTCGGCATTGCCCGTGCCGCGTTCGTCACGCTTACGGGGTCGGGTCGCGAAGGCGCTTCCACCATTACGCAGCAGTTCGTGCGCAATACGGTGCTCGCCGACGAGATGAACGATATCTCGCTTAAGCGCAAGGTCCGCGAGATGTACCTTTCCGTCAAGATCGAGGAGATGTACTCGAAAAACGACATCCTCCTCATGTATCTGAACACCGTGAATTACGGTTCAGGTGCCTATGGCATCCAGGCGGCTTCCCAGCGATATTTCTCGAAGGATGCAACCGATTTGACGCTGGCGGAAGCGGCAGCGCTTGTCGGCATCCCCCAATCGCCTACCTATAACAACCCTATCGATTATCCGGACAATTGCTATGCGCGTCGTAATCTGGTTCTCGATCGCATGCTGACGAACGGCTATATCACTCAGGAAGAGCACGACTCAGCAAAAGGCCAGGATCTTGTGCTCAATCCCTCCGTGCCGTCTTCGGATGGCATCGAGAAGTACCCGTACTTCACCAGCTACGTTAAAAACGTGCTTTCCGACCAGTACTCCCAGCTCGATGTGTTCAAGGGGGGCCTGACCGTCGTCACCACCCTTGACGTCGACACCCAAGAGGCGGCAGAGGATGCCGTCCGCACGAAGGAAGAAGGCCTGAGCGATGCGATCAGCGGTTCGCTCGTGGCAATCGATCCTTCCACGGGCTTCATCCGCGCATTGGTCGGCGGCAAGGATTGGGATACGCAAAAGACCAACCTGGCAACGGGCGAAGGAACCAACGGTGGCCGTCCTTGCGGTTCGTCCTTCAAGACGTTCACGCTGATCGCGGCTTTGGAAGAGGGCATCGATCCGCAAACCATGGTGGATTGCTCGTCGCCTTCGGTGATTCCCGATACCGGATACGACAGCTCGAATCCGCTGCAGAACATCAACAACATCAACTACGGGACCCGCAGCATCGCACGCGCTTTCGCTGTGTCGTCCAATACCGGTTTCGTGCGACTGCAAATGGCTTTGGGAACCCAAAAGGTCATCGACGCCGCGAAGAAGATGGGAATCACTTCCACGCTCAACGCTAACCCGTCGCTGACGCTCGGTCAGTCCAACGTCACCATGCTCGATATGGCGGATGCGTATGCCTGCATCGCCAATGGCGGCACGAAATACGATGCGCAGCCCATCCTGAAGATCTACGACAAGAACAACAACCTTATCGTGGATAACAGCCATCCGTCGGGGACGCAGGTCATCTCCGCCGAAGTCGCCCACGCGGCAACCGAGGTCATGAAGGGCGTCGTGAACACGTCCGAAGGCACCGGCACGCTGGCCAAGCTCGATAACGGTCAGGAAGTGGCGGCGAAGACGGGTACTTCTAGCGAGTACCACGACATCACGTTCTGCGGTATCACGCCGCAGCTGTCCGTTGCCATCTGGTTCGGCGATCCGTCTAACCAGGAAACCATCCCCACCGACGTTAGCGCGGCGGATGTGTTCAAGAAGTTCATGACGGCGGCGCTGTACGGCCAGCAAACCGAAACGTTCCCCCAGGCATCGAACCCCACGTACAAGGCGTTTTCGAATGCTACGTACCATATCGGGACGACGTCTTCCAGCTCGTCCTCCAGCAGCACGAACTCCGCCGGAAACTCGAGCAATAGCCAAAACGGCAACTCCACCGGCTCGAGCAACGGCCAGTACGGCACGGCTGACGGTAACGGCAACTCCAATAGTTACGGCACCGGCAACGCAAACGGGAACGCCTCAGGCGGTACGGCCTCCGGTAACGGCGGTGCAACCGGTGGCGGGACGACCGGCGGCGCTACGGGAGGCGGTGCCGGGGCGGCAACCGGCGGTACGACCGGTGGAGGCGGCACCGGGGCGGCAACCGGAGGTGGCACAGCTTCCGGGGGCGCATCCGCCGGCAGCGGTGCGGCAACCCAGTAAAATATGGTTTGGCAACAGGTAGAACAGGACCGGAAATGGCTCATACGATGGTAAAACTGACGGCAACGGTATGCGCTGCGGCGTTGAGCGTTGCCGTGCTAGGCGGCTGTATGCCCCAGCAGCAAACCTCTGCGGCTTCGCAGGCGCAGTCTGACAACCGCGCCTATATGACGCAGGTTAATCAAACCATGGAAACGCTGCAAACCCGTCTGAGCGGTTTTTCGGATGCCGTGTCCCGTGGCGATGTGGTCACGATGCGCACCCAGGCGGACAACGCCTTTAAATCGCTCGACGAGCTCGATAGCCAAGAGGCGCCCGATGCCCTCAAGGACGTGAAGCAGTGCTATGTCGACGGCAGCGAGCAGCTGGAAAACGCCTTGAACGCCTACATCCAGCTGTACACGGAAATCGACAGCGCAACGGATGCACAGCCGTTCGATTGGTCCACATATGACCAGCGCCTTGCCGATATCCAAGCCGCCTACAACAGCGGCATCGAAAAGCTGCAGGAGGGCGACAAAACCGCCGCTGATCTTCCGCAATAAGGCTTTCTAGAAGAAGGAGCCGTCACGAGCCTAACGCCGAGACGGCAAGATGAAAACGAAGACGATTCCCGCGATACCGTTTCGCGGGGATCGTCTTCGTTTTGGCGGCTTTTGGGCATTCCGATATCTAGCGCTTCTCCGTTAAGCTGCCTTAGATAGCTCCTCGAATTAATCAGCTTGTGCGGACTTTGCCAAGCTGCCTGCGACAACTCCTCGTCGAAGGCAGCTTACGCCCATATTCCCGCGCAATCAGCGGTGATTCGATTTGCTAGTTGGTTTTCGGCCCGGTGGATAGCACGACCACCACCGTGCCGTCGCTGGCAATGTATTGCCTGATCACGCTATCTTTCGGTACGGTGCTCGAGTATTCCGTCACCGAGCCGGCCTTCCAATCTTTCAGCAGTTCCTTCGCTTCTTCAAGCGTTTTGCCCGTGGCGTCCGGTGGCGTTTTCGTGCTTGCTGCGTTGCCGGTCTGGGATGCGGTTGCGGTCTGAGAACCCGAGGTTATCGCCGTAGGCGTTTGCTTGTCGGAGGATTTTTCCTCCTCGGCGCCGAGTGCTGCTTTCTGTTTCTCGTTGAAGGCATTGTTGTAGCTAGGGGCTTTTGTCTCGGGGAATTGTTCGACCGCCTTGCCGGTGCATGCGCGATCCATGAAGTCCTTCCACAGGGCGTTGCAGTTCAGCTGCGTGTCCGTGGCTATGCTGCCGGCAGGATTGCCGATCCAGGTTGCCACCGAAAGCGATGGGGTGTACCCGACCAGCCAATGATCGGCGAAATCGGTCGAAGTGCCCGTTTTGCCCGCAACGGGCTGACCGTTGCTCGGCTTCGCGGTTTGCGCTGTGCCATCAGACGCCTCGAAGACCTGACGAAGCACTTTGGTGGTCGCGCCGGCGACTTCTTCGCTTATCACGCGTTTCGAGGTGTCATCGGCCTTGTAGATGATGTTGCCGTCCTTGTCCTCGATCTCCGTGATCACAACCGGTTCACGCTTGGTGCCGCCGCTTGCAAGCGTTGCGTAGGCGCTGGCCATATCGAGCGGAGTCACGCTGGCAACGCCCAGCGTCGTGGTGTACACCGTGTTCATCGGCGATTCGACGCCCAGCCGCTCGGCCATCTCCGTTGTTGCAGCCTGTCCGATTTCCTCGGAAAGGCGCAGGTATCCCGTATTCGCCGAAACAGCGGTGGCGCTTTGGATGGTGCGCACCCCGTAATCGATGTTGTCGAAGTTCTCGAACGTCTGCTCCCTGCCGTCGACCTCCTTGGTCATAGGGGAGGAACAGTCGATGCGCGTTTGAGGCGAGATCCCCTTTTCTATAGCTGCCGCAAGCGTGAACGCCTTGAACGTCGATCCCGCTTGACGGCCTCCGCCGCCCGTTCCCGTGGCGATGTTCACCTGGCTGATATCGTAGTCGCCACCGCCGACCATAGCTTCGACATAGCCCGTTGCGGGGTCGATGGCAACCAGGGATGCGTCAAGGTCTCCGCTCATGCGGGCTCGCTGCGCGGCGCATGCCGCCTCCGCGTCGTCTTGCAAGGAGGGGTTCAAGGTGGTGCGGATGGTCAGCCCGCCTTCGAACAGGCTGGCATACGAGCATCCGAAGGGATTGTCCTCCTCCATAAGAAGGTTGCGCACATAGCTGGTGAAATACGGGTATGCGTAAATGCCGTCCTCCGGAACCTCCGGAGCGGGATCGAGGTTCAACGGCTCGGCTTGCGCGGCGTCGCACTGTTCCTGAGTGATATCGTCAGCAGATAACATGCGCTCAAGGACAAGGTTGCGGCGTTCCAGCGCTGCGTCGGGATACGTTTTCGGATTCAGGAACGTCGGCGACTGTGGGATACCGGCCAAGGTGGCGGCTTGCGCAAGGTTCAAATCGGCAGCGTCGGTTTGGAAATAGTTTTGCGCAGCCGCCTGTATGCCGTAGCAGCCATCGCCGTAGTTCACGGTGTTCAAGTACATCATAAGCAGCTCGTCTTTGCTGTACTGCTTCTCCAGATCCATGGCCAGCTGCGCCTCACGCACCTTGCGTTCGATCGATATCTCGTTGGCCTCTTGCGTGAGCACCGTGTTGCGCACAAGCTGCTGCGTGATGGTGGATGCGCCTTCCAGGCTGCCTCCGGCAAGGTTGTTGACGAATGCGCGCGCAATGCCCGGAAGGTCAACCCCTCCATGCTGGTAGAAGCGCACGTCTTCGGTGTCCACCGTGGCTTGTTTCACCAGGTCGCTGACTTGGTCTGATTCAACGGGATCGCGCTTTTCCAGTTGGAATTCCGCCAACACCGTGGAACCGTCGGCTGCGTACATGACCGATTCCCGTGCGTGGTTGGTGAAGTCGGTGTCCTCGATAGGCGGAAGGTCGTCGCACCAACCGTCCATTACTCGCAAGGCGCCCTTGACGCCCCAGTAGCCCGTGAAGCACAGGCATGCGACGATAACCAGCAAAAGCCAGGCGGCGGCATGGGTGCGCATTTCGCGCTGTTTTCGTCTGAGTTTCATTGTCCGATTATACTACCATGGCTTTTTTCTTATGCTGTTGCAACTGGAATTAACAAGGCGGCTTCTGCCGCGTGGAACTTGCAGCCGTTTTCTCTACTCAATGGGGGGTTGGATATATGGATCAAGAAGTGGAGCTTTTGGCGCCGGCTGGCGGCATCGCGGCGTTCCATGCCGCCGTGCGCGGTGGCGCCGACGCGGTTTACCTGGGCCTTCAGTCGTTTAATGCACGCCGTGGCGCCGATAATTTCACCATCGATACGTTCGCCGATGCTTGCGCTTTCGCGCACCTGCGCGGCGTGAACGTGTACGTTACGCTGAACACGGCCATTCTGCCCGGCGAAGTCGATAGCGCCATGGAAACGGCGCGCCAAGCTTATCGCGCCGGCGCCGATGCGTTCATCGTGCAGGATATCGGCATCGCCTCCGAGCTTTCGCGAACGTTGCCGCAGGCCCGTTTGCACATCTCCACGCAAATGAATACGCACAACGAGGCGGGCATGCGCGCCGCCGCTCAGCTCGGCGCAGCGCGCGTGACGCTCGCGCGCGAGCTGTCTCTGCCCGAGATCGAGCATTTGGCGAAGGTCGGCGATCAGCTGGGCCTTGAAATCGAGACGTTCGCCCACGGCGCGTTGTGCGTGTGCTATTCAGGCCAATGCTTCATGTCCTCGCTCATCGGCGGGCGCTCGGCCAATCGCGGGCTGTGCGCGCAAGCGTGCCGTCTGCCGTACGCGTTGCATAACGTGGCGAAGAGCAAGCCGCTCCCGGCACCGGGCGACCATCTGCTGTCCCCGCAAGATCTGTGCAGCATCGATCTGCTCCCCGACCTGGTGCGTGCCGGCGTCGCGTCCCTCAAAATCGAGGGCCGCATGAAGTCGCCCGAGTACGTCTATGCCGTGACCAGCGCTTATCGCGCCGCGCTCGACCGCGTTCTCGCGGCGCGTGACGCCGCGCGTGAAAGCGGCCTGCGGGATTGGACCGCTCCGGGAGGCACGGAGCAGGAGCACGCCCAGCTTGCCGAGGCGTTCTCCCGAGGCTTCACCACTGCGTACCTGGAAGGTAAGCGCGGCAACGAGATCATGAGCTACGGCCGCCCGAACAACCGCGGCGTGTTCATCGGACGCGTGGCGTCTGTGAAGAACGGAAAGGCCGCCGTGGCATGCGAGCGCCCCATCGTTGCGGGCGACGTGCTCGAGTTTTGGACGAACAAGGGCCATTTCGCCTATACCGTTTCCCAAGTGGATACCGACCGCAACGGGAATCTGCTGCTTGCGCCCGAGCGCGCGGTGGGGAAGGGCGATCGCGTGTTCCGCGTGCGCAGCGCCGAGGCTGCATTCGTCGATGACGACCGCCTGCCGCGCATCCAGGTGCAGGGTCGCGCGCGTCTGCGCATAGGGCAGCCTCTTCGCATCGAGTTTTGCCTGGTCGACAACCCCGCCGACCCGCGCGCGCTGCGCGGCGCCCGCAAGCGGTTTGCAGAGGGCGAGCTGCCCGTCGGGGCTGCCGAGGGGCAGCAAATCGAGCCCGCACGCACCAAGGCCGTAAGCGAAGATGATGTCCGTGTCCATATCGACAGACTGGGACAGACCCCGTTTTCCCTGATGAACCTTGATATCGACATGGATGAGGGTGTGGGAATCGGCTTCTCGCAGCTGCATCATGTGCGCGCAGAGGCGCTCGATTTCCTTGAGCAGGCTTTGCTCGAAGGCACGTTCCAACGCCCGCTGCCGCGCGTGGAGGCGGGGAGCCGTATGCTTCCGGCGCATGCCGGCGGCGTCCATATCGCAGTGCTGGCCACCAACCCGGCCTGCGCTCGGGCGGCAAAGCGCGCCGGTGCCGATGAGATCTACGTTCCCGCGGTCAACCTGGCGCACGGCCAGGCTACCATCGCCGGCCAGCTCTCGGAAACCGCCGAGCAGGCAAGCTATCCGAAGGCATGCGCCGTGGTGCTGCCCGTCGCCGATCATGACGACTGCGAGCTCACGCGCGAGCATGCATGCGGCTTCGACGCCTGGCGCAGCGTTCACGCCGATCAGGCCGTCATGGCCGAAAGCCTCGGGCAGCTCGTTCGCGCTCACGAGGCGGGCGCCTGCGTTGAGGTGGGGCCGCACCTGCCCGTCACCAATGCGCTTGCCCTGCAAACCGCGGCGCGTCTTGGCGCGAAGCGGGTCTGGCTCTCGCCCGAGCTTAACCTGGCCCAAATCTCCGATTTGGCGAAGGAAAGCCCCGTCGAGCTCGGCCTTACCGTCATCGGGCGCCAGGAGCTCATGACCACGGAGCACTGCATGCTTATGAGCCAGGGTCCCTGCGCTCAGGAGTGCGCAACGTGCGCGCGCCGCAAAAGCCCGCATTTCCTGAAGGATCGCAAGGGCTACGACTTCCCGGTGATATCCGACCAGCTCGGACGCAGCCATCTTTACAACAGCGTGCAGCTGGATGTTGCGCATGCCGTCCCCGATATCGTTCAGGCTGGCATCACCTGGCTTCTGGTGGACAGCACGCTCATGAACGTGCAGGAGACCACCCAGGCGGTGCAGCGCGTCGTGCGCGCCCGCAACGTGGCGCATGCTCAGGGCACGGCGTTGCCGAAAGAGCCCGGTTGCACCAGTGGGCACCTGTTCCGCGGCGTGCAGTAAGCCGCATGTGCTAGAATCCCGAAGATACGCGTTTAGAAAGAGGAAACCATGCTGTCCGCAGAAGAACAACTGCACATCATCGCATCGGGCGCTGCGCAAATCGTGCCCGAAAGCGGCCTGCTCGAGAAGCTCAAGCGCGGCAAGCCGCTCAACATCAAGCTCGGTGTCGACCCGACCAGCCCCGACCTGCATCTGGGCCATGCGGTCCCGCTGCGCAAGATGCGCCAGTTCCAGGATTTGGGCCACAACGTCACGCTCATCATCGGCAACGGCACGGCGCTCATCGGCGACCCGTCGGGCAAGAACACCACCCGTCCGCAGCTCTCCCAGGAGCAGGTGCAGGCCAACGCCGAAACCTACGTCGCCCAGGCCATGAAGATCCTGGACCCCGAGAAAACGAAGATCGTCTACAACGCCGACTGGATCTTGTCACTGAACTTGAAGGACCTCCTCGGCCTTATGAGCAAGTTCACCGTCGCGCGCATCCTCGAGCGCGATGACTTCACGAAGCGCTACCAGTCCCAAACGCCTATCGCCATGCATGAATTCCTGTACCCCATCATGCAGGCATATGACTCGGTCATGGTGAAGGCAGACGTCGAAATGGGCGGCACCGACCAGCTGTTCAACCTCCTGGCCGGTCGCGACCTCATGGAGAAGATGGACATGGAGCCGCAGATCGCGCTCACCATGCCGCTGCTCGAGGGCACCGATGGCGTGCGCAAGATGTCGAAGAGCTACGGCAATTACGTTGGCCTCACCGACGATGCCAACGATATGTTCGGCAAGGTCATGTCCATCCCCGATGAGCTCATGGTCAAGTACTATCGCCTGGCATCCACGCTGTCCGTCGCCGAAATCGATCAGCTCGAGGCCGATCTGAAGGCAGACAAGCTGCATCCTAACAAGGTTAAGCGTGCGCTGGCTCGCAATATCGTCGCCGCCTATCATGATGAGGCTGCGGCCGAGCAGGCGGAAGCCGACTTCGACCTGAAGTTCAAGGACCATGGTTTCCCGGAGGACGCGCCCACGTTCCAGGCCGACCTCACCCCTGGCGATGACGGTACCGTGTACTTCGCCAAGCTGCTGGTGAACGCCGGTGCGGCGCAAAGCGTTTCCGACGCACGACGCCTCATCGACGGTGGCGGCGTCAAGCTCAACGGCGAGGCGCTCGAGCCCAAGTCCTACAACCTGGAGCCCGCCCGCCTCGAAGGCGCGCGGATCCAGGTCGGCAAGAAGAAGTTCCTGCGCCTGGTCTAGCTGCAAAGCTAGAAGTCGTAACTATATATAGCGAATCGAACGGAGGGGGTCGAAAATCGACCCCCTCCGTTTGCGTACAGGACAGGGATGAGATGCCCACGATGTGTCCTCATTATCCTGGCGAATGTAAATGGCACCCGCCTGGATTCGCCCCGCGTTGTCCAGCGCTCTGCCCCTCAGCAGTTGCGATTGCCGCTATGCCGAACAGCGCCTCGCGTTCCCATTGCCGCGGCTTGCGGATGCATGGTGCGGCGTATCTCGCCTCGGGCGCCGCGGCCCGCCCGCGCGTCTCGCACTGCAATCTTTCTCTATATACAGACATCCCAGGAACGCGGAGGGCCGCAAAGAGGGCGGGAGCCCCTCCGAACCCCAAATGTGTGCAGAATGTGAAGATAGCGCCGAAGGCAAAATAGTTCTGGACACGGCCCGGGGAGGCGCGTATTATTCAATCTTGCGCCAAGC
>JAUNWR010000060.1:0-10129 GCA_030540215.1 Coriobacteriia bacterium | reverse complement strand
ATCGAGGCGCGCATGACCGACGTCATCCGCAAAACCTACTTCTACCAGGACGCGCAGGCGCGCGAGTTCCACGTCTCGCAGCCCTTCGCCACCAAAGCGTTCAATCGCGTGGCGAACCAGCTGTTCGAGGTCGCGCACAACGTCTGCGACGACATCGCGAAAGCCCACCCGCTCTACGAACCCGCATGTCGCATGCCCGAGCTCGTGCGCGAAAGCGATTCCATCATCCACCACACGTTCGATGCCGGCGAGGGCGTGCTCATCCCCGCCGAGATCCTGCACCACGCCGCGCGCGGCTGCCGCGCGTTCGTCATCCTGCAGCCGTTCGGCTGCCTGCCGAACCACGTGGTCGGACGAGGCGTCGTCAAGCAGCTCAAAGCGCGCTATCCTGACGCGAACATCCTGCCGCTCGATTACGATCCCGATGTCAGCTTCGCCAATATCGAGAACCGCCTGCAAATGCTCATCATGAACGCGAAGGCGCAGCGGCAGCCCACGCATGATCCCAAAAACACCGACGTCGAAGACCAGGAGTAGCCATGGCACGCCCAAGGAAAAGCGAACGCGACGCCGCCGATATCCGCCTTGCCAACGCGTTCTGGGACCTGCTCGAACGCCATCGGCTTGCCGACATCACCGTCGGCATGGTCGCCGAGCAGGCCGAACTCAACCGCGGCACGTTCTACTACCACTTCAAAAGCATGGACGACCTTGTCGACCGCGTCATCGAAGACGAGGTCCTCGGCAACGGATCGATCATGCAAAACGTGTTCGGCCTGATAGCCGGCTCATCGACCATCGACGGCTTCGAGGCGCTCATCAACCGCAAAACGGGTAAATTCGCGCTGCTCATCAACCAGGGCGGCATCGACTTGTTTTCCGCCAAGATCAAGCACCTCGTGTTCGCCACCTGGAAGGCGATCCTGTGCGACGACGGCGAAGATCTCACGCCGGGCACGCGCCTGATCATCGAGTACAGCACCAGCGGCATCATCGGCATCATCGCCCACGGAGCCCAGCACGGAACCGAAAACGTGCCTCCCGAGTTCTTCCTCTCGTTCGTGAAAAACAACTCCGACTTCCTCGTGGGCCAGATCGGCATCGCCCAGGGCATACCCCGCGACGCCGTGCTCGACCGGATCAACGCCACCCTACGCGTCAGCAGCATAACCGGCCGATAGGAAAACCCGTTCACCAAACCGCGATCCATCTCGCGATTTGCTACCAAACCCGCCGCAAATCCGCCGACCGCCGCCCCAATCGTTGACTTTGCGTCCCCCCAAACCCACTATATAGCTAGATTTAGTTCGCAAACCGCAACCGCACACGCCGAAGGGGGCTTCATGCGCTACATCAACTGCTTGAACAACATCTCCGCCAAGGGCACCGACCTGCTCGGATCCGACTACCAGCTCACCGACGACATCTCGCAGGCTTCCGGCGTGCTCGTGCGCAGCGCCGCCATGCACGACATGGACCTGCCCGAAGGCCTGCTGGCCGTCGCCCGCGCCGGTGCCGGCGTGAACAACATCCCGCTCGACAAGTGCGCCGAAGCCGGCATCGTCGTGTTCAACACCCCCGGCGCCAACGCGAACGCCGTGAAGGAGCTCGTCCTGTGCGGCATGCTGCTGGCAAGCCGCGGCATCCTGCCCGGCGCCGCCTGGTGCCGCGAGCACGCCGACTCCCCCACCATCGGCAAGGACGCCGAGAAGGCGAAGAAGGCCTTCGCCGGCCAGGAGATCTCCGGCAAGACGCTCGGCGTCATCGGCCTGGGCGCCATCGGCGCGCTTGTGGCCAACGCCGCCATCGACCTGGGCATGAACGTGCTCGGCTATGATCCTTACGTTTCCGCCGAGGCCGCCTGGCGCCTGTCCCCCTCCGTCGAGCACGTCACCAACCTCGACGACGTCCTGCACCGCAGCGACTACGTCACCATCCACGTGCCCGCAATGGATTCCACGCGCGGCATGATCGGCGCGCATGAGCTCGAGGTCGCCAAACCCGGCTGCGCCGTCATGAACTTCAGCCGCGACACCCTGGTCGACAACGCCGCCATGGCCGAGGCCCTCGAGGCCGGCCGCGTGGCAACCTACGTCACCGACTTCGCAACGCCCGAGGTCATGGCCATGCAAAACACCATCGTGCTGCCGCACCTTGGCGCCAGCACCGCCGAGGCCGAGGACAACTGCGCCATCATGGCAACGTTGCAGATGAAGGATTACCTGGAGAACGGCAACATCAAGAACTCGGTGAACTACCCCGCCTGCGACATGGGCCCCGCCCCCGCCGAGGGCGGTCGCGTCGCCGTGCTGCATGCCAACGTGCCCGACATGCTCAGCCAGATCACCGGCGTGTTCGGCGAAGTGGGCGCAAACATCGACAACCTCACGAACAAGGCCCGCGGCAACGCCGCCTACACCATGCTCGACCTCAACGCCCCCGCAACCGACGAACTTGTCGCCAAGCTCACGGCCATCGAAGGCGTCCACCGCGTCCGCATTGTGAAGTAGCGAACGCA
This sequence comes from Coriobacteriia bacterium, assembly GCA_030540215.1. Taxonomy (GTDB): domain Bacteria; phylum Actinomycetota; class Coriobacteriia; order Coriobacteriales; family Eggerthellaceae; genus Senegalimassilia. The sequence goes on along the minus strand of JAUNWR010000060.1, from coordinate 7,611 downwards.
ACACCCACAGCATCTCACAAAAGGGATCGACTCGCACGATGCAGAGTCGATCCCTTTCTTTTCGTAGCGGACTGCGTTGTCCCATGCGCCCATGACAGCCCGCCCCCCTATCGCCTCGTTCGCGAAGAACGGGTTCGCACCGAAAGCCAGATCACCCAGGTAATCACCTGAACAGCCGAAGGCACCAGGCTTCGCCGTCCGCGCAACCCACCGGAACGCCCAGAGATGCCCAGCAAAGTCGAAGGGGCCGATCCGAGAGGAGTTCCGGAATCAGCCCCTTGCGACGTATCCTTTATGTTAGGCGCCCAGGTTGCGGAACCCGACCCAACAGCTCCGCTGTTGCAGCCTACCCATTAATACCCCAGCTCAAGCAACCATCTAGGTAGCTCATTCGCTTGCCTCGATCGTTCCGCCGCCCACAACGGCGTCGCCATCGTAAAGCACCAGCGACTGCCCCGCCGCCGGACGCGCGACCGGCTCATCGAAGCAGACCACCAACTGATCGCCCTCCATAACCGCTTCGCCAGCCTGCGCTCGTTGGCGGTAATGGGTTTTCGCCGTAACGCGCATTGGTTTGTCAAGCTCGGCCACCGAGATCAGGTTCACATCCCCGGCGCGCACCTCGCGCACGCCCAACTCGCTGCGCGGGCCTACCACCAGCACGTTCTTGCCGGCATCTTTGCCCACCACGTACAACGGCTCGGGCGCGGCAATGCCGATACCCTTGCGCTGCCCGATCGTGTAGTGGACCAATCCGCTATGCCGCCCAAGCACGTTGCCGCCAACGTCGACGATATCCCCGGGCTCAAACGCCGCAGGGACCGCCGGACTGCCTGCGCCATCGCGCGCGGCATCGTCCCCAAACCCCATATACCGCGCAATGAACGACGCGTAATCGCCATCGGGCACGAAACAGATGTCCTGGCTTTCCGCCTTGTGGGCGTTTCCGAACGAATGCTTCTCCGCCAGCTCTCTCACCTGCGGTTTCGTCAATTCTCCCAAGGGGAACAGCATATGTGCCAGGTCATCTTGCGTCAGATGGTACAGCACATAGCTCTGGTCTTTCGCCTCGTCCAAGCCGCGGCGAAGCTCGAACCTACCCGTTCGTTCATTGAACGCCCGGCGCGCATAGTGGCCGGTCGCCACGTAATCGAAGCCGAGTTGCGCACGGCGGCGCTGCAAGGCGGCGAACTTCAGGTACCTGTTACAGTCGATGCACGGGTTCGGCGTACGGCCGTGCAGGTACGCATCGCAGAACCGATCGATCACCTCGCAGCCGAATGTTCCCGTGAAGTTGAACGTGAAATGCTCAAGCCCCAACCCGAACGCCACCTGGCGGGCGTCCTCGACATCGCTTTGGCTGCAGCAGGTGCTCTCGCCCACCACGCACGCGCCCCCGGCGCCGGCAACCTCGTTGTCGAACAGCTTCATGGTGACGCCCGTGGCATCATAGCCCGCATCGCGAAGCAGCAGCGCCGCAACGGAGCTGTCAACCCCGCCGCTCATCGCAACCAGCACACGTTCTCGCTTCTCACCATCCACCTGGGATTACTCCTTCAAACAACCTACCGTTGCACTATTATCGAAGCGCGCACCGAAGCCCTTCGCCAAATCCGCGACCCCGAATGCCCTTGCCAACAAACTAGATATAATCCGCGAACTTGACCGCAGGCCATACGGCGTTCGGGTCGCACTCTTCGCGGTCGATGCGCAGGCAATCATGGCAGCGTCCCTCGCGGCAACGCATCAGCCGCGCCTCGTCGATGAGCGCGCGGAACAGCGGCGCCATATGACCGCTGTCCTCCACGAAGTACTCGGGATGCCACTGCACGCCCATAAGGAAACGGCAGTCCTTCGCCTCCACGCCCTCCACCAGGCCATCGGGTCCGTAGGCGGCGGCCGCCAAATTAGGAGGCAGCGCGCGAACGCCCTGATGATGCATGGAGTTCACCGCCGCGGAATCGCAGCCCAGGATCTCGCCGAGTTTGCTTGAGCGCATGATCGAGACCGTATGGGTAGGATGCCCATACTCCTTGGTCTGCCAATGGTTCACACGTCCGCCGGCTTGCGTTTGTACACCCTCTGTCGGCACGGGGACATCGTCGGCGGCGCACATGCCGTCGAACTGCTCTTCCAGATCAAGATACAACGTGCCCCCGAAGAACACGTTGATCATCTGCATGCCGCGGCAGATGCCCAGCAACGGATAGTCGAACTGATACGCGTAGCTGAGCAGCAGATACTCCACTTCCTCGCGCTCGGGCGTCAGCTCCGAAAGCTTGCCATAGGTGATGTCGCCGCCATAGCGCACGGGACTGATATCCTGACCACCCGACAGCACGAACCCATCGATGCGCGGCAGCAGCGACTCGTACACACTGACATCGCTGGTAAACGGGACGATCAGCGGCGCCCCGCCCGCGGCGACGATCGCCTGGGCATAGTGGTTGTTCATACGAAGAATACCCTCATTGGGGTCATACGTCGGCACGATGCCGATGACCGGACGCGATGCGCCCATCGCTTTCGTCGCGATCTCCTCGATGCTGACGGGACGCTGCGTGCTTTCCATAACGCCCCCTACAAAGTGCCGAAGATGCGGTCACCCGCATCGCCCAAGCCAGGAAGGATATACGCCTGATCGTTCAGCCCATCGTCCAGCGCGCACGTCCAGATGCGGACATCGGGATCCTCCTGCAAAACGGCGCGAACACCCTCGGGGGCGGCCACCAGCACCAGGAATCGGATATCGCGAACGCCTTGCTCTCGCAGATAATGAATAGCAGAAAGCGCACTGCCGCCCGTCGCCAACATGGGGTCGATCAAAAACACCGTCCTGTCGGCGATGCCCTTCGGCATCTTCGCATAATACTCGCGCGGTTGATGCGTCTGCTCATCGCGCTCCATGCCAAGCACCCCCACCGCAGCAGAGGGTATGGCGGAAAGAACGCCGTCGAGCATTCCCATGCCCGCGCGAAGGATGGGCACTACAGCAAGCTTCTCGCCCGCAATCCGCTTCCCAACCGTGCGCTGCAAAGGAGTATCCACCTCAACGGGCTCCGTCAGCAAATCGCACGAGGCCTCATACACTTCCAGCATGGCCACTTCGTGCACCAGCTGGCGGAACTGGGAGGGAGCCGTTGACGCATCGCGCATGATCGACATCTTATGCGCGATAAGGGGATGCTCGAGCACACTCAGGCGCTCATCGGCTAATCGCATCTCTTCCATCCCAAGGCTCCTCTCGAACTCCAGCGATCTTTGACTGCATATCATACGCTAAAGCCCGACCCCCAAGCACCGTCAACCGGCGTTCGGCCATCAAACTATAACAATTTTTTCCCATTCGGAAACAAGTTGCAACAATTTCGCGGTTAGCTATCTGCATCAATCAGAAAACGCCAGGCGAGAAGCTGGTTTTACCGAAACTTTGCGTCAACTTCGATTGTGCAACAACCACCAACGCGTAACCGAATCAAGCTCTTTTGCCCGTTTTCATAACAAAACAATGTGGACAGCCAAGTGTTTCTTGTTATAGACTGTACAAGTAACAAGCGTGGATACCTATGCGCCAACATAGCTCCCGCTTGCATCGACAACAGAAAAAAGAACCCCCTAGCGCCAACTAGGGGGTTGCCTAAGTGATCAAGTATCGACCACTCACTCACAGGTGATATTTTACCACTTAGAACATGCGCTCACAAGGCGTTCTTGTTTTTGCACTCTTTTTTTCATTGTCGAAAACGGAATACATTCGACTAGAAGGCGACCGTGTTTCCGCAGGTCGCGAAGGGTGCAGTATGCCTCAACCACCAGTAGGTGCGGCGGTTTCCCACGTGCAAGGAAGCGAGTGGGAGATTTTCCGCACGCTTATCACGCACGACGACCGCAACAGCTACTACGTGGTCTCATCGGACGCCAGCGGGTCCTGGGAGGACACCGCGGTGAAAAGCGAATCTCTGTCGGCAATCGGCTTCAACACGAAGTCAGCCTACTACATGACCCACAACGGGTTCACTTCGGCATGCCGGAAATCAGAGCAGGTCAGGCAGCTGAACGCACTGTTCTTCGACCTCGATTGTCACGATCGTGACCTCCAGGAAACCCGCGCTACTGTAAGCCAAACGCTCGACACGCTCAAGCAATCCGTTGGGGACGGAAACCTTCCCCAACCCACTATGACCATCGACACCGGTCGAGGCGTGCAGCTCTTCTATGTTCTCACCCGGTCCATTCCGTATCGAGTGAGTGCAAACGGCCAGGTCAACATCAAATCCGTAAAGCTATTCGAAAACGTGCAGAAGCGAATGGCTTCGCTGCTCGATTCCGTTGTCTCCTCCATCAAGGGCATTTCTGTCGATCGTGCAACGTTCGATGTTTCGCGCGTATCCCGCATCCCCGGAACCTTTAACGCCAAGGCAGGGCGTTACGCCTCGCTTTGCGATTATTCCTTTGATGCGCTGTATAGCTTGTCGGAGCTTTCCGGGCTCATCCCTGTACGCGTCGAACAACCCAGTTGCAAAACCAATCTCAAACGCGCTTTCAAGAAGACTTCTTCCATCATCAACTATCAGCCTCTTCTGAAAAGCCGGCTTACCAAGATCATCGAGCTCCAAAAGCTTCGCAACTTCAATTGCGAAGGAACCCGCGAGCTCATGTCGTTCGTGTTCTACAACACGGCTGTCCAGGTGTATCCACACGAGATAGCGGAGCAAAAGCTGAGATCCTTTAACAACAGCTTCATAAATCCGCTTAACGTAAGCGAGCTCAATGGAATCATCAAGTCAGTCGACTCCGTAACCAACATGCGTGGGGAACAGGGTTATTACCTCATCGGCGCTAACCGCCTTCGAGAGCTTCTCGCCATGACATTAGAGGAAGAGGTGGCTATCAACTTCTTTGAATCGAAGCGATCGGTTCTGAGAAAAGAAGCAAAACGCATCACCAAAGAGAAGAGGAACCAAAGGAACGCCCGTATCATCACCTTGTTTCGCCAAGGTTCACATACGTATGCCTCAATAGCAAAACAAATCATGTGTTCGGTTAGAACTGTAGCTACGGTTATCAGCTCCTATAAGCAACACCAGCATCAACGTGTTCTGGTGAACGTAAGTCGTTATAACAAGAAAGTACTCGATGCATGCAATTTTTTGTCATACGAGTTTAAGGAGTGCTTGTTATCTCAATCTCCTTGGTTCTTTGTTACTCCTAGCTCCTCCTTTTTGACAGAAACCCTCCCTGCAAGTGTTTCTGTCACTTTGGCATGGGAGGGTTTCTTCTTCGCTATTCGTCGGTTCATCTACAACCAGCGGCTAGTCCAGTGATTTCTCAATCGAGCGTACCAGGGCTTTGATTTCTCCTAACAGCTTGAAATCTGCTTCGCCTTCTGTGTTCTCAGCGTGTCGCAGCGCGTTCCTTGCAGTTTTCAGGTAACCGTTCACATCTTTCGGTGCTTTAGGATCTCGTACGACCTTCTCATGTGCCTTGGTTTGCGTGGCTGCTACTAACTCTTCGATCGGTTGCTCCTGTTTGGAGGTTTTTGCTGCTTCGATGAGCGTCGTAATCTCATCTGCAGTTAATTCTTCCTTGTGGACCGCATTGATGACGCTTTCTTGCTGCATGCTTGAAAGCTTCGACAAGGCCTCTGCTTGGGATTGCGTGATGCTTCCTGCGTCTAGCAGATCATTGCCTTCTTTTGACAGGTTTCTTGCTATGTTCAGCAACACCTGTGCAGTTCGTTCGGATACCCCGAAGTGTTCTGCGAGGTACGTTTTCGTGTTCACGCCCTTCAGCGACGGATCGTCTTTACGCCATTCCACCAGCTTGTCCGCCAGCACCCTGAAGCCCTGTGCTCGTTCCGACGGCTTGATGTTTCGCTGACCGATATTGCTCGAGTGCATGATGAAATTGGCCTGTTCATCGGAAACAGCGCCAAGCTTATGGCACCTGCCAGGCACCATGCGCCATGCATCGCCATATTTCTCTGCGAGCAGCTTGCATGCGCGCCAACGGCGTTCGCCGTCGATGATTTGGATGCCGTCTTCGGTTTCGCGCAGAATCAGCGGCTCGACTTCCTTGCTGTTCCAAATCAGGCCAGCAAGGTTGTTCACATCCTCGTCCGTGATGGTGTAGCTGTTGTTGGGATTCGGCTTTAGGTTGTCGATGTCGAACCAGTCAAAACCCATTTCAGCCAGCAACGTATTTCGACGATTGCTGTTTGCCATCTTGTCGGTAATGGCGCCTTCCTGGTTGTCCCTGGCCTCGAACGCCGCAAGGCGCATTTGCTCATCGGTGAGCTTCTCGTAACGCGGCGTCACGTTGGCGATTGCTCCACCGTTGTTCTTGAGTGCGGCCTGAAGCTTATTCCTAGGCATTCATTTCCTCGATTTCCTGGGCCAGCAGTCGATACGATATTGCAGGCTTGCTGTTGGGGTCGTATTTGATCAGGGGTTCCATTGCCAAGCTTGCTTCGGGAACCACGGTGCTCTTCTCGATCTTCGTGTTGAAGTACTCTGCGTTCGGAATGGCTTCCTTCATCATTTGGCAGCCATATTTGTACGCGGAGGTGTTCCGCTCGATCATCGTCTGCAGAATTTTCCAGTGTTGCGGCAGGCGACGACGCTCCCTTGCCGTACGGTTGATCGTGTCGATCGTCTGCGAAAGGCCTGCGATTGCATAACCATCCACCTTAATCGGGATGATGATGTGCGATGCGTTGTTTCCGGCCTCAAGCGCAACGATGGCGTTCGTGGTCGTCATATCCAAGCGCGGACCGCAGTCGATGATGATGTAATCGAATTTACGCTCCCCGCTCCTGGCGGTTTCATCAATGAGGTCCTCAATGGCGTATAGCAGGCGCGTGTCTACGCCGCCGGCAATCTCGGCTTTTAGGCGCGTGTCTGCATCAGCGAATCGAAAGTTCGAGGGCACGCAAAACACGTTCTCGTAATCGGTAGTGCGCATAACCTCGCTCAACGACATACGCGGAGAGCTTGGTGTTGCCTGGTACAGAACGTCGGCGATGCAGGCTTCTTCGGAGCGAGGATCGTAGACGCCCAGGCTCTGGCTGACATTACCCTGGCCGTCCATGTCGATAACCAGAACCTTGTAGCCCAGCTCTGACAGGCAAACCGCAAGGCAGGTGCTCGTGGTCGTTTTCGCGACGCCGCCCTTGTAGCTCATGATGGAGATGATTGTCGGCTTGTCGGCGGATTGGGTCAGCTGGCCGTTCAGCAAAAGGTCTGCGAGTTGCGACTTGTTCAGTCCGCGGCGCTCCGCTTCCTTCTCTAATTCTTCTACGGTTTCCCTTCCCAACGACAAGGATTGCTGCTGCTTTTCCCCGCCGCGCACCTTCGCCCTACTGGCCATTTGCGCTCCTGTCTACTGTATAACACGAACATATGTACGATTAGATTTGAGGACTGTGCAGGAACTGCACACCAACAATTTTACTTGCAAATCTAACGGTATTCAAGCATTTCTAACATATATTACGGTGAATCTCACAATTATTTGTTATATCAATTGCTGTTCAGTGATGTCGATGCGATCTCGTTCGATTTCTAATCATAGGCTTGGTTTTCTTACTGTGCAGTTTCTGCACAGTAAGAA
>JAUNWR010000059.1:0-10288 GCA_030540215.1 Coriobacteriia bacterium | reverse complement strand
AGGGCGTCATCGTATTCGGCCATGGCGTCCTCATCGGCGCCGTCTTCAGGCGCCTCGGGCTCCTCGGCGGCCAAGGCGTCGAGCACCTCCTGCGATTCGTCGGAAGGCAGCTCGGACTCCTCGTCCTCGCCCAGGATGTTCTCGACATAGGCCACAACCTGGGAGTGAGCATCCTCATATTCCTCAGTGGCCTCGTCGAACGCAGCGTTGCCGGTGTAGAGCCAGCCGTCGCCGGAGATGCCGTCGTTGGCCCAGTCGGTCACCACGCCGCCGCCGACGGAGACCGCCAGCCAGTACACGAAGAACATGATGACGATGAAGATGGGCAGGCCCAGCCAACGGTTGGTGACCACGCGGTCGATCTTCTGCGAGGTGGTCAGGCCCGTGCGCGTGCGCTTGACGGTCTTATCGACGACATGGCTGATGGCGTCGTAACGCTCAGCGGTGATGATGGACTCGGCATCGTCATCGAGCTTGTCCTCGATGGAGGTGCGGATGGCGGAGATGGCATCGAGGTCCGCCTGCGGAAGCTTGAGGTCGGCGATGGTCTTGTCCTCGGCCTCGAACAGCTTGATGGCGTACCAACGAGCCGCGTTGGGGGCCACCTTATCGCCAAGCACGCCCTCGATCTTGACGAGCGCCTCCTCGACGGCGGCGTCGAAGGTCATCTGCGACGCGGGGACCTTCTTGGCGCGAGCGGCATCGATGGCGGCCTTGACGACGTCCTCCATGCCGCGGCCCTTCAGCGCCGAGGTGGGGACGATGGGGCAGCCCAGCTCGCGGGACAAGCCGTCTACGTCGATCTTGTCGCCGTTCTTCTCCACCAGGTCCATCATGTTCAGCGCGATCACGACCGGGATGCCCAGGTTCAGGATCTGGCTGGTCAGATACAGGTTGCGCTCAAGATTGGTGGCGTCGACCAGGTTGATGACGGCGTCGGGGCCGCCTTCGAGCAGATAATCGCGCGCGACGATCTCCTCGGGCGAATACGGGGACAGCGAGTAGATGCCCGGCAAGTCCGTGATGGTCACGTCCTTGTCGCGCGTGTACTTGCCCTCCTTCTTCTCGACGGTGACGCCCGGCCAGTTGCCAACGTATTGGTTGGCGCCCGTCAGGTCGTTGAACATCGTCGTCTTGCCGCAGTTCGGGTTGCCGGCAAGGGCAATGCAGATTCCCATGATCTACCTTTCTTGCGAATCGATTCGGCTTCTTGCGTTGTTTTGGGTTTCGATGTTTCACATCGTCCCAGTTCAGAAGCCACTTTGAGTTAGTTCTTGGTAACTCGTTCCGGTAAAAAACGGCGCACTTGCGCCATTGTCCGTCGATTGCCGATGCGCCGGCTTGCTACGCCGGCGTTCGCGTTAGTCGACGAGGATGCACTCCGCCTCGCTTTTGCGCAGCGACAGCTCGTAACCGCGGACCGTCACCTCGATGGGGTCTCCAAGCGGCGCCACCTTGCGCACGTACACCCCAACGCCTTTCGTGATGCCCATATCCATGATGTGGCGCTTGAGCGCGCCTTCCCCGCTCAGACGACGCACCGTAGCGGATTCGCCGACCTGCACATCACGCAGCGTTTTGCCCTGAATCTCGGCCATCTAGCCCTATCCTCGCTTTCTTTTGCTCTGTTCGTGTCCGTATGACGGCGGCTGCAAGGCAACCGCACGAACGGCCGCAGCGCTGTCCCGCTGCGGCCGGGTTCGCCTATGTACCGGCAGATCGGCTACGCCGTTGCCGCGGAGGTGATGATATGGGACGCCGCTTGGCGGCCGATGGCCACCTGGGCGCCTTTGACGGAGACGATCAGGTCGCCCGCAACGCCCGAGACCACCTTGATCTCGGCACCCTCCACGAAGCCAAGGTTTTCCAAGTGATGCTGCAGGTCGCCCTTCCCGCGCACTTTGACGACATGCGCGGACTCGCCCTCTTTCAGAAAGGAAAGCGGCATCTGCTGGACGGACACGCTCGAAGTTCGCGCGGCCTTCGCCGCAGCGCTCGCCATCGCAGTCTCCATGATGATCTCCCTTCATTTGTTAGACGCATACAACAGAAGGATGTTACCTCATAGTGACTTTGAATGGAAGCTTTGGGCAACTTTTTGTACGCTAAGGGTAATTTTTCAAAGTTTCACCACATTTACTTCGAAACGAGCAGGACGCCGGCGGGGATGCCGCACGCCCGGACGTGGAAAACGCTCCGGCTCCGAACCCGCCCTCCACCCCCCTCCTATCCACATCCGTCGAAACCGCCCGCAGGCATTTCCTGCGCAAGCCGAAAGCAAGCATCCTACGGATAGGCGGCGCGCCCCGGCGCCGAGCCCGCATGCCGGGAACATCATTCGCCGCCGTTTGTCTGAAGAACGGGAAAATCATCTTCCATCTGTACTTTCGCAGGAATATTATGCGTACCGTGAATAATCCCCCTTTTCGCAATGCCGAAGGAGGCGCCAAGCCCATGCAAGAGAATCGCTACATCGATACGCGCGGATGCGTCGACCAACCCGTCGAGTTCACCGAAGCCGTTATCAACGGCCTGGCAGATGGCGGCGGGCTGTACGTCCCGCAGCATATCCCCGAGCTTACGCTCGATGAGATCTGCGAGTTGGCGCAGCTGCCCTATGCGCAGCGCGCAGCGCGCATCTACAAGGCGTTCGGCGTCGATCTGCCCGCACAGGTTGTCGACGAGCTGATGGCCCAGGCCTATGGCGACAACTTCGACGACGAGCGCATCTGCCCTATCACCTCCCTTGACGCCGACACCCACGTCCTTGAGCTGTGGCACGGCCCCACCAGCGCCTTCAAGGACATGGCGCTGCAGTGCCTGCCGCGCTTCTTCAGCGCATCGGCAGCCCAGCTGCGCGAGCAGGGCAAGCTCGACCACGACTTCCTTATCCTGGTGGCAACGTCGGGAGACACCGGCAAGGCCGCCCTCGAAGGCTTCCGCGACCTGCCCCATGTCTCCATCTCGGTCATGTATCCCGACGGCGGGGTGAGCGACATCCAGTACCGCCAGATGGCAACGCAGCGCGGATCCAACGTCAACGTGTGGGGCGTGCGCGGCAACTTCGACGATTGCCAAACGGGCGCCAAGAACGTGTTCGGCGACGCGGCCTTCGCCGAGAAGCTGCTCTCCGAGCACGGCGTCTCCCTTTCCAGCGCGAACTCCATCAACTGGGGCCGCTTGCTGCCGCAGGTGGTGTACTACGTGTCCGCCTACTCGCAGCTGGTGGCAGACGGCAAGCTTGCAGCCGGCGCGCCGCTTGACGTATGCGTGCCCACCGGCAACTTCGGCAACATCCTTGCCGCGTACTACGCCAAGCGCATGGGAGTGCCCATCGACATGCTGTACTGCGCCAGCAACGAGAACCGCGTGCTCACCGACTTCATCAACACCGGCACCTACGACGTGTCCGACCGCCCGTTCGTGCTGACCCCCTCCCCTTCCATGGACATCCTGGTCAGCTCCAACCTGGAGCGCCAGCTGTTCGAGCTGACGGGCCGCAACCCCGAAGCGATCGCCGGCTGGATGGCGGACCTGAAGCAGCAGCGCTGCTTCCGCGTGGACGAGGACACGTTCAAGGCCGTTCGCGAGCACTTCGCCGCCGACAGCGTGGACAACGCCGAGTGCCTGCGCACCATCAAAGAGGTGCTTGACAAGCACGACTACCTGCTCGACCCGCATACCGCCGTGGCATACCGCGCCGCACAGAACCTGCGCGGCGAAAACCCCGTGCTCATCGCCAGCACCGCCCACTGGGCCAAGTTCGGCAACAACGTGTACCGCGCCTTGCACGATATGCAGCCCGGCCAACCCCTGCCGGAAAACGTTGCCGCGCTTTCCGGCTGCGGCCTCAACGACCTGGTCGCCGACGAATCGGGCCACCACGACGTGCCGCGCGGCCTGGCGGAACTCGACGGTCTGCCCATCAGGTTCACCGAAGTCATCGACGGCACCACCGAGGACATCGAGAGCGCGACGGAGCGGTTTCTCGCCGCCTTGGGCAACGAATAGCAGCACACGAGGGGAACCGAGGGACCATTCATGAGCAAACTATCCAAGCTTAAACCGATCGTCAGGCTTTCCGTGGTCAATCCCGACACGGAAAGCAACTCAGTGTTCGGCCGCGGCATCGCCAGCCTGTGCATCGGCGTGCGCGACACCGGTTCCTTGAACGCCGCAGCCAAGAGCATGGGCATGGCGTACAGCAAGGCATGGCGCATCATCAAGGACACGGAAGCAGCACTTGACGTGCAGCTTCTTTACCGCGATGGCGCCCATGGGAGCCGACTGACCGAAGATTGCGAGCAAATCCTTGCCGCATATCAGACCATCGAGGAGCAGCTTCAAGCGCAAGCCGAAGACAGCTTCGAGAAGCAGGTTGATGGCCAGTAGCCGATAGCCGCTCGCCCTGCGCATCAACTCAAGGTTTTCGACGATGACGCGCAGGGAGGGCGAATCGGCCTTATCTCGCATTTTGCGACGCGGCGCTACCGCGCATCTTGCCAAGCGCCCCAGCATGCACCGCACCCCGGATCGAGCCGCCAGCCGATGGCGGCTCGATCCGTATTCCACGCCTACGAAACCCAAATGCCCTCGTATCTCGGCAAAGCCCATCCAAGATATGCCGTCATGGAGCACGTCACCTTCAGCTTCGGCGTCGGCGGCTGGGACGCCGAAGCATCGGCATATGCGCCGATAACGCCGACCGCCTCCCTTGCACGCCCCTCGGCCTCGTACCATACGCTGGGACGCCGCGAAAACGACAGCACCTCCCCGTATGCCACCTCTTGCGCAGGCGGCAGCATGGATTCGCCGTCCACCTCGGCTTCAAGCTGCTTATCGGCGAAGCACCGCCGCTCCGAAAACAACTCCCGCGCCATATCCGTCAATGCATAGCGAACCTCGGCGATATTGCGCCCGAACAGGTCCAACGTCGCCCCCTGCACCACCGTCCCATCCGCGAACGGAACGGTGCACGCAGCATCGACGAACCACCCCTCCACCTTCTCGCACCCGGGTTTCAAGGCAATTGCGCGCGCATCAGGGGAGACGCTGTACGAGGACGACTCGTCGACGCGTTCGGACCAGCAAGGCTCTCGTTCGCCATCCACGAAATAACGCACCGTGGTGAAGGGGTTCACTACTTGCAAAGGCTTTGAAACGGCGCATCCCATATACGCGGCATGCAGGTACGCGGTGGTCGCGCGCACGATGCACGCCAGCCGCTTTCCCACCAAGTGCTCGCCGACCTGAAGCGTCCGCCCCGTTTCCTCAAGAAGCCCCGCTGGCACGATTCGGGCGCTTATGCCATGAATCGGCATCCCGCCGCAGGAAGCCTCCTGCCCATCTTGGACCCACTCGGACCAGCTCCCATCCTTCCCGCACACGCGATAGCGCACATGAAAGCGCGAAGCGGCATCCCCGCCGAGCTTTATGCTGAGACCCTGCGCCTCGGCCCCCTCTTGAGAGGCATCGCGCCACGCTCCGGACGAGGCGATTTGCACGGCAAGCCCCGGCCCGCTTCCTTCAGCCGATAGGTTCAAAGCACGCAAAGCCCCGGCACGCCCGCGCGTTCCCACCACGTTCGCCGCCGGTTGCGCATCAAGCCACAGGCGCCCGCCGCCGAACGACACGCATGCGCGGCCCGTGACCTCGGGAACCTCGGAGACAGCTTCTCCCTGACCATCATCGGCGAACCACATGTATTCGTAGCGAATGCCTTTCGCGTCTGCCGATGCGCCTCCTGGCCTGAACGCGGTCCGGGGATCGGGAACGCCAAGCGAAGCGCCCACGGCGATCGCCGCGCCGTCTGCGGCGCCCTCAAGGTCGAACAGGCCGCCGTCCTCTGTGCCGAAACGAGCATCTTCGAGATGCCACATATGAGACTCGTTGCCCCACTCCCCATCGGCATAGCCGTTCGAATGGAACTGCACGCGTGCGCCGTTTTCCTGCGAGGCCCCCACGCGATCGAGCGCCATGCCGGAACAATCGCTGAAAAGCCATTGGCGCGATCCTCGCCCATGCACCCACACCGCCTGCGCGCGATCGGCCCCCGCGCGGCGCTGGAGCTCCGCCGCGCTTGCGTCGAAACGCGGCCCGCCGCCTGCCTGGCCCAACGAAAGCGAGCCGTCGCCGGCGCAAACGGGCACGAAGCGAAACGTTCCGGCAAAGCGCTCGTCTTCGTGCGCCACCGCTATCCAATGACGCCTCGTCGAGGACGCGGCGGCGAACACGCTGCATCCCTGGCCGGTCCGAGGCCCGTCGACGCCCAACTGCAGCGACGGCACCGTTGCCGGGGAGATGACGAGCACGCGACCGGCCCATTGCGCCTCGCTTGCAATGCCCACCCGTTTCGCACGCTGCTTGACCCACTTCGTGGAAAAGCCGATAGGGGGATCGTCGGCACGCTGGTAGTACCAGTCCTTCCCATAGTAGTAATAGTTCCAAAACCACGACCTCAGCTGAAACCCATGCATCGCATCGCGATCGGTGCGCCGGATCCACACTGAATAATCCGATCCTGGATACTCGCGGTAATCGGTCCACACATGGCAACCGTCTCTATGGATGCCCGCTCCCGCCTCGTTGTCGATGACGACGACCTTCGACCCCTCTTCCATGCCCTCTTTAGGCGCGCCGTCGACGGTATGGAACAGGGTGAAACGCGTATCATCGCCCGAATCCGTGTGCCACAGGTTATACGAGGCGTTCAACTCGTTATAGCTTCCGCATGCTATCTCGAGCTTGCCTCTCATGTGGTAATACAGCTCCGTCGTGAAATCGCATGCCATGGTGATCTTGGTGGCCACCCTGATGAACTGCCGCGAGGAGATGTCCCATTCAACCCAAGGCGTTTTCGCCGATACCTGCAAACCGGTGTACATATTCCCCGCCTGCTCGGCACCTGTCCCCGCTTGCACCGAACCGATTTCGCTCCAAAACCTGCTGGCATAACGCCCGCCATATCCGCGGAAGATCAAGGACCCGTCCCACCAGGGCTCATCGGCAAACGCCATTCGGGGGTTGTACATAATCAGTCCAACAGCGACCGCCCCTAAACCGAACACGAAACCACGGCGCGTGAGCACGCGCCCATCCCCCGTTGACGCAGCGCCTGATGCGGGAACGCGGCGCCTTCGATTGCGCATCGCGGTTTTACGCCTCTGCCTCACCATCGCCCCGCCCTTCCTTCCTGCAGCGCCCATCGAAACGACCTCAAGCCAGCCCACCTCCCAGAAACGCCAGCAGATCGACCACCGTGGGAACGAGCACCAGCAACGTGGTAGGCGGCAAAAAGCAAACGGACAGCACCACATCGAGCTTCGTCGGCATCTTCCTGATATGCTCGAGCGCGACCGCCTGTGCGCGCGAACGGGCAAGCGCGGCTTGATTGGCAAGCCCCTGCGCCACCGATGCGCCCTGCTCTATGGCCTGGGTCAGCTGAGCGGCGAACGCGGTGACCTCCTGGCTTGCGCAGCGCTGCGCAAGGTTTGAAAGCGCCTTCGCGCGGGAATACCCCAGCAAGTTGACCTCTTGGTCCACCAGGCGGAACTCATCGGCAAGCGGGCCGCTCAAGCTCTCGACAACCTGACGGAAGCACTGCTCCACCGGAGATCCGGCGGCTATCGCCACGCCAAGCAGCTCCATGGCGTCGGGCAATCCGGCATCGATGGCGGCGCGACGCGCTTGGCGCTTCGATCGCAGATACAGCTGCAAGCCTCCGCAACCCGCAAGCCCCGCTCCGCAAACGACGAAAACGAATACCGCCGGCGCCGCACGAAGCGCGATGCACGCCGCAACGGCGATGACCACGCAGCCCGAAACCGCGGCAAAGCACACGCAACGCCAGGTTTCAGGCTCCAAAGCGATGCCCGCACATCGAAGCCGTTCCCTTGACCGCTCCCGCTCCCTCATTGAAAGCGGGGCGAAATCCGCAAGCGCCTCCACGGCACGCGACCACAAGCGAGCCGCGCCCGCATGGGCCCGATTCCCCGACGAGCCGCCGGCTTGATCGGATCTCGCCCACGCCGGCATAAGCCCGCGCGCTTTCACCCCGGCCCAAGCGTTGAGCGCCTCGTAAGCCGCCAACCCCGCAGCAATCGCCAGCAGGCAGGTCGCGCAAAACGTCAGACCTTGCATGTATCACCCCCTAACCGGCGCGAGCGCGCCTAATACGAGAACCTTGTGATCCGATGGCACGCCGCAATACCCGCCACCTCCATGAGCGCAGCGCCCGCAAGCACGGCCCACCCCAGCGGGTTTTCCCGATAGAACAGGGAGAACGCCGGGTTCGTGGCGAACATGAACGCGAAGATCGCGGGCATGGCGCACGCCACCACCACCGTGGCCATACGCGTTCCCGCAAGTTCGCTGCGCAGCTCCTGCTGCATGAGGGCGCGGCCCTGGGCGTGCTCCGCGATCAGATCGAGAACCGCGCCCATCGACCCGCCGAAACGCTGCTGAATGCGCATGGCCGACGCCAACGCCGCGACATCGGCGTCGCCTGTGCTCTGCGCCATGCGGGCAAGGGCCTGCACCAACGGCATGCCATAGGAAACGCGCGCGAGCACCGCCATCAGCTCCGAGCGCAGCGGCTCCGGAGCATGGTCGGCCGAGACCCGCAGCGCGCGCTCAAGGGTCAGCGAGCTTTTCACGCTGGCCGACAGCTGAGGAACGAGCCGCACGAACTGCCGGGAAAGCAGCTCGCGCCGTTTCGCCCGCGCGCGCAACACGTACAGCACCGCGGCGATGGCGACCAGACCCATGCCCAGCATCGCACCGAGCGGGCCGCTTATCCGCATGCCGAAAAACGCCGCGAACGCGCCCACGGCGCCCAAGCACAGCGTCCATGAAACCGGAGATGCCTCGATGCCCGCATCGCGCAGCATCCTGCCAAGCGGCCCTTCGGCATCCGCCTTCGCCGACTCGGCATCGCGCCTGCCCAGTTCGTACAACGCCCGGTCCGACGCTCGGGCATCGCTTTCCTCGGCCCTTTGCCGCAACCTCAAGGACAGGGCGGTGCACGCCACCGCCGCTGTCGCCAAAAGCACGCCGAAGGCAAGCGCCCCGGAGAAGAATCCCTTCATAGCCATCGCCTTCCTACGACCCGAAAAACCAAGACGGATCGAACCTCACCCCTGCCGCGAGCATGCGCTGCTTGATGCGCTGAGGCTGGACGCCGCACGCGCGCCAAGCTCCCGTGATGCGGCCGAACGCATCCACCCCGCGCGGCTCGAACCGGAACAGCTCGGCGCGGGGGATGACCGTCGCGCCCTCGGGCATCTGGTCGACCGCCACGATGCTGGTAACGCGCCGCCCTCCGTCGCGCATGCGCTCCACATGGACGATCAAGCCTCCCGCAAGCGACTCCGCGATCTGCTGCACGATGACATCGCGGCCCAGATCGGCATTGGCGTAACCCACCATGGTGCGCAGACGGCTCAGCGCATTGCCCGGGTCGTTGGCATGCACGGTGGTCATCGAGCCGGGGTGGTCGGTCTGCATCGCCTGCAGCATCTCGTAAGCCTCCGCTCCGCGGCATTCGCCCACGATGATGCGATCGGGGCGCCGGCGCAGCGAGAGCGCCACCAGCTCGCGCATCCCGACGGCCCCTTCGCCTTCGGTGTTCGCCTCGCGCGTCTGCATCCGCTCGACGTGGGCGGCACGCAGCCGCAGCTCAGGCGTATCCTCGATGGTCAAGACGCGCTCGTCGTCGGGAATGAACCCGGAAAGCGCGCCAAGCATGGTCGTCTTTCCCGAGCCGGTGCCTCCGGATATGATCACGGGGCACCGGGCGCGAACCGCCGAGCCTAGAAACTCCGCCATCACGGGACTGAGGGCGCCTCGCGCCGTCAGATCCTCGATGCTCATGACGTCATCGCCAAACAGGCGAAGGTTGAGCGCGGGACCGTCCGGGGCAAGCGGAGGCACGATATAAGTCGCTCGCGCCTTGCCGCCCGGCAGCATGGCGCAGCCCATGGCATGCGCCTCGTCGCAGCGCATGCCCGCCTGCTCGGCGATCTTGTCGATGATGCGGCGGAGATGGTCGGCATCGTCGAACCGAACGTACGGGCACGGCTCCAATCGCCCTGCGCGCTCCACGAACACATGCGGCTCCAAAAACCTTGCAACCCCGGCATCCATCGCCACGCCGCCGCCGTTGACGATGATCTCGGTGATCCCGGGGTCCTCCAGCAGCACCTGCAATGGGCCGTAGCGAAGGAAATCGTCGCCGACCGAACGGCACAAGCGGGCGACGTCGGGCTCCGCAAGGCCCAGGTTCCACGCC
>JAUNWR010000058.1:0-10441 GCA_030540215.1 Coriobacteriia bacterium | reverse complement strand
ACGTTCATCGGCTGCAGGCGCTTGGTGACCAGAGCGGGCACCACGACGGAACCGCGGTTGTTGAACACGCGCACGTCATCGCCGTTCTTGATGCCCTTCTCAGCTGCGAACTCCTCGCTCATCTCGACGAACTGAGACGGCATGGACTCCACGAGCGCCGGGCACAGACGCGTCTGGCCGCCGGTCTGCCAATGCTCGGTGACGGAGTACGTGGTGGCAACGATCGGGTACTGCTCCTTGGTGCCCTGCTTCGTTGACGCGTACTGCGTGCCGAATGCGCACGGGTTGTGGAACGCGCCGTTGAGCGGGTTGTCGTCGCACGGCGACTCGAACGGCTCGAAATGCTCGGGCAGCGGGCCGTCGACCATGCCGTAGCTCTCCAGGCGGGCGTTCTGCTCCCACAGCATGAAGAAGGTCTTGTTATTCGGCGGAACCGGCTTGTCTCCCTTGACGGCGACGAAGTCTGCCTGGTCGACCAGGATCCACTTCTCGCCGTTCCACTCCATGAGCTTCTTGTCCTCGTTCCAAGGCTTGCCCTGCATGTCGCAGCTGTTGCGGTTGTACAGGATGCGGCGGTTGCTCGGCCAGCTGAACGCCCACTCGGAATTCAGGCCGATGCCGGACTTGTCCTCGGTGTTGCGGCGGCACAGCGGCTGCTCGGCCGGATCGAGCGGAGCATCGTTGTTGTTCCACATGCCGGAGTAGATCCACATCGCGCACGCGGTGGAACCGTCGGCGCCCAGCTCGGCATAGCCTTTGAGCAGGTCGGTCTTCGGGTTGGCGGAATCGGTGTTGCACTCGGTGCCGGCCACGCGGTAGCCGTTGAGGGCCCAGGCCACAGGGCGCGGATCGATCTTGCCGTCCACGTAGTAGTCCCACTTGGTCTTGAGGATCGGGTCGGGGTTGGCACCGCCCTCCCTCTTGTATAGGTCGCAGATAGCGGTCCACAGAAGGTCGCACATCTCGTAGTCGGGCTTGGCCTGATCCCACGGCTCGACGGCCTGGTAGCGATACTGGATCCAACGGCCGGAGTTCAAGATGATGCCCGGCTTCTCGTAGATGAGCGCGCACGGCAGATAGTACACCGTGGTGTCGATCTCGGACGGGTTCATATCCGGTGCGTTCCAGAAGCTGGCGGACTCGGTGATGACCTGGTCGGCGACGACCAGCCAATCGAGGTTGGCCATGGAACGGCGCACGTTACCGGCGTTCGGGGCGGAATGGCAGGGGTTCATACCCCAGTTGAAGTAGCCCTTGATAACGCCCTGCTGCATGAGCTCGAACGTGGAGATATGCGTGTAGTCCACGGCACCCGTCTCGGACGGGACCTTCGGCCACCAGTCGTAACCGTAGTCGTTGTCCACGGTGGCGTTCTCGCCGAACCACTCCTTGAGGGAGGAGACGATGAACTTCGGCTTGTTGGTGTAGTAGCCGTCGGAGTAGGTCTGAGACTCCAGCCACTTGCGAAGGCTTGCGCGATCGGTGGTGTTGGCCCACTTCAGGTAAGCGGGATGCTCGTTGACCATCATGCCCATGTCCGTTGCACCCTGGACGTTGGGCTCGCCGCGCAGCGCGTTCACGCCGCCGCCGGGGATGCCGATGTTGCCAAGCAGCAGCTGCATCACGGACATGGCGCGCGTGTTCTGGGCTCCATAGGTGTGCTGGGTCTGGCCGAGCGCGTACAGCACGGTGCCGGCCTTACCGGGCTTGGCGGTAGAGGTATAGGTTTTGTAGACGAGTTCGAGAACATCCTTGTCCATACCGCAGATACCGCAAACGGTGTCAAGCGTGTAACGGGAATAGTGCTTCTTGAACTGCTGATAGACGCACATGGGGTCTTGCAGCGTCATGTCCTTCTTGGGGTTGGTGAGCGTCGGCGTGGTGAACTCAGGGGTGCCGGGCTTGTTAACCCAGGCGTACGCGCCGTTCTCGCTGGTGTCCCAGTCCTCGGTGGACTCGGTCTCGTAATGCCAGCTGTGGGCGTTGTACGTCTTGGTCTTCTCGTTCCAACCGCTGAACAGACCCGTCTCGGGATCGAACTTGTAGTCGGGATCAAGGATGTAGGAAGCGTTGGTGTAGTTGAGCAGGTACTCGAAGTTGTACTCGCTCATGTCGCCGGTTTCCTGGTACTTGGCCAGGTTCGGCTCGATGAGGTGCTCGATGATGTAGTTGTACATGCCGCCGTAGAACGCGATGTCGGTGCCGGAACGGATAGGGCACCAGATATCGGCCTGCTCGGCCGTACGGGTGTAGCGCGGATCGACGACGATCCACTTAGCGCCCTGCTCATGGGCCTTCTCAAGCCACAGCGCGCTTACGGGGTGGTTCTCAACGGAGTTGGAACCGCAATTCAAGATGACGTCGGTGTTTTGGAAGTCGCACCAATGGCTCGTCATGGAGCCACGACCGAATGAAGCTGCCAGACCGGCAACAGTGGGGCCGTGTCAAACACGAGCCTGATTGTCGATGGCGATGACGCCCAGGGAGCGCATCATCTTGAGGATCAGGTATTCCTCCTCGGAGTTTTCCTGGGAACCGCCGAGGCTTGCGATGGCCGGGGTGTAGTTCACCGTCAGGCCGTTGTCGTTCTTCTCGATGAACGAGGCATCGCGCGTGTCCTTGACCTTGCGAGCGATCTCGGCAATGGCGTCATCCCAGGAGATGTCCTCCCAGTCGCTTGCGCCGGGACGGCGCACCAGCGGGCGCGTAGCACGCTTCGGGTTCTTGATGACTTCGCGCGTTTCGGGGTCCACTACGTTGCGCAGCTGGAACATGGTAGCGCCCTTCGGGCACAGGCCGCCCTCGTTGATGGGGTGGTCGGGATCGCCTTCCAGGTTGACCAGCTCGCCGTCGCGCACCGACAGCAGAGAACCGCAACCACCTGCGCAATAGCAGCAGATGTTGGTGTACTCTTCGGTGTTCACCAGCTTCCAGTCTTGCTTGGACTCAGACGCGAACGCCTGGGTCTGCGAGGAAAGCTCGAACGCCATCGTGGTTGCCAGCGCAGCGCCGGTTGCTTTGAAAAAGCCCCTGCGTGACAGGTTCATGCCCCTCACTCCTTTCCTACTCGTCTTGCACTCGTCTAAAAAACAATGCGAAACCGCCCACCGTGCCCTCTTGCCGATTGGAGGCTGCGGGGAGAAGGCGCCGGGGCGGCGCATCACGTATCCGCATCGTGCGCATACGGATACCCATTCATGCTAATGCATAATTTGATACGAAACTGACACCATTCCGCCAAATGGTGCACAAATACAGCCATTTGGAACAAATGACCCTGAACGGGTTAGAAAAAATTGGACCATTCTGCTGGTTTGTCTATTTTTCCCTATGCAAACGCTTGCAATTACTCAGGTATTCCTATTACTGAAATCGGGTTAATAATTCCGAATTAGACAGTTTTCGTTATGTGTTTACTTGTTTGACAACCGATTCATATCAGCTTCCCAGCGGTTCGAAGAGATATCGACGCGAAAACACATCATCATTGGACGAAAATCCTGCATCGTGGCGTTCTGAAACTGAATATACTAAGTCGATAATGCGCTTGATGGAATTTGGCAAGGCAATGTAAGCGATGCTCGGCAAGCAACAGAACCCAGAAGAATAAGAAACGACGCTCAACGAAGGAAAGCGCAAAGAAGCGAGCAACCTGCCGGCTACAGGCTTTCGATGACCTTTGCGGACACGACGTTGCTCGGTGACACCAGAATGGCCCCGACGCTATCCACATGAGGCGCGTTCACGAAAAACGACCCGTTGGAGTTACCGCCCATTGTGGACACTTCCTCATCCTGCAGCGTGATCACGATATCGGCGCCCTGGAGGTTGCGCACATAGGTGCGAACCGAGGAGATGCACACGACAAGGTCGACCTTGCAATCGCGGAAATATTTGACTCGCGCTTCGGCAGCCTTTTCGGAAAGCGGCACATCAACGGAGAACACGCCAATGCGCTTCGAGCCGCGCTTGAGGATGACGCCATCGCTGTATTGAGACGGGTCGGCCGTATCGAGCACCAACACCGTGGCGCCCTTCTCCTCATAGTTTGCCTGAACCTCTTCAGGCGAGACCGGCTGGCTCTTGGCAACATCCATGCCGCCGCGGACGGTGGCGGCCTTCAGCACCGTCGTGTTATCCGAAGTTCGATCGGATTCGCTATCGTCCTGTTCGGAGGTATCGGGGACAGGCGCCGCAACGCTGCCGACGTCGGACGTCAAGCCGGACGCCTCATCAGTATGCGTTTGACCAGCAATGCTATCGGAAGACTTCGTCTGCCCCGAAGCACCCTTCGAGGAACTGGATTTGCTCGAGCCGTTGCTAGAGCCAGTACTCGAGGAACCGCCGCTCACGGATGCGCTCTCGTCCGCAGACGATGAAGCCCCGCTGCCACCGGAAGACGACGCCGATGCGGCAGTATCCGAAGAGGTGGACGACACGGAGGCGCTCCCGGATCCCGAAACACCCTCGTCGGCATTTTCGGTCGCTTCTGCAGAGCCCGCTCCCTCCTCAAGCTGTGCATCGGAGCTGTTTTGAGAATCAAGCGTCTTCGCGTCCGCCTGCACAGGAAGCGTGCCGGCATACACGATGGAAGTGTACCCTTCCATCTGGCCCACCTTTTCGTCGATGGAAGATGCAGCAACGTTCCACGAATGCCCTGCAACCATATACCAGGCAATCCCGAACGTGCTGAGCACGATCAGGATGAGGAATACGCCAAGCGCTTGTTTTTCACGAGTTCCGTTAGACATAGGTTCAAGTATAGTGAATGCCCCGCAAACCGCCCGTACCCCGCGGGCACACGCGCAGAGTTTACAGAAAAGCCTGCGTTAAAGTAATTTCTCGAACGCGACGCGGTCGGTGGAAGCGCCTTCCGCATGGCTGATATGCACGATGCCGCAGCGGCTGAAACCGCATCGTTCTATAAGCTTGAGCATAGGGATGTTGCCGGGATGCGTTTCGATGCGCAGGCTCTCGCACCCGTGTTGGCGGGCAACCGGCTCAGCGGATTGCAGCAGATTGCGGCCAAGGCCCTTCCCGCCATGACCTTGCGCGACCGCAACACGATGCAGAACAGCATATCGCGGGTCGCGAGAATCGGACGCCGTCAACCATGCGCCCTCGATGGAATCGTAAACCGGTTCGCCGGTGAAGCCGATAACGGTGGTGGCAACTACTTCGCCGTTCTCCTCAAGCACATAGGAATGACCGGCTTCGATATCATCTTGCACGATTTGCTGCGTAGGATAAGCACCTTGCCATTGATCGATGCCAAGACGACCTAGCGCGGCTTTGCCGTCCATGAGCACGGCCCAAATGCCACCGAAGTCGCCATGGTCGGCAATGCGAAACTGCAATGTCATGGTTATCCTCACTTCCAGCCGTCGATGCGGCTCCGCCCTTTCTTGCATAGATGATGTGAAACACCCTCAGCAATGGTAAACGTCTACAAGTAGTTGGCAACCCAGAATCCGCAACGGAACCCATGTCGCCAACAAAACAGCGGCTACGCTATAGCGCTCGGCGCCGTCATGCCGCCCTATCTCAAGCGCAGCTCGTACGCGGAACGCGGCTTCTCTCGCCCGAACGTATCGCGCACCTGAATGGTCCCGCAAAACGTGAAGCCTCGTGTTTCAAGCAGCCAACGCATCGGTTCGTTCTCCGGATAGATATCGGCACGCAGGCTTACGCGGCCGCCCTCACGGGCGATACGACAAGCGCTATCGACGATGAACGACCCGACGCCGCGTCTACGGACCGGCTTGTCGACGACCACCCAATGCAGCTCGGCGTACTGCTGCGGAGATGCGTCGGTGTCGGTGACCCATGAACCCTGGATTCCGCGCTCGTAATTCTTATCTGCAGCGAAGGACACGGCGAACACCGCGATCATCTGACCTTCAGCATTCTCCACCACATAGGTGGAGCTGTCATTGATGCTGCGGGCCAAACGACGCATGGACGGGTATTTCTTGTACTTGCCCTCGTCGATGCCCAATTCAGCAAAGGCTCGATGTCCCTCATCGAGCAACGCCTCCACGCGGTCGATATCGGCCATGGTTGCAGGTCGGCTATTGTAATATCCGAGCACCGACGCACGACCGGCGAAAACCGGCGGATCCTGCGGAAGCGGCGCCGTCTCCACGCCCGCAAGCCCGGCATCCGACCCCTCACCTTCCCGCTTGGGCTCGAGCTCGGTGACCATGACGATCATGACGAGGATGCACGCGCATCCCGCCATATCCCAGGTACTCACCGAGCTGTGCAGCCACAGCACGGAAAGCACCATGGCCGAGACCGGCTCGGCGGCGCACAGAAGCCCGGCTTTCACAGGTCCGCAGTCATTGATTCCCTGCAGATACAGCATATAAGCCGCGCAAGTGCCGACGACGATGACCGCCGCGAGGATAAGGAGAAATCCCGGCGTGAGCTCGACGGGGACCGCCCAAGGCTGCACAACGGGCGTGAGAACCGCTCCGCCGAACAGCATGGCGAACCCCGTGACCATCATCGAACCCCATTTGGCAAGCACCTTAACCGGCATCAGCGTGTACAGGGCCAACGCGACAGCCGACACCATGCCCCAGAAGCATCCCTGCTGAGACAGCGCCAATCGGGAAAGATCGCCTTGCGTGGCGATCAGGACGAGACCCGCCATGGCGAATACGAGCCCTAACACCTCGCGTGGATTGGGAAGACGACGCTTGCGCAAACACGTCCACAGCATGATGAGCACCAAACCCAGCTGCTCGATGGTGGTGCCCACGCCAGCGCTCGTGTGATGGATAACGCTGAAATAGCTCACCTGGCATAGCGCGATTCCGAAAATGGAGAACGCCGCGATACTGATCATGGAGCGCCAATCACGGAAAAGCGCCCCCACCGACCGCCAGTCCTTCACGAACACGACGCCGAGAAAGAACACCGCGGAGATGAGCATGCGCACGCACGTGATCCAATAGGCCGGCGCGCCATAATCGCCCATGAGCAGCTGCGCGCACGTGCCGGAAAAGCCCCAGCAAACGGAACCAGCCAATGCGCAGATGATACCGCGCATCATATGTCCGCCCCGCAAAGCCGCTCCCTGATGCACCCCTACCGCTCCTTCCTGAATAAGAAACCCGCCTCTTGCACGGAGACGGGTTTTGCTTCTTTAGCGTCAAAGACGCCCACCGAAATCGGCAGGCGTCGCACTGTAACAAGGCTATTTTACAACATGCGGGCGAGGAATCGACCCGTGTAGCTCTCCTTCACAGTAGCTACGTGCTCAGGTGTTCCCTCGGCCACCACGGTGCCGCCGCGCGCACCGCCCTCCGGACCCAAATCTACGATATGGTCAGCGCTTTTGATAACGTCGAGATTGTGCTCGATGACGAGCACCGTATTCCCCGCATCCACCAGACGCTGAAGAACCACGAGCAACTGCCGCACATCCTCGAAATGCAAGCCGGTGGTAGGCTCGTCCAAAATATAGAACGTTTTGCCCGTCTGACGGCGATGCAGCTCGCTTGCCAGCTTCACACGTTGAGCCTCGCCGCCGGAAAGCGTGGTGGCCGGCTGCCCCAAACGGATATACCCGAGCCCCACATCGAATAACGTTTGAAGCTTGCGCTTGATTCCAGGAATGTTCTCAAAGAACAGCAAGGCGTCCTCAACCGTCATGTCGAGAACCTCGGAGATGTTCTTGCCTCGATAGGTGACCTGCAGGGTTTCGCGATTGTAGCGTTTTCCCTCGCACACCTCGCACGGCACGTAGATATCCGGGAGGAAGTGCATCTCGATTTTGATCTGCCCATCGCCCTTGCACGCTTCGCAGCGGCCTCCGCTGACGTTGAAGCTGAATCGACCAGGGCCGTATCCGTGCGCCTTGCTCTCCTGCGTGCTGGCGAATAACGCGCGGATGTCGTCCCAGAGGCCGATATAGGTGGCAGGATTGCTGCGAGGCGTCCTGCCGATAGGGCTTTGGTCGATGTTGATCACCTTGTCGATGTTCTCGACGCCGGTGATCTTGCGGTACGCGCCCGTACGCCGATGGGCATGGTTAACGCGATTCGCCAGCGCAGGAGCCAACGTATCGGTGATCAACGAGCTTTTACCGCTACCGGAAACGCCCGTGATGACGGTGAACGTGCCGAAAGGCACGGAGAGTGTCACATTATTCAAGTTATTCTCGGATGCGCCGGTAAGTTTAAGGGAACCGCGCTTTGGTTTACGGCGCTGCTGCGGCACGGCGATCACGCGACGACCGGAAAGATAATCAGCAGTGAGCGAGCCTTCCGTAGCCGCCACTTCCTCAGGCGTTCCGGCGGCTACCACCATACCGCCGCGCTCGCCCGCGCCCGGACCCATATCGACCACATAGTCGGCTGCGCGGATGGTATCCTCATCGTGCTCGACGACGATAACGGTGTTGCCGAGATCGCGAAGGTGCTCGAGCGTGCCGATAAGGCGTTCGTTGTCACGCTGGTGCAAGCCAATGGAGGGTTCGTCGAGGATGTACAGGACGCCCATCAAGCCCGCGCCGATTTGCGTAGCCAAGCGGATACGCTGCGCCTCGCCGCCGGAAAGGGTTGCAGTAGCACGCTCGAGGGTCAAGTAATCCAAGCCCACATCGACCAGGAACTTCAAACGCGCAACGATCTCTTTCGCGATTGGATTCGCGATCGCACCCTGCTGGCCATCGAAATGCAAGTCGCTGAAGAATCGATAGCAGTCAAGGGCGCTCATCTCACATACCTCGTGAATGGACTTGCCGCCCACGGTGACCGCGAGGATCTCAGGCTTCAAGCGTTTCCCTCCGCACGTGGGGCACGGAACGACGGCAAAGTAGCTTTGCAACTTCTCACGTTGCGTATCGCTTTGCGCCTCCTGATATTTGCGCATGACCGCGGCGAGGGCGCCCTCCCACTCGATGAACCAGTAGGTGTTACGTCCATCAACCGTGGTGTAGTCGACCCTGACTTTTTCCTCCCCCAAGCCTTCAAGCAAAGCCTTCTGGACTTTTTTGGGCATATCCTCCCACGGGGTGTTCTCGTCGCAGCCCATATGCAATGCAACGGCTTTAAGAACCTGCGGGTAATAGTTGCCGCTCTTAAAAGGCGCAATGGCACCCTCCGATAACGTCAGCGAGGGATCGGGGACGACCAAGCTGGCGTCAACCTCTTCCCTGCTGCCAATGCCCGAACAGTCGGGGCAGGCTCCGTATGGCGCGTTGAAGCTGAAGTCCCGCGGCTGAAGCTCGTCCATGGAGTGGCCATGCTCAGGACATGCCAATGCCAGGGAGAACAGATGCTCTCCTTCGCCAAGACCGCCTTTTGCGCCGCTTGAGGAACCGCCCGCCTCGCCTTGAGGCTTGCCATCAGAACCGAGCACCTGCACAAGGACGCGACCTTCCGCCAACTTCGTTGCAAGCTCCACCGCCTCGGCGATTCGACCGGTTGCGGACTCCTTGAGCTGCACGCGGTCGACCACCACATCGATGAAGTGCTTAATCTTCTTATTGAGCGTGCGAGGCTGACCATCCAGCTTCACTATCTCGCCATCGATGCGAACACGACTGAAGCCCTCATGAGCCAAGTCTGCGAACAGCTTGGTGAATTCTCCCTTACGACCAGCAACCACTGGCGCCATGATGATGGCCTTCGCGCCAGGATCCAAGGCCAGGATGTCATCGGTCACCTGATCGGTGGTCTGCTTCTTGATGACACGACCGCATTCCGGGCAATGAGGGACGCCGACGCGAGCATACAGCAAACGTAGATAATCATAGATCTCAGTGGTAGTGCCCACCGTCGAGCGGGGATTGCGAGAGGTGGTTTTCTGATCAATCGATACCGCCGGTGAAAGCCCATCGATGCTATCGAGGTCAGGTTTGCTCATCTGCCCCAAAAACATACGTGCATAGCTGGACAGGCTTTCAACGTAACGCCGTTGCCCTTCGGCATACATGGTATCGAATGCCAGGCTTGATTTGCCGCTACCCGACAAACCGGTGATCACAACCAGCTTGTCACGAGGGATGGTGATGTCGACGTTTTTCAAGTTGTGTTCGCGAGCGCCCTTAATGACAATGGAATCCTGACCCATACTACCCAGCCTTTGATAATCGCTTAGTGTTTCGCGTATCCTATCATACGAACAGGTGTTTGTGACTACAAAAATCGAAGCAACAAAAAAAGCGACCGAGTAATCTCGGTCGCTGCACATTCATGGAGCGGACAACGGGATTCGAACCCGCGACCCTCACCTTGGCAAGGTGATGCTCTACCAGCTGAGCCATGTCCGCATTAATGTTTCCAGTTTAAACCTAAAACGAATCGACGCAAGATGAAATCCCTAATTGTGAATTAAAACTCACAACGATTCAGTCAACTGAATCAAACTGAAAAATGGTGGGCGTTACAAGATTTGAACTTGTGACCTCTTCCGTGTCAGGGAAGCG
>JAUNWR010000057.1:0-10576 GCA_030540215.1 Coriobacteriia bacterium | reverse complement strand
TGATGACGTCGGCGTTTGCGGATGTTGCGGCAGGTGGGGCGGATGCGAGTGCTGCGGTTTCGGCTGAGGAGCGCGTGCTTTGGACACGGGCGTCGGGCGTCTATGATGCGGGCAACGGGCTGATCGCCGCCGTGTTCACCGAGAACACTCTCGATGGCGATGGCGATGGCGGTCCTGGCGGGGTGAACCTGACGGTGCGCCTGTACGATGCGGAGTCGGTGGCGGCGCTATTCGCGACGGCGCCGACCGAGCTGAGCCCCGATGTGCTCGAAGATTTCACCGAAAGCCTTGATCCGGTGTGCGCGTGCAAACTGAGCGGGTATCAGGCTGTCAACGATGTCGTGGCTCGCGATGATGCCGTGTACGTGTTGGCGTCGGGCCGTCTGGATGTCAGCGGGTCCGAAGATGATGTGTCGCGCGGAGGGGCGATCGTGAGGTTCGACCGTGCGGGTATGCAAACCGCCAGCCGGGCGCTTGTCCCGGTCAGCTCGGTTGCGGCAACGTATACGGATCTGGTCGTCGGCGAACAGGGGGCGGTGGCGGCAACGCGCATCGCGATAGGAAACAAGGGCGCGTTCGAGCCGCAGGAGACGCACCTGTTCGATTCGTCGTTAAATGAGGCGGGGTCATATGATTTCGTCGGGAACTCGACCGGCGGCTGGGTCGGCGGACGCTGGGTGGCGCTGGGTTGGGATAGCTCCCGGTTCGGCAACGCCACGGGCGTCGGGGCTCCGCCCGCGGAGGTTGCCGCGGTGGGCGTTGATGGCGTTGTTGCGCGAGAAGGCGAAGAGCCTGGCGACCCGCACACGCGCGTTGGCTACGCGATATCCGACGCCTTGGATGTTGCCACTGATTCTGAAGAGCCGGACGATTCCGAGGATCCCGGCGATTCTGGCGATCTCGAGGACCCTGATGATACGGAGAAGCCTGAGAACCCCGAGAAGCCCGATGCTTCCAAGAACCCTGGCGGGCCAAAGGGTTCGGGAGAACCGCAGGGAGCAGGCGCTTTGTCTGCGGGAACCGGCGATAGCGTACCCGTTCTTCCGCTGGCCATCGTCGCCGTCGTCACGCTGGCGGTTGCGATATGGGCGCGCCGTCGTAGCCGTTAACGGTTGGTGTGCTCTGCTGCAGTCATCGCGCTTGTAAGGCCATGTTATCCACCAGGGTCAGCACTTCGACGTCCTAATTGTGGGCAAGGAAGGCCGCCTTGCTCACGATTAGGCGAATACACCTCCGTTCCTAGAATGAACAGGGGCCGGAGGGATGTTCGCCCGGGCTGTAGGTGAGGCCCGGGGGTTATGGTTTGCGGGTGTGGCGAACGCACCTCCGTCCCCTGTTCACCAATCGGTTACCGATGTACACCGGTTGTTGCGTAATGGTTGCAAGCAAAGAGAAAGCCCGCGAACCTTTGGGGTTCACGGGCTTTCGCAATCTAAAGGCTCGTTGCGGAGTCGGAGTTACCGTTATTCGGCCGCTTCCTCGTCCTGCTTTTCGGCAGCTTCGGCGATCTTGTCGATGATGACGTCCAGCTTGCCTTCCACGTCGTAGTCCTCGACCTTGCCTTCGTCGCACAGGCGCGCGAACTTCGGGTCGATGGGCAGGGTGGTGTAGGCGGGGATGTTGTAGCGCTCGGCAACCTCGGCGCCCTGCGGCTCGCCGAAGATGTGATGCTCCTTACCGCAATCGTCGCACTTGAAGTAGGCCATGTTCTCCACCAGGCCCAGCACCTCGACGTCCATGTCGTGCGCAAGGTTGACCGCTTTGCCCACAATCATGGCCACCAGCTCCTGCGGAGCGGATACGGTGACGATGCCGTCGACGGGCAGCGACTGGAACACGGTGAGCAGCACGTCGGAGGTTCCCGGAGGCATGTCGACGAACAGGTAGTCGATGTCGCCCCAGTTCGTCTCGCTCCAGAACTGGCGGATGGCGTTGGACACGACCGGGCCGCGCCATGCTACAGGCAGGTCGCCCTTGGGAAGCATGAGGTTGGTGGACATGACCTTGATGCCCGTTTGGGTTTGGCCGGGCAGGATGCCGTCGGCGTCGGCGGTCAGCGGGTTGGTGATGCCGAAGGTCTTCGGGATGGAAGGGCCGGTGATGTCGGCGTCCAGGATGCCAACCTTGTTGCCGCGTTTGTTCATTTCGCTGGCAAGCAAGCTGGTGACCAGGGATTTTCCGACGCCGCCTTTGCCGGAGACAACGCCGATGACGTGTTTGACGTTGCTGCGCTTGTTCGTCTCAAGCTTGGTGGGGCCGGCGGCGGTGCGCTCGCCGCATCCCGAAACACCGCAGCTGCCGCACTCGTGCGAGCACTCTTCTGCCATGATACCCTCTTTCTTATTGTGCTTCCAGATGCCTGGAAGCGTCACTCGTCCTGAAGGGATGATAGCACAACGCGTCCATGCCGCATTCAATTAGCACCTGTTTTGTGACATATGCGGCACATTGTCAAGCAAATCCCGCTTTATGCATTTTGGGAGACGCTTCGAACAGTTACTGCAGCTGCTGGACCTCGGTGCTGTTGAGGTCGAAGTCTTTGAATGCGGCGGTGGTGAAGGCGGGGTTCTCGTAGGTGTTGAAGTAGTAGCGGCCCTCGCGTGCGGAATAGGCGCTGGTGAACACGGTGAACTCGTTCGCGCCGTCGTTCATTTGCGCGCTTCCCTCCACCATGGCCACGCCGCCGAGCGTGCGGAAGACGCGCGCCACGTTGCCGCTCTCGGTATCTTTCGGCGCATGATGCGCGTTCAGGTAAGCGGCGCGCACGAAACGCGAGGGCGAGTACACGTCACCGGGCAGCCCGCGCATGCCCGCGCCGGCGCCATAGGGCGTCAGTGTTGCGTTTGCCCAGGTCACGCAGCTGGGGGCACTGGGCGTCACGTTCATATAGCTGCGCAGGTTCTCCAAGTGCCACGCAAGGCCCGGCTGATTGGCCAGCACGTCGGCGGGGTCGCGCATCACCTGCAGGCCTTCGACGGTCGATTCCACCACGATACACCCGCTAGCGTCGGCGATGATCCAGTGCAGCATGCTGATGGGGAAGTCGCCGAAGCCCTTGTTCACCAGCGTGATGTTGGCCAGCGCCGCCTCGACGTCGTCGACCTTGTCGAAGTTCGAGGTGACCCACAAGGGGAACTCGTATGGCGCGACGGCCATGGTTCCCGGGCGCGCATCGTCGGGGAAGTAGGCGTAGCCGGGGAAGTTCAGGCCTGCGATGGCCAGGCCATTCTCGTTGGCACAGTCGAAATACAGCGGATACCCTTCCGACGCGATGGCCATGCCCAACACCGCGCGGTGTCCCGTGTTCGCGGGATGGTTGCGCGGGGTGAATGTGATGGTCTCGCCGTAGCCGTACGCCCAGTCCAGGTTGCGGCCGAAATATAGGTTTCCGTCAGAATCGGTGAATCGAATCGCTGTGCACATACGTGCCTCCGTTCAATGTTGACGCGCGGGTTTGCGCCTGCGTTTGCTCTTTCGGGGCGTTTTGCCCCTGTGGGAAAGGAATAGTACGCCTGCAGCAGCAGCTTGCAATGGGGAAACCCCGAGCGTTGCCTTCGCGTTGCGAAGCCGTTGCATTGCGATGTCGTTGCGCTGGCGGGCGTGTGATTTGCGGGCAAAAAAGCGAATGGTCCGCGCGCCGCGCAAGGCGATATAGCATTTGCGTTGCGGAGCCGTTGAACTGGCGTGTGCCTGGCTTGATCGGCGGAGATAGTGCAATGCGAAAACCCTGCTATGCCGTAAAACGGTATGCGGACGGATGATATTGAGAGGGACTTGCGGGTCAAAGAAGCGAACGGCCCGTGCATCGCACGAGGCGATATGCGGGCTGTTGGGCTCGAGGGGTTTGGGCTGGTGGGTGCGAAAGGCTTGGGAGCGGCGAATAACCGCCGTCGTCTTTGCGCTACTTCCCGTTGCGGATCTTCTTGATGCCGCCGGCGGCTATGGCGGCGCCGGCGCCGATGGCGAGCACGCCGGGCCCGGGCAATATGAGCATGGGCACGCCCACCGCCATGACGGCGGCGCCGGCCACGGTTTGGGCTGCGCCCGTCAGGCGCGATGCGGCAGCGGCGGCATCGCCTTGATTGCGAACGGGGTTGCCGCGACCGTCGACGAACGTGGTGTGCAGCGGCTGGTTATCCACCTTCCCGACGCGCTTGCCGAACGAGGGCGGCGTGAAGGGCTCCGCAGCGGCTTGGGCCGCAGCGGCGGCGCCGCGCGCCGCGTCAACAGGGGTCACGTCGATGATGGGGTGTTTCGGGAACGCCATAAGCTGCTCCTTATGCGCAGCGTCGCACGGGGCGGCGCGGGTAATCGTTGTGCGGGACGGGCCTAGCAGCCGCGTTCCGCTATCCGTAGGGTATCGCGCCGGAGGCACCGCGGGCCTGCGCGCGCCGACGCTGTCACCAATGCGTAACGAGTTCGCCACATGTATTACCCAGTGTTCTTCGAGGTCCGTCTGCTCCACGGTACTTCAGTTTGCAGGCGATTTCTCTCTGCACATTGTCTCGGTTCCCCGGTTTCCTTTCCGCCTAGTGCTTCGACTCGCCGTTGCCCCCCCCGTTCCCGTCGCAGCGCCCCGGCTTGCTGTCTGCCTGGTTTCCCGCAAAGCTCGGTATCCTTGCTGCCCGTCTTTTAGCTTCCCGAATCATCTCCTTTGCGGTGGCCTCGGGGTACTGCCCACCTCCCTGCAACGCCCCGGGGCGTATCCATCATCAGGCGTTTTACCGGTTAACGCTGGGTTTTGCGCTACACTATCGGTAGTGTTCCGACCGTTTGGTTCGACTGCGTTTCGCGCTTGAATCGAGTTGGCGAATCGGGCGCGACGCCTTTATAAGGGGAAGGTGATCGTATGGCAGCTCCTGCTACCGAACATGTCCGAAACATCGTGCTGGTGGGCCAAGACGGCGCCGGCAAAACCTCGCTTGCCGAGGCTATGTTGCACGTTTCAGGCCGCACGCCGCGTATGGGTACCACCCACGACGGCAAATCCTATCTTGACTACGACCAGGAAGAGATTCGTCGCAAGTTCACTCTGGGCACCTCCGTCGCGCCCATTCCGTACCATGATTACAAGATTAATCTGCTCGACACCTCGGGTCATCCCGACTTCATCGGCGACACGCTTGCCACCATGCAGGCTGCCGAAATGGCGCTGTTCGTCATCGATGCCGTCGCAGGTCCCCAGGTCATGACCACGAAGCTGTGGCGCGAAGCCGAGGGCATGCGCCTGTCGCGCGCCGTGTTCATCAACCACATCGACCGCGAGCATGCGAACTTCGACACCATTATGGCGCAGCTGCACGCGCGCTTCGGAAGCCGCTTGGGCCCGGTCACCATCCCCATCGGCGTTGCCGAGGACTTCAAGGGCGTTATCGACGTGCTGCGCATGAAGGCCCGCTACTTCGATCAGGACGGCACCACCGACGACCGTATCGAGGATATCCCGGCCGAGTACGCTGAGGCGGCGCAGATTGCGCGCGACCGCCTGTGCGACCTGGTGGCCGAGGCCGACGACGACCTGATGATGAAGTACCTGGACGGCTCCGAGCAGCTGACGCAGGAAGAGCTCGAGAGCCTGCTCGATAAGGCCATCGCGCAGGAGCTGTTCATCCCCGTGTACGTGGGATCCACCATCATCGAGCAGGGCATCCGTTGCGTGATGAAGGATATCTGCACCTACTTCCCGCATCCGCGCCACCACGGCGCCTTCCGTCTTGCCAACGGCGAGGAGACGTTCGTGGATGAGGACGGCGAGCCGGCGGCGTTCGTCTTCAAGACCGTTGCCGACCCGTTCGTGGGACGTTTGAGCTACTTGAAGCTGATCAGCGGCGTGCTCACGCCCGGCATGGAGCTGACCAATGCGCGCACGGGCAAGAAGGATCGCCTGGGCCATCTGTATGTGATGATGGGTAAGGAGGCCGCGGATGTGAAGTCCGCGAAGGCCGGCGACATCGTCGTGGTTCCCAAGCTCACCGATACGCGTGCCGGCGACACGCTGTCGCAATCGGGCACGATGTCCATCGATCCGCTGCCGCTGCCTGTGCCGCAATATCCCGTTGCCATCGAGGCGGCTAATAAGAAGGAAGAGGACAAGGTCGGTACCTTCCTTGCGCGCGCGGTCGAGAACGACCCCACGCTGCGCGTTGCGCGCAACGAGCAGACGCACCAGACCATCGTCACGGCAATGGGCGAAGCCCAGGTGGAAACGCTGCTTGCGCGCATGAAGGAGCAGGCGAAGGTGGAGGCGCGTTTGGTTCCCGTGCGCATCCCGTATCGCGAGACCATCACGAAGACGGCCGAGGCCCAGGGACGCCACAAGAAGCAGACCGGTGGCGCAGGCCAGTTCGGCGATTGCTGGCTGCGCATCAGCCCCAACCCCGGCGAGGGCTATGAGTTCTCCGACGAGGTCAAGGGCGGCGCTATCCCCGGCGGTTTGATCCCCGCTGTTGACAAGGGCGTTCAGGAGGCCATGGCAGAGGGCTTCTTGGCAGGGTATCCCATGGTTGACATCAAGTGCGCCGTATTCGATGGCTCGTACCATTCGGTCGACTCCAATGAGATGGCGTTCAAGACCGCTGCGCGCATCGGCTTCCGTGCGGCATGCGAGCAGGCTGGTGCCATTCTGCTCGAGCCCATGGCAACCATGGATATCGTGGTGACCGAGGAGTACGCCGGCACCGTTATGGGCGATATCGCCACGCGCCGCGGACGCATCGTGGGCACCGATTCTACCGACGAGGGCGAGACGGTCATCATGGTGCGCGTGCCATATGCCGAGGTCA
The DNA here is from genome assembly GCA_030540215.1 of Coriobacteriia bacterium. Classification (GTDB taxonomy): domain Bacteria; phylum Actinomycetota; class Coriobacteriia; order Coriobacteriales; family Eggerthellaceae; genus Senegalimassilia. Next base: position 3,794 of record JAUNWR010000057.1, on the reverse strand, counting down.
TCAGCTACACCAAGGACCTGCGTGCCATGACGCGCGGTTCCGGCAGCTATTACATCGAGCTGGAGGGCTATGACCCTGCGCCCGCCGACGTGACCAAGAAGCTGGTCGAGGCTTACCAGGCATCGAAGGCATAAGCAGGTCCATAAGATGATTGCAGCGAGCCGTCCTTCGGGGCGGCTCGCTGCTTGCTGCGGTGAAGCGCCGGGGTTTGTTGTTTGCATTCGCGCCTCCTGGTGTGTTGTTGTCGGGACGGTTTGACGGTCGTGTGGTGCGGATCGGGGGTATCGGCGTGCATGGGGGCACGGAGTTGTCTGCGTTTCATGGCGGTTTGTATACGCGGAAGCGTGGAGCCGCTTTGCACTTCGTGGCGGTCTGTTTGCTTGTGGCGGGCAGGCCCTGAGTTTGCGAGGAGCCCGCCCGTTCCAAAGGGAGGAGAGGCGATGGGGAGTGAAGCAGCAGGTCAGGAGCGTCTCCCATGACACGGCCCGCTTTAATCCAGCCGCCTCATCGCCTGGTTCGAGTATGACGTCCCCATCTTGCAGAACCCTTGTCCGTTGCGCCGAAAGTTGTCGGGCGAACCTTGCAGATCCGGGAAAACCTTGTCTGCCGGGAAGCTATCGGGATGACCGGGAAACCTTGCTTCGTTGACGGGTTGCAGTCTCTTCTATCTTGCGAAGGTGGGAATTCGCCAGGTAAGCGGGCTTCCGTGTCGTGTGCGCTAGCGTTCGGTGCCGTCTGACGTACCTCCCCTAGCCCCGGCGAGTTTTCCTCATATGGGGATTATCCCTAGACGCTTTGCCGAGTTCTTGGTAGGCTCGAACCATTGATTCCGCGCCATGCCCACGCATCGGCGCAGGCAAGTAAAGGGGAATGCCATGTCTTACGTATTCACGCACGCAACACTGCTCGACGGCACGCGCGATATGCAGCCGCAAGAGAATATGACCGTCGCGGTGGACGACGATGGCCGCATCAGCGCGGTCGGGCCGGCCGCTTCCACGATGGGTCCTGTGGGTGCGCAGGAGGTTGATCTGAAGGGCGCGTACCTGATGCCGGGCCTGGTCAACCTGCATGTGCATCTGTGCGGCAACGGCAAGCCCACCAGCGCCGGCGCGGCGGGCGACCTTATCGAGAAGGTCGTCGCCAACCCCATCGGGCGTTGGTACCTGCATCGCACGCTTCGCAAACATGCCCAGCAGCAGCTGGCAAGCGGCGTTACCACGGTGCGAAGCGTGGGTGATCCGGGGTTCGCCGACGTGTGGGTACGCGACGCCATCAACGCGGGCAAGTACCAGGGCCCGCGCTTGGTCATCTCGGGCGTGGGTGTGACGGTGCCGGGTGGCCACGGTGCGGGGCTGTTCGCGCACATTGCTGAAACGCCTGATCAAGCGCGTGAGATTGTGCGCGACTGCTTCGCCCACAAGTGCGATTTGGTGAAGCTGTTCATCACTGGCGGCGTGTTCGATGCCGAGAAGGAGGGCGAGCCGGGCGTGCTGCGCATGTCGCCCGAGATTGCGGCGGCCGCGGTGGACGAGGCTCACAAGCTGGGCATGCATACCGCGGCGCATATCGAGAGCACCGAGGGTGTTCGCGTGGGCCTGGAAGCGGGCGTGGACACCATCGAGCACGGCGGCGTTTTGGACGACGAGCTGCTGGCGCTGTTCCGGAAAAATGGCGTGGGCCGCAAAAGCTCGCTGACCTGCACCGTCTCCCCGGCGCTGCCGTTCATCAAGTTGCCGCCCGAGATGACCCATTCCACTGAGGTCCAGGTGGTCAACGGCCGCATCGTCTTCGACGGTATCGTGTCCGCCGCAAAACAGGCCTTGGAGCAGGGGATTCCCGTTGGATTGGGTACCGATTCGGCGTGCCCGTACGTCACGCAATACGATATGTGGCGCGAGCTGGTGTACTTCGAGCGCATCGTGGGCGCAAGCCGTCAACTTGCGTTGCATGCGGCAACGCTGGGCAACGCGAGCATCATCGGGCTTGGCGACGAGACGGGCTCGATCGAAGTAGGGAAATCGGCCGACATGATCGTGCTGGATGCGAACCCGCTTGATGACCTGGAGGCGCTGAGAAACGTGCGCCGCGTCATGGTCCGTGGCAAGTTCGCCGACAGCCTGCACGTGAAGCACCTGCCCGAGCTCGATCGCGAGTTGGATAAGTTTTTGCCACGATAGCGCATTCGGGATGGGGCGGTGTCGCGCGTCATGGTGCGAGCCTGGTCTTGGAAGACGTCTGATGAATGCGGCGGTCTGCGGTCGGTTTGCTCGGGATTCGCTGCTGTATATATCGCTTATGCTTCTCGGTCGGGTTGCTTGTCGTCGAGGGTGGCAAACTTGTTTTAATGCGCGGATTTGACGGGCTTTTGCTGAGGAATCTGCTGTTTCCGCAGGTCAAACTGTGTGAAAATGCAATAAAACAAACGTTCGATTTTTCTTGAACGCGGGGGTTTCGCATGGTACAGTAGGTGCAGCGAAACCCCTTTTCGCGTATTCGCAATCCACTTGCCCATATCCATGAAGGAGGCACGAGCGCCCGATGATCAGACCGATTATGCGAAATGAACTGTTCTTGGCCATGCCGTCGGAGGCTGCAACCATCGAGGACGTGCCTGTTGGGCGGGATTTGCTCGACACACTTGAAGCGCACGCTCATGAGTGTGTGGGAATGGCGGCGAACATGATCGGCGTGCGCAAGCGCATCATCGTGTTCGATGACAATGGCACGGCTAAGCTCATGTTCAATCCCGAAATCGTGCATGCCTCAAGCGAGTATTCCACCGAGGAGGGGTGCCTGTCGCTTGTGGGGCAGCGGCCATGTCAGCGGTATCGCAAAATTCGCGTGTCGTATCTGGATGAATCGTTCAAAACCTGCCAGAAAAGCTTCAGTGGCTTTACGGCGCAGATAATTCAGCACGAAATAGATCACTGCAACGGGATTATTATCTAGACGTTTATCGAAGCGTTTTCCCAGATGAAATACCGCCGGGATAGGCTTCGAAGCTGTTGCAAGCCGCGATTCTCTTGCAGGAATGCGGTGACATGATCATGTAATCGCGCATTTGCGTTTGCATTGCATCTGCATTGAGATTTGCGTTTGCGCTTCGCGCATAGTGGAACTTGTTGTTAGGGAAAGGTTTGCCGTGTCGGTACCTATAGAGCAGGCGCGCTTGGCGCTGGAGATGCATTTCGGCTACAAGGATTTCAGGCCGGGCCAGCAGGGCGTAGTGCAGGCTTTGCTCGCAGGTCGCGATGCACTTGCGGTCATGCCTACCGGCGCCGGCAAGTCGGTGTGCTATCAGATACCGGGCGTTGTCATGAGCGGCCTTGCGCTGGTCATAAGCCCATTGGTGTCGCTGATGGGCGACCAGGTGCGCAGCTTGCAGGATGCTGGCATTCAGGCGGCGTATCTGAACTCCACGCTTACCCCGTCTCAGCAGGGTTCGATTATGGCGCGTGCCCTGGCGGGAGAGTTCGACCTGCTCTATGTTGCGCCTGAGCGTTTGGAGGATCCGCGCTTTGTGGAGTTCGCCTCGCAGGCGCCCATTCCGCTGGTCGCGGTAGATGAAGCGCATTGCGTATCGCAATGGGGCCAGGATTTTCGCCCGTCGTATCTGCGCATCGGTGCGTTCATTGAGCAGCTTCCCACGCGTCCTACTGTTGCCGCACTCACCGCGACGGCAACGGAGCGCGTTCGCGCCGACATCGTGCGTCTTTTGGGATTACGGGATCCCTACCAAGCGGTCACCGGTTTCGACCGGCCGAACCTCCACTTTTCCGTGGAGCGTCTAG
>JAUNWR010000056.1:0-11157 GCA_030540215.1 Coriobacteriia bacterium | reverse complement strand
GTTTATCGCGCCTGTGCTGTTGGTTGTTATCTTGGTTGCCTATGTTGCTGCGCAATTTGGTTTGTTCAGCATGTAGCGCGCCGATCATGCGGGTATCTAGCGCTACGGCTTAGCTGGGGAGTCATCAAGAGGTCGTCGACGTTTGTCGGCGGCCTCTTGTCTTTAAGGGCAACCGTCTCTCGTCTAAGGTCATACGCGGTTCGTCCAAGGGCTGGTGGCGTGTATGGGGATGGGTGGTACTGCTTGCGCGCTAACCTCTCTGCAACGCATTCGCTGATTCTTGGATGAAGGGAAGGGGGATGGTTTTGCGGATGCCGGCGAAGAGCTGGGTTGTGGTGCCGTGGAGCAGCTTCGGCCGGCACCTCCAAGCGCGGTTTGCGCTGGGGGTTGTCGTATGGGTTGTCGGCGCAATGGTTCCTCGCCATGCCGCAGGCAGAAGGTGGCGCATTGTGTTATTTACTATGGTGGTAACGTGGCGGCGCCTCTCGGGTTCCCAAGATTCGACTTGCTCGTTGATTGTTTCGAACAGGTAAATTCCTACGTGGTTGCGTCCTTTCGGCCCGCCGTAGGGCCGGATGTTCCCCATTTTCCCTCTGTTTTGGGTGTAAGGTATTCGGCAAGCGTAATTTGCACGTTGGGCGCAAAGCGCCCTTTCACGAAGGAGCATCACGATGGTCGAGAAGAAGGATCTTGACTGGGGCAGCCTTGATTTCGGCTACCATCAGACCGACTACAGCTACGAAGCTCATTGGAAGGATGGCGAGTGGGACGAGGGTGGTCTGACTACCGATCACGACCTGCATCTTTCCGAGTGCGCCGGCATTTTCCATTATTGCCAGGAAGTGTTCGAGGGTCTGAAGGCTTACACCACCGAAGAGGGGTCCATCGTTTGCTTCCGTCCGGACATGAACGCAAGTCGCATGTTCGATTCCGCTGAGCGTCTCGAGATGCCGGGCTTCCCGAAGGATCGCTTCGTCGAGGCCGTCAAGGAAGTTGTGAAGGCGAATGCCGCGTGGGTTCCGCCGTTCGGTTCCGGCGCCACGCTGTACGTGCGTCCGTTTATGATCGGCTCCGGCGAGGTCATCGGCGTTGCTCCGGCTCCCGAGTATACGTTCCGCATCCTGGTCACGCCCGTCGGCCCGTACTTCAAGGGCGGCCTGAAGCCGATCAAGCTGCGCGTGTCCGAGTATGACCGCGCTGCGCCGCACGGCACCGGCAACATCAAGGCCGGTTTGAACTACGCCATGTCGCTGCGTCCGACCATGGAGGCTCATCGCAACGGTTACGCTGAGAACATCTACCTGGATTCGCAAAGCCGCACCTACATCGAGGAGACCGGCGGTGCGAACGTGCTGTTCGTGAAGGAGGACGGCACCCTGGTGGTTCCGAAGTCCCACACTGATTCCATCCTGCCCTCCATTACCCGTCGCAGCTTGGTGCAGGTTGCTCAGGACCTGGGCATGACCGTCGACGAGCGCTATGTCACGTGGGAAGAGGTTGCCGGCGGCGAGTTCGTGGAGTGCGGCCTGTGCGGCACCGCGGCCGTCATCAGCCCGGTTGGGCAAATCGACAACAAGGTCAACGGTGCTGATCAGGAGGTCGTCTTCCCGGCTGGCTGCACCGAGATCGGCCCGGTCATGAAGCAGCTGCGCGAGACCCTTACCGGCATCCAGGATGGCAAGCTGGAAGACAAGCACGGCTGGGTTTGCAAGATCGACGTCGACTAGTCGTTTGCTGCATAGCCTGATGTTAATGGTAACGGGGAAAGCAGGAGTTCCTGCTTTCCCCGTTTTGCGTTTGGCGGGATTGTGCGGGACGGATGCCTTGTGTAACTTGTCCTTCGCGAATCCTAAATGCTTCGAAATCGGCCGCTTACGCTGTGCTAACCATTCCTCTGGCGGTTGTTTTCCCAGCTCAGGCGGATGCCGGTGCTGCGCCTGCTTCCTAGTAATTTTCGGCGTTGATCTCGAAGAATGCCTGCGGGTGGTTGCATACGGGGCAAACGTCGGGGGCCTTGGTGCCTACGACGATGTGGCCGCAGTTACGGCACTCCCATACCTTGACCTCGCTCTTCTCAAACACCTGAGCGGTCTCCACGTTGTGCAGCAGCGCGCGATAGCGCTCCTCATGATGCTTCTCGATGGCGCCGACCTGGCGGAACTTCTCGGCCAGCTCGGGGAAACCCTCCTCCTCGGCGGTCTTCGCGAAGCCCTCGTACATGTCGGTCCACTCGAAGTTCTCGCCGTTTGCGGCATCCTCGAGGTTCTCCGCCGTGTCGCCGATGCCCTCAAGCTCGCGTAGCCACATCTTGGCGTGGTACTGTTCATTTGCCGACGTTTTGCGGAAGATCTCGGCGATCTGCTCGAAGCCTTCCTTCTTTGCCACCGATGCGAAATAGGTGTACTTGTTGGTTGCCTGCGACTCGCCGGCGAAGGCGGCCTGCAGGTTCTTCTCGGTTTGCGTTCCTTCGTACTTGCTCATGAGAAACCCCTCTCGCTGTGATGGCCCGCAGCGCCCGTGCGCGCGGTGCCTTTGGTTTCCATCTAATGATCGTATGGGCAAACGCGCAGCGGTGCAATCGTTTGCACCGCTTTGTGACGCAACTGTTGCAAGGGAGTAGGGTTCTGGACGGTTTGGGCGTGCATTCGGCGGGGCATCGCGTTGGGGCGTTGTTTGCGGTATCATTAAGAGCACGTGTATTCACTAGTTAAGGAAGTTTCAGCATGTCGCTTTCCATCGGTATCGTGGGCCTGCCCAACGTGGGCAAGTCCACGCTGTTCACGGCCCTCACGAACAAGGGCGGTTTGGCAGCCAACTACCCCTTCGCTACCATCGAGCCCAACGTCGGCATCGTTCCCGTTCCCGACGATCGCCTGGAGAAGCTGGCCGAGATCGATCACCCTGCCAAGATCGTCCCTGCAACGGTCGAGTTCGTCGACATCGCCGGTCTGGTGGCGGGCGCCAGCCAAGGCGAGGGCCTGGGCAACCAGTTCCTCGCGAACATCCGCGAAACCGATGCCATCTGCGAAGTCGTTCGCTTCTTCAGCGACCCGGACGTCGTGCACGTCGATGGCCGCGTGAACCCCAGCTCGGACGTTGAAACCATCAAGACCGAGCTGATCCTGGCCGACATGGGCACGCTTGACAAGGCCATCCCGCGTCTGGAGAAGGAAGCGAAGCGCGACAAGGCCGGTGTGAAGAAGCTCGAGGTTGCGAAGAAGGTGCTCGAGGGCCTCAACGAGGGTCATCGCGCCCGCACGCTGAACCTGGACGAGGACGAGCAGGCAGCTATCTATGACCTGCACCTGCTTACCATGAAGCCCATCCTCTACATCGCCAACGTGGACGAGGATGCGCTCGACGCCGACTTGGCCGAGATCGACGGCTGCCAGCCGGTGCCGATCTCCGCAAAGGTCGAGGCCGACCTTGCCGAGCTCGATCCTGCCGAGGCGAAGGAGTATCTGGAGGCCATGGGCCTTGAGGAGTCCGGCTTGGCCCGCCTGGTGCGCAGCGCCTACAAGCTGCTGGGTCTGCAGAGCTATTTCACTAGCGGCGAAACGGAAACGCGCGCTTGGACCATCCCCGTCGGCGCGAAGGCCCCGCAGGCCGCCGGCGTCATCCACTCCGACTTCGAGCGCGGCTTCATCAAGGCTGAAACCGCTTCGTATGCCGACTATGTGGAGCTGGGCGGCGAGCTGGGCTGCCGTAACGCCGGCAAGCTGCGTCAGGAAGGCAAGGAGTACGTGGTGCAGGACGGCGACGTCATGCACTTTAAATTTAACGTGTAAAATGCCTGGTCAAACGGCAGATTAGCGAACTTCGCGGGGCGAATCCGGGAAACCGGCTTCGCCCCGCGCGTTTTCGTGCATGCTGACTTTTCGCACGTGCGTGAAAAGTCCTTCGGCTGGCGTATAATTTGCCTGTTCGAAAGCTATTCGGCTGCGCTCGGCGCGGCCTTTTATATGCCCGGTGAAATTTGCCGGGCGTGCGACAAGGAGCATCTCGATGAAAACGAGCGATTTCGATTACGATCTTCCCCAGGAGCTTATCGCGCAGGAGCCGGCGGCGGTGCGCGATGCGTGCCGCATGCTGGTCATGGACCGCGAAACCGGTGCGATCGAGGACCGCATCTTCCGCGATATCATCGACTATCTTGAGCCCGGCGATCTGCTGGTGGCGAATGAAACGCGCGTTTTGCCGGCGCGCCTGCTCGGCGCGAAGCGCGGCACGGGCGGGCAGTCCGAGGTGTTCCTGCTTCGCCAGCTTGTGGGTTCCAAGGCACAGCCGTATGCGGATGTGCCCCATATCCCTGATCAGCCTGTTCCCGGCGAAAACCAGCAGGCCATCTGGGAAGTGCTCGTGCGCCCGGGCAAGCGTTTGAAGCCCGGCAGCGGCGCGGTGGTGGATTTCACGGATGGCGAAGGCAACGTTGCGCTGTCCGCCGAGATCGTCGACTGGGCCGAGGGCGCCCAGCGCGGTGAGCGCGTGGCGCGCCTGACCACTACGTATCCCTCGCTTGACGAGGCGCTTCATGCAGTGGGGCATACGCCGCTGCCGCCTTATATCAAGCACTACGCCGGCGATGAGGAGCTGTACCAAACGGTGTATTCCCGTCGTGAAAGCTCGGCGGCGGCCCCTACGGCCGGCCTGCATTTCACGCCCGAGCTGATCGAGCGCCTGCGCGAGAAGGGCATCGATTGGGAAACCGTCGAGCTTGAGGTTGGTCTGGACACGTTCCGCATCGTGGACGAGGAGGACCCGCTGGCCCACAAGATGCACACCGAGTTCTACACCGTGCCGCAGAAGACGGTCGACGCCATCAACCGTACGCACGCCAACGGCGGCCGCGTGATCGCTGTAGGCACCACCAGCGTGCGCAGCTTGGAAAGCGCTTGGGACCCGTCGGCCGACAACGGGGCCGGCGCCATCACCGCGCGCGACCGCGATGCCACCAGCCTGTATCTGCTGCCGGGCAGCACGTTCCACGTGGTGGACGCTCTGGTCACGAACTTCCACGTGCCGCGCAGTACGCTCATGATGCTGGTCAGCGCGTTCAGCACCCGCGAGAACATCATGAACGCCTATCAGCATGCCATCGCGGAGCGCTATCGCATGCTGTCGTTCGGCGACGCCATGTTCATCTGCTAGCATTCGTTTAAGAGGGAAGTGGCCGGCGAAGGGATTGAGCTACATCTCGACGTTCGGGCGCCCTGTATAAAGGCTGCTCCGCAACGGATTGGATCGAGCGCCTCTTGTTTCTCGGGCAACGAGAGACAAGAGGCGCTTTTGCGCGTATGAACCTTAGTGTGAAGCGCGATTGGGGGCGAGGAAATGGTGGCTGAGTTCCTCGCTTTGGGATGTAGTTGTCAACTCATTGTTGGCCGCTATGCGACTGCGAGTTTGTTCCTGGTATCTTCTTGTTTGCAAGCTTGTTGCGCTCGCGCGGGTGGGGCGCACCTGCTGGACTGATGGAGCGCTAGCTACGATTTCCCTTGTTCGCGCAGGGCTTTTAGGATGGCGCGCTTGCGTGCCTGCTTCTTGTCGTAGGCTGCGCGCTCGGCTTTGTGGGCTGCGCGTGCGGCTTCCTCGGCTGCACGCTCGTCGGCGTGGGCTGCGCGTTCGGCGGCTTTTGCGGCGGCGCGCTGCTCCTTGCGCTCGGCGCGTTCGGCGGCCGCTTCCAGGTCGCTGATGCGGCAGCCGCAGAAGTTCTGTCGGTACATTCCCAGCTCGCGGCTTTCGCGCGTGGCCTCGTCGTAGTAGGGGCGGAAGTCCTCGAACACGGGCGCGACCCCGGCTTGCGCCGCCGCGCGCTCCACTTCCTCGCGGATGACCTGGGTATATTGGTAGGGGCTCACCGATAGCGTGGTGCCGATGCCCTCGAAGCCTCGTTCCGCGGCTACTCGAGCGGTTTCCTCAAGGCGAAGGCGGTAGCAGGCACGGCAGCGAGCCTCCCTGCGTGCGGAATCGACCGACAACACGGCGGCGCGAGGTGCTGTGCCGTGCATTGAGCTTGCAGAAAGGGGAGCGCCAGCAGGGGAAATAGCTCTGTTATTCGTATCGGTAACCGTCTTGCACCGGTTGCTAGAGGCTTCTTCGGGGCCCTCGATTTCGCCTCCGCGTTTGCCGGTGCACTCGCCTTCCGCGCCAGCCTCCGCGCGTGCCTGCTCGACTTCGGCGATCGCGGCGTCTCCGATGCGGCCGGCACATGCTTCCCACGTGGCCGGGTCGTACGGGCCTTCCAGCACCTCGAACCCCGCATCCGCGGCCCATGCGCGCAGCGTTGCCAGCCGGTGCTCGTATTCCTCGGTGGGGTGGATGTTCGAGTTCGCGTAGTAAATGGTTATGTCATGCCCTGCGGCCTTCAACAGGCGCGTCGGCTCGAGCGAGCACGGACCGCAGCACGCATGCAGCAACAACTTCATTCGCGAACTCCTTTTTCGATGGGCATTTCGCCGCCGGCGCGGCGCTTCCCCTATACTACCACGCAGACAAAAACTATCCCCGCCTGCGGCAATTTGCAGAAAGGCATGATATATGGAGAAACGAACCTTCCGCGCCGTCTTCTTCGACCTTGACGGCACGCTGCTGCCTATGGACGTCGACGTCTTCATGAAGAGCTACTTCCGCGCACTCGGCGGCTATGTCGCGCGCATGGGTATCGCCCCCGACCAGTTCATGGCCGGCATGAAACGCGGCATCACCGCCATGGCCACCAACGATTCAGGCCATGCGAACTCCGAGTCGTTCTGGCCCGAGTTCCTGGCCTGCATCGATATGCCCGAGGGGCTCACCGCAGATGCGCTGCTCGCCGCCATCGGCGATTTCTACGAGAACGAGTTCGGCGAACTGGGCGCCGACGTCAAGCCGAACCCCGCCGCCGCGCGTGCCATCGAGGCGCTTGCCGCCAAGGGCTATCCGCTGGTGCTGGCCACCATGCCGATGTTCCCTCGCCGTGCCGTGGAATGGCGCTTGCGCTGGGCCGGCATTGACCCGGCGGTGTTCTCGCGCATCACTACGTTCGAGAACTCCACCGCCGTCAAGCCCAAGCCCGACTACTACGCGGAGAACCTTGCCGCTGCGGGCGTTGAGGGCCGCGACGTGCTCATGGTCGGCAACAACACCAAGGAGGACCTGGCCGCATGCCAGCTTGGCTGCGAGGGCTTCCTGGTCACCGATTTCCTGATCGACCCTGTCGGCTTCGAGGTGTTCAGCGTGCGCCACGGTTCTATGGAGAAGTTCGCGGACTGGGTGGAAACCCTGCCCGAATGCGCCGATCCGGCGCAGGGCGTCAGCGACGCCATCGTGCCGGCGGCGGCGCGCGAGCGCGTGCTTGCGGCAAACGGCATCGCCGACGGCCAGGCCGGCGGCGCGAAGACGCTCGAGGAGGCGGGCCGCTCCGGCGGCACCGATTTCGTTATCAACGGGATGGAGGATTAGCCCATGGCCCTGTTCGACTGCACTATCGAGGCCATCTGCGGCCACGCCCGCGCGCTTTCGTACGAAACCGCGCACGGCACCTTCCATACCCCCATGTTCATGCCCGTCGGCACGTCGGCCACGGTCAAGGGCATCACGGTCGATCAGCTTCACCAGCTGAACAGCCAGGTGGTGCTCGCGAACACCTACCACCTGTCCATGCGCCCCGGCGCCGACTTGGTGGAAGAGGCCGGCGGAGTGCACAAGTTCATGAACTACGACGGCCCCATGCTCACCGACTCGGGCGGCTTCCAGGTGTTCTCCCTGGCTGACACGCTTAAGCTCGATGCCGACGGCCTGACCTTCCGCAGCATCTACGACGGAAGCTATGTGCGCTGGACGCCCGAGTCCAACATGCGCATCCAGGAGCAGATCGGCGCCGACATCGCCATGCAGCTCGACCAGTGCACGCCGTACCCGGCCGAGCGCAGTTTCGTGGCCAATGCCGTGGACCTGTCGGCGAACTGGGCACGTCGCTGCCTGGCGGCGCACAAACGCCCTGATCAGACGCTGTTCGGCATCGTTCAGGGCGGCATGGAGCTCGACCTGCGCCTGGAGAGCATCCGACGCCTGCGCGAGATCGAGGACGAGAGCCTGGCTGCGGGCGGTCGCCGCTTCGGCGGCTTCGGCATCGGCGGCTATTCGGTGGGCGAAGACCACGAGACCATGTTCGAGACGCTCGGCCAGGTGGCCCGCGCCTTGCCCGAGGACCGTCCGCGCTACCTGATGGGCGTGGGCAATCCCACCACGCTCGTGCGCGCCGTGCGCGAGGGCGTCGACATGTTCGACTGCGTGCTGCCCACCCGCACCGCGCGCATGGGCACGGCGTTCTCCGGCACGGGCCGCATGAACATGCGCAACGCGAAGTTCACGCGCGACTTCACGCCACTCGACCACAGCTGCACCTGCCCGACGTGCCAGAACTACACGCGAGCCTATCTGCGCCACCTGGTGAAGCAGAACGAGATGCTCGGTGCCATCCTGCTGTCGGTGCACAACCTGCACTTCCTGCTTGATCTCATGCACCGCGCCCGCGAGGCCGTGCTGGCTGGCGAGTACGAGCAGTTCTACGAGGAATGGATGAACAGCCCGGCCGCTAAGGATTACTAATATAATGCTCAGGCGGATTCCCGCTTCTTAGTGCTTTCGCATTCTCCTCGATTGTGGGAAAATGCGAAAGTTAGGGTATATATGGCGGCGATCGCAGCCGCCACGGAAGGGACGGCCCGGCAGGGCCGTCCTATGGTTTACAAGGCTAGGAGAAGCTCGCATGGCGAAAGCGCAAAACGCCAAGGCCAAGAAGAAGGGCGGCAACGCCAACCGCCGCAACATATGGCTGTTGGTGCTGACCACCGTCTTGGTGCTGGGGTCCATCTTCATGTTCACCCCTCCGCAGGACAAGATCAACCAGGGCCTGGACATCCAAGGCGGCCTTTCGGTGGTGCTGTCGGCGAAAAGCACCGATGGCGACGCCGTGACCTCCGAGGACATGGAGAAGTCGCGCGCCATCATCGAGCAGCGCGTCAACGCGCTCGGCGCCTCTGAGGCCGTGGTGCAGCTGCAGGGCTCCGATCAGATCCTCGTGCAGATCCCCGGCCTTTCCGATACGGAAACGGCGCTGTCCACCATCGGCAAAACCGGCAAGCTGGAGTTCGCCCGACTGGATTCGTTCACCGATGAGGACGTCAAGACCAAGATCGAGAACGGCCAGTACGGCTCCAGCGGCACCATCACCGACGACTTCGGCAACACGCTGCCTTCCGGCAAGACCGAGCATCTGACGGTGGAGGAGGGCACGTACACGCCGCTGATCACCGGTAGCAACATCACGAAGGTCGACATCGGCCGTGCCTCCGAGACCGGCACCGACTACTCGGTCAACATCTCCCTTGATTCCGAGGGCACGAAGGCGTTCGCCGATGCCACGAAGGACCTGGCAAGCAACAAGGGCAAGATCGTCATCATCCTTGACGGCGAGGTGCAGTCCGCGCCGGCCGTGCAGTCCGAGATCACCGGCGGCCAGGTGTCCATCACCGGCGGCTACGACAAGGAAGCCGCCTCCTCCATGGAGACGGTGCTCGAGTCCGGCTCGCTGCCCGTGAGCTTCGAGTACGCGCAGTCCCAGGTGGTCGGCCCGACGCTCGGCCAGGATGCGCTGACCTCCGGCGTGCTGGTGGCCGCTATCGGCCTTGCGCTGGTCATGCTGTACCTGCTGGTCTTCTACCAGGGCCTGGGCCTGATCACCGCGGCAGCCATGGCCGTGTTCGCTGTGCTGTATCTGGGCATTCTGGCCGTGCTGTCGCATTTCGGCCTGTTCAGCCTGTCCATGGCCGGCATCGCCGGCGTCGTGCTGACCATCGGCATGGCGGCGGACTCTTCCATCCTCACCCTTGAGCGCTTCCGCGAGGAGATCCGCATGGGCCGCAGCGTTCGCGCGGCCTCCGTCACCGGCGTGCGCCACGGCATCCTCACGTCCATCGACGCCGACCTGGTCACCATGGTCTCGGCGCTCACGCTGTTCTTCCTGGCAAGCGCCTCGGTCAAGGGTTTCGGCCTGACGCTGGCGCTCGGCATCATCTGCGACATCATCATGATGCTGCTGTTCAAGGCGCCCATCATCCGCCTGCTGGCGCCGAAGTGCATTGCCAAGCACCCCGGTTTCTGGGGCGTGAAGGACTGCAAGGAGGCCGCCCCGTACTTCCAGGGCGAGAAGCCTGCTTCCTCACGTCATGACGTGCGCGGCCGCTTCATCAAGCTCGACATCAACCTGCTGGGCTATCGCAAGGTGTTCCTGTCCATCGCGGCTGTGGCGGTCGTGCTGGTCGTGGCGCTCGTCGGTGTGCGCGGCGTGAACTTCGGCATCGAGTTCGTGGGCGGCACCTCGGTCACGTTCCATCAGGGCGGCAACGACGCCACCACCGAGCAGGTGCGCTCGGCATTCGCCGATGCTGGCGAGCCCGACGCCGTGGTGCAGACCACCAACGCCGATGGCGAGGCGGGCTTCCTCGTGCGCACCACCGATACGTCGGCGGAAAGCGCGGCCGCGGCGGCCAACAAGGTTGCCGACCAGTTCGGCTGGGATGCGGAAAGCTTCGAGGTGACTACCATCGGCCCGGACTGGGGCGCCAGCGTCATCCAGAGCTCCTGCATCGCGTTCTTCGTGTCGTTGCTGCTCATCATCGCCTACATCTCGGTGCGCTTCCGCGATCCGAAGATGGGCGTGTCGGCTGTTATCGCCTTGCTGCATGACCTGGTCATCGTGCTTGGCGTGTACGTGCTCGTCGGTCGCGAGGTCACGCCGAACACCATCGCCGCGCTGCTCACCATCTTGGGCTACTCGCTGTACGACACGGTGGTCGTGTTCCATCGCATCAACGAGAACATGAAGGGCGATTCGCCGAAGTGCACGTTCGCCACCATGGCGAACCACTCCGTTAACGAGGTTCTGGTGCGTTCGCTCAACACCTCCATCACCTCGCTTATCCCGGTTGCGGCCATGCTCATCTTCGGCGGCGAGACGCTGCGCGACTTCGCTCTGGCCATGACCGTGGGCCTGGTGTGCGGCTGCTACTCGTCCTACGCCATCGCAACGCCTATCTACGTAATGTGGAAGACGCGCGAGCCGCAGTTCGCGAAGCTGCAGAAGAAGTATGGTACGGACATCCAGCGTTGGTTCCTGAA
>JAUNWR010000055.1:0-11626 GCA_030540215.1 Coriobacteriia bacterium | reverse complement strand
TGGGAGGCGCCGTCGTGCCAGATTCCGCGATAGCCGGGTATTCCTGAGATGGTTTCGGTGGTGATGTGCCCGGCGATGACGTCCAGGTCGAAATGCCGGCCCACGTAATCGGGCATCATCGCGGTGAAGTATTCTTCCGGGGTTCCGATCCTCCAGAGGTCGCCGGCGTCTTCGTCGATTCCGGCGTGCACGAACACCTGGGTGGGCGTTTCGTAATAGTACGGCAGGCCGCGGATCCACGACAGGACGTTAGCGTGGTCGGCCTTCATCCGCTCGACGGAGAACCGGTACGCGTCCTCGAAGCGCCTGAGCTTCAGCATATGAACGACCTGCTGGAACGCTTTGGCGCCGAGGAAGCTCTTGGTTGTTGCGAGCCCGGAGTCGGCCAGCATCCACGCGCGGGCGTAATCGGAGTCCGCGACCATGTCGCAGTATTCGAGGAGCATCTCCTCGTGGTTTCCGCGCAGCGCCACCACCTGCCCGGGATATTCTTCTTGCAGGCGCATGATCCTTTCGTAGACCTGGAGGCTGTCGGGGCCGCGGTCGCAATAGTCGCCGAGCAGGATAAGCTTGGAGCGGCCGTCACGCAGGTCCACCGTTTCAAGCGCCGCGTTCAGGGGCGCAAGGCAGCCGTGTATGTCGCTCATGGCGTAGATCATGAGACCTCCTGGGTTTGCGGGTTTGGTTGGTGAGAGCGCTGACGTGCGTTATTGGCAGGTGCACGCAAATCATGCGCTTGGTGCGGGATTGGAGTTCAGCGTGTTGGCGGCATGCGAGCGCATCACCGCTGCGGCGTTCGCCGTTTACTTTGCGATCCGCTTGATGTCTTCTAGGGTTTTCGTGCAGGCCTTAAGCTGCCTTTCCAACTGGGCGATTTTCTCGTTGAGCAGCTGGAGCTGCGTGACGTCCGCCTGCGCTTCGACCTGCTCCTTTGCATCCCTGGGTGCAAGGTTGTCGACTGCGTGCGCGATAAGGGCCCGCAGCGTTGCAGCTATGGGCTTGTTCGCCACCGAAGCGATCGTCCTCAATCGTTCGTTCGTATCCTGCCTTAGCGTGATTCGCCGCTGAGCCGTGCGGGAATCGTCGTCTCTTCGAAAATAGTCAGCCAGGACTTCGATCGGGTCACCTTGGAAGCGGTCGATCACTTCGTTGAAGATAAAGGAGTCCCGGATTTGCTGAGAGCTAGCAGAGGGATACCACTGGCCTCTAAGGATTTCCGCCTGTTCTGAGTTGGTATCGGTTAACGCGATGTTGATTTGCATGATCGTCCTTTTATGCGTTGGCGGTTGATGGGCTGAGTGCGCTCGCGGTGGCCGGTGCCGCTGGGATGGTGGGTTGTTTTACGGATGGCGTTTTGAGCCCATGGGCGACGTCTGCCTGCCAATGCGGAATCGACGATTACGGCAGAGGCGCAGTGGCCGCCGGAGGTGCTGGATCGATGCTCGCGACAGAGAAGAGGCGAGGTTCAAGGCACGGGGCGCCTTGCGAAATACGGCTATAGGGTAAGGTACCCTTCGCTGCTTCGTTGCCCCAGCGGCTGAAGCCGGACCATGCCAGCGGCAACCTCTTCATACAGCCTGCGAGCGATGCGAGGGTTAGTGGGTTGGCCAAGATCGATGCCGAACAGGTCGCAAACTTGGACCTTGCTTCCTTGCGGCCGTTTAGCGATAGCCGACAGCAGGTCTCGATAGGTTTTCTGCTCAATAGCGTTTAACGCGATCATAGTTCCTCCTTGCAAGTGATCGATGCCCAAACGAGCAGTTGCTGATGAGAATCATAGCAAGCTGAAGCATATGAAGCAACCGTATAGTTGCGTGCTATTTGCAGGTTGCGTCATAAGCGCAACTTCTCTAGAGAGTAAGCAGCATAGCTACCGGAAAGCTGGCATTTTCCCAGCCTGCATGGCTTGGATGGAATGAGGCTTCAAAGTACTGTCACGTGGTTTGCAGCCCCCGACCGTACGCAGCGTGATTTCGAAGGATTTCAGATATGGGAGATAAACACTAGCGCTCCCCGCCTCGACGGGATGCTGGCTAAGCAGGGTTTTAGGACGTTGCTGCCAAGGATCGCTTGCTTGCCTGCCCTTGCGGCTCTTGCACGGAGCGGATTCGCTTGAGCTTTTGACATCAGCTAGGCCGAACCCTCGCCAAACGCCATGATACGAGCACATGAACGGGCGAACACCACGGCCGAAGCTGTGGATCGAAGGCTCGGCCAAATAATGACACATACCAAAACCGCAGTTCAAAGCTATACAAAACGCTAAATGCCGCAATCATTCAATGCACCCCGGAGGGAATCGCCTCATCAGACAAGGCCCTATCAAGCACCAAAGTCCTGCCAGGAAAGTCGGGCGCAGCCGCCCCAACGCCAGATGCACCTCACCAACTCTTTCGCCTACAACAAAACAAGGCTGCTGAGCAATTTGAGACCGTAAAGAGTGATTACAACGCCGCAGACGCGATTAACCCACGTGAGAGCGCGCACGTCGATCTTGCCGCCCAGCCGGTTCGACGCGAAGGCCAGGGCGTTGAACCAGACGAAGCTGGCGGTTGCGAAGCCCGCGATGAAGAGCTGGTCGCTGCCTGGGGGAAGCGTGGCTCTGAACGCGCCCAGCATGATGGTTCCGTCGACGATGGCCTGCGGGTTCAGCCACGTCACCACGAAGGATGCGAGGATGATCTTCGCGAAGGGCCGGTTCATGTCCTTGTCGCAGGATAGGTCCGCTTCCGACCTGATGAGCCCGATACCTATGCATATAACCAGCACGCCGCCGAGGCCCAGCACGATGCTCCTGAGCCAAGGGGCGGCGTCCATCAACGCGCCGGCGCCGAAGAAGCACGCCAGCGCCAGCGAGACGTCCCAGAACACCACTACAAGCGCGGTGGCCATAGCGCGGCCCAGCCTATGGCTCAGGGCGCTGTTGATGACGAACAGGTTCTGCATCCCGATGGGCGCCAGATACGCCAGGCCCAACGTCAGCCCCTGGATGAACACGGATAGCAAGTCCACCGATATCCCTTACCGCCCGAGCAAGGCCCCAGGCATCGCGAGGTGTACGACGCTGCTGATGATAGCGTATGAGCGTGCATGCGGGCGCGGAATGCGGGTGTGGCGGAGGCGAGGGCACTGCGGCGGAGGTCTGCCTCGCTGCAGCGATGAACGCACCTCCGTCCCCTGTTCATTCGGCACAGCTAATGCAAGGAAGTTGCGATTTCGCGACTTCCTTGCATTGAAAGCAGGCTGTTTCCGCTGAAGCCGCTGATTTTGACGCAAGGAATCAGCTAAATAGCGGATTCCTTGCAAGGGTCAGGGCTCGCATGACGGAATCGGTTGCGTACCACGTTCCCGCGTGAACACACCTCCGTCCCCTGTTCATCCCGCGGCAGCGGCGGGGCTCGGCCCCGCCGTTTCTTAGATTACAGTTGCCAGCCCTCGGTTTCTTTTTGTAGGGCTATCATTCGGGCGAATTGGCCGTTGGCGGCTTTCAGTTGCTTGGGCGATCCTTGTTCGACGACTTGGCCGTCTTTGAGGACGACCACCTTGTCGGCAGCTTCGACCGTGCGCATGCGGTGCGCGATCACGATGACCGTTTTACCTGTTAGAAGCCTTGAAAGGGCAGATTGCACCTTGGTTTCGTTCTCCACGTCGAGCGATGCCGTCGCCTCGTCGAGCAGCACGATGGGCGCGTTCTTCAACAGCGCGCGGGCGATCGAGATACGCTGACGCTCGCCGCCGGAGAGCTTGGAGCCGTTCTCGCCGATCTTCGTGTCGTATCCCTGCGGCATGCGGGTGACGAACTCGTCGCAGTTCGCAGCCCGCGCGGCGGCCAGCACCTCGGCGTCGGTGGCGTCGCGGCGGCCAAGGCGGATGTTGCCCATCACCGTATCGTCGAACAGCAGCACGTCCTGGAACACGATGGCGTAATCGCGCAGCAGCGTTTCGGGGTCGACCGTGGACACGTCGACGCCGCCCACGCGCACCGTGCCGCCCGTGGCGTCCCAGAACCGCGCAGCCAGGCGCGCGCAGGTGGACTTGCCCGAGCCAGACGGCCCCACGAGCGCCGTCACCTGGCCTTCCCGCGCCGTGAAGCTCACGTCGGCCAGCACGCGCTCCCCCGCTCGCCCGTCGTCGCCGGCGCCGTAGGAGAACGCCACGTGGTCGAACTCGATGTCGTGGCCCGCCGGCGCGAGCTCGGCCGCGCCCGAGGCCATGGGCTCCTCCATGATCGAGCGCATGCGCGCCGCCGACGTCTCGGAGGCGAACAGCTCGCTGACCAGCGCAAGCGCCTGGTCGAACGGGGCGTAGATGCGCGAGACCATCAGCAAGTACGCGAACATGACCATGAAGTCGATCTGACCTGCGGCGATAAGGGCAGCGCCCGCAATAAGCGTGGTGGCGATGCCCAGGCGCAAGATCGCGTACGCCGTGTTCACCAGCAGGCCGTTGGTCAGCTCGCCCTTCGCGCATTCGCGCTCGGTGGCGTCGATCGTGGCGTTCAGGCCCGCCAGGTAGTGCCGCTCCTGGTTGGTGGCGCGGATCTCGCGCACGCAGTCGAGCGTCTCCTGAATGCCCTGCGTCACCTTCAGCTTCGCCGTCCTATTTCGCTCAAACACCGGCTTCATCGGCTTGCGCGTGGCGAACAACAGGGCAAAAGCCACCGGAACGCTCCAAAACGCCGCGATCGAAAGCTGCCAGCAGAAGAACAGCGAGCCCACGAACACGATGGACGTCGAGATCAAGGCGCCCCACAGCTCGCCGAGCACATGACTGTAGGCGTGCTCCATGACCTGCACGTCGCCCATGATGGTTTCGGTCAAATCGGCCAAGTCGCGCCGTCCGAAGAACGAAAGCGGCAGTTTGCGCAGGCGCTCGGCGATCTCGATGCGCTGATTGCCGCATTCCTCGTAGTAGATGCAGTAGGAGTAGTAATACTGCTGCCAATTGGACAACAGCAGCGCCACGAAGAACACCGCAAGGCCTATGGCGAACGGCGCCGCGCCCGGCAGGTCGGCGCCTTCGGTCAGGTGTTTCACGAACCCGTCCATCACCAGGAACAGAAACGCCATGCCGGCCATGGTGACCAGGTTCGTGACGCAGGTCCAGAACACGCCGCGCTTCACGCCGGACATGCCCTTGTCGGAAAGGAAGTACTTCTTCTTAAACGAGGCGAACATCATGCCTCACCTCCCTTCGTGGCGGCCGCTTCCGTCTGCGCGCCCGCGATCTTCCAGCTTGCAGCCTGCTCGTAGTCGGCCCACATGGAGGCGTACAGCCCGCCGGCTTCGACCAGCTCAGCGTGCGTGCCGCGCTCGGCCACGCGGCCCTGGTCGAGCACCACGATCTGGTCGGCGCCCACCACCGTCGAGAGCCGATGGGCGATCATGATCACCGTGCGGTTCTCGGCAAGCTTCGCGAACGCGCGCTGGATGAGGGCCTCGTTCTCGGGGTCGGCGAACGCCGTTGCCTCGTCGAGCACCACGATGGGCGCGTCCTTGAGGATCGCGCGGGCAAGGGCTACGCGTTGCACTTCGCCGCCCGACAAATACGCCCCGCCGGCGCCTAGGTGCGTGTCGACGCCCTGCGGCAGCTTCGCCACGATGTCGTCGCATTGCGCGGCGTGCAGCGCTGCCAGCACCTGCTCACGCGTGGCATCGGGCCTGGCTGCGCGCACGTTTTCCTCAAGCGTTCGGCTGAACAGCTGGTTGGTTTGGAAGACGAACGCGATCTTGTCCATGAGCTCGTGCGGGTCGGCGTCGCGCACGTCCACGCCGCCGACGAGCACGCGCCCGGCGGTTGCGTCCCAGAAGCGCGGGACCAGGCTTGCGCACGTCGACTTGCCGCCGCCCGACGGGCCCACGAGCGCGAGGGTCGTGCCTGCGGGGACTTCGAAACTCACATCGTCAAGCGCGTTGGTTTCGGCGCCTTCGTAGGCGAACGACACGTGCTCGAAGCGCACGTCGCCACCTTCGATGGGATGCGGATTCGCGGGGGTTTCGAGCGGCTTCGCTTCCAGAATCGCGCGCACGCGGCCGAGGGAATCGCCCGCCATCTGCGACGCTTCGCTCATGAACATGAGCTTCGCCATGGCCGTGGGGATGACCGCCGAGAAGATGGCGTAGAAGGCGAAGTCAGCCATAAAGCTGGGGAAATCCGCTTCGCCGGGCGCCAGGATAAGCGCCACGGGAAGCAGGAACACCACCAAGCCGTTGAGCACCGACAGCTGAAAGACCTGCGGTTTTCGGCAGAACGTGCCCGCGTAGTCCTGCGCCATGCGCGCGTAGTCGGCGATGGCATCGTGGAACGCCTTGAAGGAGTGCACCGTTTGCTGGAACACCTTCACCACGGGGATGCCGCGCACGTATTCGGTGCCGGTTTCGTTCATGCGCACAAGCGCGCCCATGTAGCTTTTCATGAACTCCATGCCCTTGCCGGACATCATGGTCATGAGACAGCAGACCGAGATCACGACCGCGACCAGGCACGCAAGGCCAAGGCGCCAATCGAAGGCGAACAGCAGCGCGAGCATGCCGATCACCATGGCGATCGAACCCGCCGCATCGGGCAACACGTGCGCGAGCAGCGATTCGGTGCTGGCAGCGCAGCCGTCGATCACGCGGCGCAGCTCGCCGGTTGCGTGCGTGTCGAAGTAACCGAGCGGCAGGCGCATGAGGTGCTCGGTGGTTTGCTTGCGCATGTTCGACGCCGTGCGGAACGCGGCCAGGTGCGTGCACATGAGCGCAAGGAAATAGGCCGCGATCGAGGCGACCGCGCCGCCGATGGCCCACCAGCCGTACGCGGCGATGCCTTGCGCGGCCTGCCAATTCGGAGCGACTTCGATGAGGTCGCGCGCGACAAGCCAGATGCAGATGTAGGGTACGAAGCCGAGCAGCTGCGACACGGCGCTGAGCGCCAGGCCGAGGTACGTGAGCGGTTTTCTGCTGCCTGCGAAGTCGAGGAGCTGGGAGATGTTGTTGCGTTTGGGGGTTGCCGGCGGGTCGGCAGCGGTTGTCGCTTCGCCGGCGGCTTGGCTGCCGCTGACGTCGCCCGCCAAGCGAGTTGCTTGCCTTGCGGGTGAGTCGGCAGCGGCTTCGCCGACCGCATCGGCGACGACCAACTTGCTTGCGGCCGCTTCGCCGGCGGCTTCGCGAGGTGTTGGGCGGGGTTCCTCTTCGACCATGGTTATTCCTTCCCTATTTGGGGCTTTTGCGCGGCGCGTTTTGGGCGTTTTGCCGGCGCGGAATGCCCCTTGCTAGTTACCTTGGCGTAACTTATCATGCAAGGAAGCCTTGGCAAACATTCCTGCTGAGCGCGTGCACGAAACCGAAACAATGAGAGACGAATCCGAATGACCGATGCTTCCGCCTACAACGCCATCCCGCGCGCGGTTCGCTCGCTGTACGAGCCGCAGCTCGAGCAGTTCGGGATCGTCGTCCGCCGCAACGGCGAGGGCTGGTCCGGCACGGGTCGGAGCACGTGGGGCCGCGGGTCGGCCTGGGGAATGCCCGTCGGGGATTTCTGCATCGCATTCAGCCACGAGGTGTATATGGAGCGCGATATGGCGCTGGTCGAGTCGCCCGAGAGCGCGTATGCATGCGTGTGCATGATGTCGGAGGATTCCAAGGCCACCATGCCGCGGATGATCGACCAGCCGCGCGCGCTGCTCGACGGGTCGCTGTACTCGTTCGTGCAGCCTGCGGGCTCGTTTTCCGGCACGCTACGCCGGGGAGGCCTGTATTCGTCGCGGTGCATCTGCTTTCTGCCGCAGTATTTCGAGGAGTTGGATCGACGCTGGCCAGGCGCGTTCTCGGGAATGTTCGAGCGATTCGGGAGCGCGTGGGACGAGACGCAATCGCGCGTCATCATGTCGGCGCTACTGGGGACCGGGCCGCAATACCGGCCGGGTTCGGCGCTGCTCATCCAGGCGCGCGTCGAGCAGATGGTGGCTGAGCTTGCCGCATCATGCGCCGGTGACGAGGGCGCACGTAGCGGCGGTTCGGCGCATGAGCGGTCGGGGCTTGCCCTTGAGGCGCAGGCTGCCATCGAGCGCATGCTCGACGAGGGACGCGCGCCCGGCCTCGACGAGCTTGCGAGCATGCTGTTCGTGAGCCGCTCGCACCTATGTGCGGCGTTCTCGCGCGAGACGGGGCAAAGCATCGGGCGATATGCGAAGACACGCCGGATCGAGCGCGCAAAGGTCCTGCTTGCAAGCGGCGATTCGGTCGCGTACGTGGCCGCGCGCCTGGGTTGGTCGCGGCCTTCAGCGTTCTCGCAAGCGTTCAAGCAGGCAACCGGCTTCTCCCCCACCGAATGGCGCGATGCGGGCAAGAGGTGATTGGAGGCAAGGCGAAGGCGCCGCAGGCACTGCGAGAAGCGAGCGCCGCGCTTGCATGCGTGAATGCACTCCCACGTGAACACGCCTCCGTCCCCTGTCCACGCGGATCGCCGGGGTAGCGAACCAATCGCCCCTCGCGGGACGCCTTACGCGGCTTTCTCCTCCCGCTCGAGCTGGGTGCGGGCGTAGGCGATGGCATCGTCGATATTCGGGCGGAAGCGGTCCTCGCCCACTAGGTCGACGAAGCCGGCACGGCGCATGGTCCTCATGGGCTGCTCGTTGGCGTGGCTGAAGATCAGCTGCACGCCGTTTTCCGCGCAGTACTCGTACAGGTTCTCCAACGCGTTCATGCCCGTGGCATCCAGCGAGGGCACGCCGCGCATGCGGATGATCAGGTATTTCGTGAAGTCCTTCACCGAGATGTCGGAGATGCGGTCGGTCATGCCGAAGAACATCGGGCCGTTGATCTCATACACGCGCACGCTCTTGGGCAGCTCGCGCAGGTGCGTGACCTCGGAGTCCTTGTCGCAGAAGTACGTCCAGCCCTTCACCTCGGTCTCCTCGGAGACCATCTTCATGAACAGCACCACCGTGATGAGCATGCCCACGGCAATGGCGGTGACCAGGTCGAACACGATGGTCAGCGTGAACGTCAGTAACAGCGTGGCCACAGCGCCGCGCGATGCGGTGGCGCAAAGGTGGGCGAAGTTGCGCCAACCCGACATGTTGTAGGCCACTTGCAGCAGAATTGCGGCGATGGTGGGCATGGGGATGAGCGCGGCGTAAGGCATCAGGAACACCAGCACCAACAGCAGCACCGCGGCGTGCACCATACCGGCGATGGGCGTGCGGCCGCCGCTTTTCACGTTGGCGGCGGTACGCGCGATGGCGCCCGTGGCGGGGATGCCGCCGAACAGCACCGAGCCCATGTTGCCCACGCCCTGCGCCACCAGCTCCATGTTGCAGCGATGATGGCCCGAGATCATGGAGTCGGCGACCACGCACGACAACAGCGACTCGATGGCAGCAAGGATGGCGATGGTGATGCCGTTGGCAAGCTCGTCGCGGAGCAGATCCAGGCTGAGCTGGGGGAATTGCAGCGTGGGCAGACCCGCCTCGATGGTGTACAGGTCGCCAATGGTGTTGACCTGCAGGCCGAACGCGGGCACCATGGCGGCGCCCACGATGACGGCAACCAGCGAGCCGGGGATGCGCTTGGACACCTTCGGCCACAGCATCAGGATGGCAAGGCACACCACGCCCACCAGCACGGCCTGCCAGTTCACCGTGGAGATGTTGGCGGCGAGGGCGCCCAGCTTGTCCGTGGTGTCGATGGTGGTGCCGGCGGGGTACGTCAGCCCCAGCAAATCCTTGATCTGCCCGACCAAGATGGTCACCGCAATACCCGCGGTGAAGCCGGTGGTAATCGTATAGGGGACGAAGCGGATGAGCGTGCCGAGCTTCAGCAGGCCCATGAGCACGAGCATCACGCCGGCGATGATGGTGGCCGCCACCAGGCCCTCCATGCCGTCGGTGGCAACGATGCCCGCGACGATGGTGGCGAAGGCGGCGGTGGGACCGGAGATCTGCACGCGGCTGCCGCCCAAGAACGCGATCAGGAAGCCTGCGACGATAGCGGTGTAAAGGCCCTGCTCAGGCCCTACGCCCGATGCAATGGCCAGCGCGATGGAAAGCGGCAGCGCCACCACGGCCACCACCACGCCCGAGACGATGTCCTTGGGGATTTGGCGACGCAGCTCCTCTTTGCTGGAGTGCTTGATGATGCTGAATAATATGGGCTTGATCTTGTCTCGCTGCATGGCCTTCGTTTCGCGTCGGGATTGTCGGTTTCAAAGCTCCTGCAACGCGACCCGCCGGGCGATGGAGACGACAAAGCCCCAACCGGGCCGTTTCCCCGGATGGAGCGTGATGTGTCTTCAGATTGTACGGCATGCCTAGCCGCAAGAGGGTGTTTATGGTAACGCGGCAAAGCCGCCCACCGCCCGACCACACAAAATCGCCAGCAAGAAGGGAATGCGGGCGAGAAGACACCAGACCGCGAACAACCCCACGAAAACGCAGATGCGCCCGCGGGATTTCGCGGGCGCATCTGCGTTTGGCTATTACTCCAGAAACTGAACTTCGCCGGTGTTGGTTTGGTACAGGGCGCCTATCACTCGCAGGCCGTGTTCGGCTTCGTCGGTTCGGACTTTGCGGCTTTCCTCGATGCGGCGCACGCTGTGCGCCACGTTCGCCAGGCAGGCTGCGGCTTCGTCGGTTTCGTCGCCGATGGCGTCGGCTATCTCGTCGGTGATGAACTTCACCGTGCCGTAGGGCTCGTGGTGCATGGCGGCGTCGACGGCACCACAGCAGGTGTGGCCCAAAACCACCACCAGATTGCAGCCCAGATGATCCTCGGCGTACTCGATGCTTCCGAGCTGATGCTTGTCCACCACGTTGCCGGCCACGCGGATGACGAACAGGTCGCCGATGCCCGCCGAGAAGATGGCCTCGGGAATCACGCGCGAGTCCGAGCACGCCAGAACGATGGCGTACGGGTGCTGGCCTTCGCGAAACGTCGACTGGCGCAGCTCCGGCGACACGTCGCCCTGCGCTTGGTTCGCGTTCAGGTAGCGGGCGTTTCCCTGGCGCAGGCGCTCGAGCGCCTCATCTGCCGAAAGATTGCAAGATTCGTGGCTCATGGCGGGCTCCCCTTTCGTTATGTTCACGCTCAGCTTACCGCGTTGCGCAAACCTGAACGCATTTCTGCCGACAAGCTGCAAAATGTTAGCGGTTACAATAGGGCAAACCGAGGGGGAAAGGAACTGCCATGTCGAAACAGGCGATTTTGGAACTTGACCACGATGCGTGCAAAACGCAGGCGATGGCGTATCTCGAGCAAGGCTTCAATTGCGCGCAGGCGGTCGCTTGCACGCTGGCGCCGGCGATCGGGCTTGATGTCGACCAGACGTTTCGCCTGATGGAGGGCTTCGGCGGCGGCATGGGCGGCTATACCGAAACCTGCGGCGCGGTGTCGGGCGCCGTCATGGCCACCGGATGGGTCAAAAGCGCCGGAAGCGAAAACCCTGTCAGCAAGATGGAAACGTACCAGCTGGCAAATCAGATGTGCGCGCGATTCAAGGCGCAAAACGGCACCACCATCTGCGCCGAGCTCAAGGGCATCGGCAACCCTGCGGGGCCGCTCCGCTCCTGCCCCGGCTGCATCCAAGACGCCGTGGTTAAATTGCAATGTTAACCGGACATCATATGATAGCTGAGCGTTTTCCCAGT
>JAUNWR010000054.1:0-11799 GCA_030540215.1 Coriobacteriia bacterium | reverse complement strand
GGTGGCAAGCGCCATGGAAGGCGGCGAGAAGACGCTCATCTTCAGCCAGTTCACCAGCTTCCTGAACTTGATCTCCCAGCGCCTCGATGAAGCGGGCATCGCCTTCTACACCATCACGGGGCAAACGCCCAAGAAGGACCGCGTGGAGCTGGTGAACGAGTTCAACGGCAACGACGTGCCCGTGTTCCTGGTTTCGCTCAAAGCCGGCGGCACGGGTTTGAACCTCACGGGCGCAAGCGTTGTCATCCACGCCGACCCCTGGTGGAACGCCGCGGCGCAGCAGCAGGCCACCGACCGCGCACACCGCATCGGGCAGACGCGCGTGGTGAGCGTGCAGAAGGTCATCGCCAAGGGCACCATCGAGGAGCGAATCCTGCACCTGCAGGAGGAGAAGAGCAAGCTGGCAGATCAGGTGATCGGCTCGAGCGGCATCTCGCTTGCCAGCTTGAGCGCCGACGAGCTGATGGACCTGCTGGAAGGGTGATCTTGCTCCCTGAGCGCAAAGAAGGGCCGGGTTTCAAGCCGCGCCCGCTGCCGAACCTTCGCTTTCGGTTCGACAACGGGCCGCAGCTCGAAACCCGGCCCTTTCATTGATGCGCGTCAGCGCGCCCGCACCGCAACGGCTAGAACTTGCGGAAACGATCGTAGCGCTGGGAGAGCAGCTCCTGCTCGCTCATACCGCATAGCTCGTCGAGCGCCGCCTGCACGTAATCGCGCACGTTGCGCTGCGCCACCAGGGGGTTCTCATGCGCGGGCGCGGGACCCTCGGGGACCACGGCATCGATGATGCCGAGCCCCAGAGACTCGTGCGCGCTCATCTTCATGACGGCGGCAGCCTCGGGGGCACGCGTCCTGTCCTTCCACAAGATGGAGGCGAAGCCCTCAGGCGAGAGCACCGAATACACCGCATGCTCCTGCATGGCAACTCGGTTGGCAACGGCGAGCGCCAAGGCGCCGCCCGAGCCGCCTTCGCCGAGAAGCACGGTTACCACGGGGACCTTCAAGCCCGCCATAGCCACCAGGTTGTCGGCGATGGCGTTGCCCTGCCCGCGTTCCTCGGCCTCGGTACCGCAATATGCGCCTTGGGTGTCGACCAGGCATACGATGGGACGGCGGAACTTCTCGGCCTGGCGCATAAGGCGCAACGCCTTGCGATAACCCTCGGGCTGCGGGCATCCGAAGTTGCGGCGGATGCGCTCCTTGAGGTTCTCGCCCTTCTCCTGGCCGATGACGGTGACGGCGCGGCCGCCGATCCAGCCGATGCCGCCGACGATGGCGCCATCATCGGCGAATCCGCGATCGCCATGCAGCTCGACGAAGCCGTCGACGAAGCTGCGGATATAGGAGATCGCCGTGGGCCTGTGCACGTTGCGGGCGAGCTGCACGCTCTGCCACGCACGGTTTTCCTGCTCATCGGGCGATGCGGCTGCGACGACCGACGTCGCTCCCACTTCCAAGGACGTGCCCGCCTCGGCATCGAACGTGCCGGCGGCGATGGCGCGCTCGACGCGTCGGGATGCGCCAGCACGCAGGCTTTCAGGGATAAGAGACGAGGGAATGGCCTCGCGCAGCTTCTCCCACACGGCGCGCTCCTCGACGCTCATAGGCTCGGGGCGCAGGTCGGAATAGGTGACGGTGTTGTACGTTGCCGTGCCGTTTTCCAGGTTGTCGCAGACCGCACGATAGCTAACGAGCACGTCATGGTCGCCGGCGTTGTGCGCGCACCCGGTCGCCTGGCAGGCGGTCGACAGATGCATGGCCAGGATATGGGCCAGCGTGGCGCGAAGGTCCTGGCGCTCGACGATGGCGTCGATCAAGCCGTGCTCGAGCGCGAACTCGGCTGTTTGGAACCCTTCGGGCAGCTCCTGGCGGATGGTGTCGCGGATAACGCGCTGCCCGGCGAAGCCGATGAGCGCTTTAGGCTCGGCCAAGATGATGTCGCCGTCCATGGCGAACGATGCGGTGACGCCGCCGGTGGTGGGATCGGTGATGACCGAGATGTACGGCAGATGCGCCGCGGCATGGCGCTCGATGGCGCACGAGGTCTTCGCCATCTGCATGAGCGAGACCAAGCCCTCCTGCATGCGGGCGCCGCCCGATGCGGTGAAGATGATCACCGGAAGGTGCTCGGCCGTGGCCCGCTCGAACAGGCGCGTGACCTTCTCCCCCACCACGCTGCCCATGGACCCCATGAAGAACGTGGACTCCATGATGCCGATGGCGCACTTCAGGCCGGCGATGGATCCCTGGCCAGTGCGCACGCCCTCCTCAAGGCCGGTTTTCCCGCGCTGGGCCTCGAGCTTGTCAAGGTAGCCCGGGAAACCCAGAGGGTCGGTTTGCTCGATGACGCGGTCCCACTCCTGGAACGTGCCGGCATCGAGCAGGTCGTCGATGCGCTCATCGGAGGTCATGCGCAAATACCCGCCGCACGAGGGGCACACGTAATGCCCCGCCGCCAAGCTGGCGCCGTCGAAGGTGAGCTTGCAATGCTTGCAGGTGCGCCACGCGCCGCACACCTCGTCGGTCTTTTCGGTGGTGCACAGCACCCAGCCGAGCTGCGGCGAATCGCCCAGTTGCGTGAACACGCGGCGGCCGGCAGCTGCCGCGCGTGCCAGGAACGTATCAACGCCTGAAAGCGCCTGGGCATCCTCGGTCAGCAATATGACTTGGGCATCCGCTTCCTCAGCGGCCTTCAGCACGGCATAGCCGTTGGAGTACAGCGCGTCGAGATGCTTCTCGCCAAGGCTGACCTTCGCATCGGCCGCGCGCAGAGCCACGTCCGCGCGTTTGTCGTCGGTGCACGCGACGCAGGCCACCATGCCGGCATCCTGCACCGCCATGATGGTGCGCTTCGCGGCTTTGCCGCGCGCCACCACAAGGGCCACCGGCGCAGGCGCGAACGCTGCAGAATCGCCCGCCTGCACGGCAAGGGGCGCCTGGGCGTGCTGCGAGCCGACCCCGGTATAAGCCGACATGTCCGCGGCATCGACCGCGTTGGGGGCGGTGCCGTCGGCGGTCATGCGCTCGCGTTCCTCTTCCGCGATACGCGAAAGACGATACACCACATCGGCATCGTCGACGACGCTTTCGCGTGCATCGCCGGAAGCGGTCACGAACGAGCCCGAGCCGTCGAACGAGATGTAGTCCTGCTTGAATAGCTTCATGTCAAACCCTTCGAAAAACCCTACGCGCCCTTGGCCATGACGTATTTCTGCGTCGCCGTGGCCGCCACCTGATCGCCGACGAGCGCCTGCACATCGGCGACGACCATGCGCGAGGAGTTCTTCACGATGTCCGCTTTCAGCGTGAGCACGTCGCCGGGCTGCACCTGGTGGCGGAACTTCGCCTTGTCGATGCCGGCGAAAAAGCCGAGCACCCCGGGCTCATCGCGGCCGACGAGCGCGCAAAACGATGCGGTTTGCGCGAGCGCCTCCATGATGATGACGCCCGGCAGCACCGGATGACCGGGAAAATGGCCGGCGAACAGGGGCAGCTCGGGATCGACATCGAGCTCGGCGGTGATGCTTTCCCCGGGCTTGCATTCGAGCACGCGGCTGACCCACACGAACGGGTCGCGATGCGGCAGGACGCGCTCGATGACGTCGCGACCGCAGGGATACTGGATGGTTTCCATGGATAGATCCTTAGAATGGGGCGCAGCGGCGCCCGCTGAATGGGAGGGGATGGAGGCGCTGCGCCCTAGAAGGGCGAAATGGCGAGCACGGCGTTGTGGCCGCCGAAGCCCAGCGAGTTGGACAGGGCGACCTTCTGCGGATAGCCCGTCTTCGCCTCGGTGAGCACGTTGACGGGGCAATCGGGGTCAGCCTGCGCGAAGCCCGTGGTAGGCGGCACGCACTCGTTGGCGACGGAAAGCGCCGTGACGATGGCCTCGACCGCGCCGGCGGCGCCGAGCGTATGGCCCGTGGTCCCCTTCACGGACACCACCGGCACCTTGCGACCCTCCTCCTCGCCGCACAGCGCAAGCAGCGCATGCGACTCGGTGGAGTCGTTGGCCGGCGTAGCCGTGCCGTGGGCGTTGACGTGGCCAAGGTCCGCAGGCGTGAAGCCGCCTTCGGAAAGCGCCTGAAGCATAGCGCGCTGGATGCCCTCGCCCGAAGGCTCGGGAGCGGTCATATGGTAGGCATCGCCCGTGGAGCCGAAGCCCGTGATCTCGGCCAGGGGCTTCGCACCGCGCGCCAGGGCGTGCTCGAGGGATTCGAGCACCACGGCTCCGGCGCCTTCGCCCGCCACGAAACCGCAGCGACGCTCATCGAAGGGCAGCGAGGCCTGGGCGGGATCGTCGACCTTGGCAAGCGCGCCCAGGTTGGCGAAACCGGCGATGCAGATGGGGTTGACCGACTCCTCCGAGCCGCCCGCAAGCGCCATATCGGCGTACCCGTGGCGGATGGAGCGCACGGCAGCGCCGATGTTGTGCGCGCCGGTGGCGCAAGCGGTGGTCACGTCGATGCACTCGCCGCGCATGCCGTAGCGAATGGCCAGATGACCTGCCGCGATGTTGCCGATCATGGTGGGCACGAACAGCGGGCTCACGCGCTTGGGACCCTTATCGTGCAGCGTGTAAAAGCCGTTTTGCAGCTCATCGATGCCGCCGATGCCCGCGCCGAAGATGACGGCCGCGCGCGTGGGGTCCTCCTGCTCCATGTCGATGCCGGACTGGGCCATGGCTTCGTCGGCGGCCACGATGGCGTACTGGACGAAGCGCTCGAAGCGGCGCGCCTCCTTCTTCGACAGCCCGTGCTCGATCGGGTCGAAGTCACGCACCTCGCCCGCCACATGCACATCGAACGCCTCGTGGTCGAAATGCGAAATGGTATCAATGCAGCAACGCTTGCCCATCACGGCATCCCACAGCGCATCCGCGCCGACGCCTGCGGGCGTGACCGCGCCCATGCCGGTGATGACCACGCGGTGGGTGCCGTCGGGACGGCGCGTTGCGGACGTATCGATTACCTGACTCATAGTGCCAAACCTCCATCGATGCAGATGACCTGCCCGGTAATGTAGCCGGATTCCTCGCTTGCCAAAAAACCCACCAAATGGGCGACGTCGTCCACCGAGCCGAAGCGCTTCATGGGGATCTGCTCGCCGATGGCCTCGCGCTGCTTCTCGGACAGGGCGTCGGTCATGTCGGTGGAGATGAAGCCGGGGGCGACAGCGTTGGCCGTGACGCCGCGGGCCGCAAGCTCGCGGGCGATGGTCTTCGTCAGCCCGATGACGCCCGCCTTCGATGCCGCGTAGTTCGCCTGGCCGGCGTTGCCGCCGACGCCGGAGATGGACGACAAGTTCACGATGCGCCCGTAGCGCTGCTTCATCATGATCTTGCCGGCGGCACGGCAGATATGGAACGTGCCCTTCAGGTTCACGTCGATGACGCGGTCGAAGTCGTCGTCTTTCATACGGACCATAAGCCCGTCGCGCGTGATGCCGGCGTTGTTGACCACGGCATCCAAGCGGCCGAAGGCCTCGTGCGCCTGCTCGACCAGCGCGTTCGCCTGAGCTTCATCGGCCACGCTTGCCGCGATGGCCTCTACCTGCACGCCATGTTCGCCGGCGATGCGGCTAGCCTGCTCGCGCAGCGCGGGAAGGCCCGCCTCGCTCGAACAGTTCAGCGCCACGTTGAAGCCGGCAGCCGCCAGCTGCTCGGCGACCGCAAGGCCGATACCGCGCGAGCTGCCGGTGACAAGGGCCGCGCGGCGGGTGGTATCTTGAGATTCGCTCATGTGCTATTCCTTATCCTCGGCGTATTCGGAAACGAAGGCATCGAAGGACGCCGCATCCTGGATGCAGGGGCGCGCCGCCTTGCGGTCGATGCGTTTGACCAGGTTCGACAGCACCCCGCCGAAGCCGACTTCGGCGAACACGGAGGCGCCCTGATCGGCCAGGGCCTGCACGCTTTGCTCGAAGCGCACCGGATGGGTCAGATGATCGACCAGATGGCGTCGCGCCTCCTCGGCGGAAAGCGGCTGCGCATCGGTGTTGCAGATCAGCGGGACGGAAGGCTGCTTGAAATCCACCTTCGCCAGATACGCGTCAAGCTCATCGGCGGCCGACTGCATAAGCGGGCTATGGAACGCACCGGAGGTGGCCAGGCGGGCATACCGCTTGCCTGCCGCCTCCCAGGCGGCTTCGGCGCGCTCGACGGCGGCCAGTTCTCCCGATATGACGATCTGGCCCGGGCAATTGAAGTTCGCGGGCACGAGCACCTGGCCTTGCGCGCACTCCTCGCACAGCTGCGCGACCGATTCGCCGTCGGCTTTGAGCAGCGCGCTCATCACGCCCGGACGCTCGGCAGCGGCCTGCGCCATAAGGCGGGCGCGCTCGGCAACGAACGAGAACGTTTCCTCACAGGTGAGCATGCCCGAAACCGCCAGGGCGCTGACCTGCCCCAACGAGAATCCGAGCACGGCCTGCGGCTGCACACCGCGCGCCTGCAGGGCAGAGGCGATGCCCACGGACAGCGCGCAGGTGGCCGGCTGCGCATACCGCGTGTCGTTGAGCTTTTCGACAGGAGCACTGGTCATAAGGTCGACTACGTCGTAGCCGAGCACGTCGGAAGCGCAATCGAGCGCCGCCTTGACCTCGGGAATGCCGAACAGGCTCTCGCCCATGCCGGGCTTTTGGGCGCCTTGGCCCGAGAACATGAATACCGGGTTCATACCGACCCCCTACCCGCGCGCCGCGTTGGCGTCGGCGGCCTGCTGGAGGTTGCGCGCGCCGACGGCCTGCGCCTGCGCCATCAGCTCATCGATGACCTCCTGCGCGGTCTTGCGCTCATGCACAAGCGCGGCAACCTGGCCGGCCATCATGGAGCCGTTGTCCACATCGCCCTCCACGGCACGACGCAGACTGCCCACGTACATGGCCTCGAGCTCGTCCCCGTTCTTGGACAGGTCGGCCTCCAGCTTGCGGACGTTGCGAGAGAACTTGTTCTTCAGGCAACGGACGGGATGGCCGCTGCCGCGTCCCGTGACGATGGTGTCCGAGTCCTTAGCGGCCAAAACGCGCTCTTTGTACGCATCGGAAACGGTGCACTCCTCAACGGTGAGGAAGCGCGTCCCCATCTGCACGCCCTCGGCGCCCAGCGCGAACGCGGCCGCCACACCGCGCCCATCGGCGATGCCGCCGGCTGCGATGACGGGGATGGAAACGGTGTCGCACACCGCAGGGACCAGGGCCATGGTGGTAAGCTCGCCCACGTGCCCGCCGCTTTCGGTGCCCTCGGCCACGACGGCGTCGGCGCCCAGGCGCTCCATGCGCTTGGCGAGCGCGGTGGTGGCGACGACGGGGATGACCTTGATGCCGGCCTCTTTCCACATCTCCATATAGTTGGCGGGGCTGCCGGCGCCGGTGGTGATCACGTCGATCTTCAGATCGACGAGCAGCCGGGCAAGCTCGGCGGCATTCGGGTCCATGAGCATGACGTTGGCGCCGATAGGGTTGCCGGTGATCTTGCGAGCAGCCGCCACCTGCTGTTCCACCCATTCAAGCGGGGCGCCTCCGCAGGCGATGATGCCAAGGCCGCCGGCGGCGCTGACGGCGCCGGCTAAGCTGGCATCGGCGATGCGCGCCATGGCGCCTTGGATGATGGGCGCTTCAATGCCCAAAAGCTCGGTGATGCGGGTATTCATATACATAGATCCTATTCACGAAATATTACTTCGAACACGCCCGATAAGGCGGGAACCGCGTACCCGGAAATGGTAGTGCAAGCGGTAGGGTTTTCAAGGCAAACGGAATCCCATTCACGTTTTCTTCGGTCGCAAAAACGAAGCCCCACGCCTGTGACGTGGGGCTTCGCAATCAGCTTATTTCACTTGCGCAACATTTCAACCCGTGACTTGAACTTGTTCACGCAAGGCGGAAGTCAAGGCGGCCGGCCCGGGCGTCCGCAGCCTCAAGGATTACATCCACACGCTGGCCCAACCGGAACACGCGTCCGCTGTCCTGACCGACCAGCATGCAACCCGCTGCATCGAGGGCGAAATATTCGCCGCCTAAATGCCTGGCAGCCACCAACCCTTCCGCGGTGTTGTCAAGCTTCACGTACATGCCATATGCGGCAACCCCCGACACTACCGCCGTGAATCCCTGCCCGACGAAACGGGACATGTACTCGGCAAGCTTGAGCTCCTGCGACTTGCGGGCCGCCTTCTCGGCGACGCGCTCCATATCCGAGGAATGCTCCGCGATCCAAGGCAGCGCCGCAACCTCCTGCTCGAAACGCTGCGGGCGACGCGTGAGCTGCGCGCGCAGCATGCGGTGCACCACAAGGTCGGGATATCGGCGAATAGGGCTGGTGAAATGCGCATACGCCGCACTTGCCAGGCCGTAATGCCCTTCGCATTCGGGTTTGTAGCACGCGCGCTTCATGGCGCGCAGCACGAGCGCCTGCACAAGGTCGGCCTCAAGACGCCCCTGGCTTTCCGAAAGCACCTGCTGCACGGCGTGCGCATCGCCGGCCACGAAACGCTCGGGGCTGATGCGACCGAACCAGCTGAACTCCGAGAGCACGGGAAGCAACGCGGCAAGGCTGTCCGGCGACGGCTTCTCATGCACTCGGTACAAGGCGGGGAAATCGCGCTCGTGCAGATGCGCCGCAACCACCTCGTTGGCTAAAATCATGGCCTCCTCGACCAGGCTTGTGGCCTGGTTCTTCACACGCAGGTCCACCCCGCAGGGCTTGCCCGATGCGTCGAGGATCACGCGGGCCTCGGGGAACTCGAAGTCAAGGCCGCCGGCAGCTTGCCGGTACGCGATGCGCGCCTGGGCGAAATCGCTCACGCTCCTCACGCGCTGCATGATGGCTTCGTCGATATCCTGACCTGCCGCACAACCTTTCAAGCCGTCGAGCGTGCCGGAAGCGCCGAGCGGCGCGCCCTGCAGCGCATCGAGCACCTGGCTGTACGACAAGCGAGCGCACGAGCGCATAAGCGCCGGGTACAGGTCGTAGCCGACGGGCCTCCAGTCCTCGTCGAGGTATACGTCACACGTCATGCACCTGCGGGTTTCGCCGGGATTAAGCGAGCACAAGCCGTTGGAAAGCTGCTCGGGCAGCATGGGGACAACGCGATCGACCAGGTAAACGCTCGTGGCGCGACGGCGCGCATCAAGGTCGAGCGAGCTGTTCCACTCCACATAATGCGACACATCGGCGATATGGACGCCCAGACGCCACACGGCTCCGTGCTTGCGGAAGTCCTCCGCAGGCTCCAATGAAAGCGCATCGTCGAAATCCCGGGCATCGGCCGGGTCGATGGTGAACACCATGCGATCGCGGATATCGCGGTACCCCGCCGCAAGAGCGCCCACTTCGTCGAGAACCGCCGCATCGGCTTGCGCCAAGGCGCCTTCCGAGAACACGGTTTCAAGCTTGGCGCGGGCGATGATGGATTCAACGGAAGCGGTGGCATCGTCTGCCATGCCGAGCACTTCCTCGATAACGCCGCACGCGGCCTCATGCCGAGACGGATACGCCGTCATACGAACGCGCACAAGCGCCCCATCCGGGATATCCGGCGAATCGGCGCGCATGGTGAAAATGTCATAGGGGATGTTATGGTCCTCTGGCACCACCACGCCGAAAGGCTCGGCGACCTCATAGCGCCCTACCACGGTATCATGCGCTCGGTCGATAACGCGCAGCACGCGCGCCGCCGGTCGATCGGCGTGCGCGCTGCCGGACGTACCGCGCGCGGGAAGCGGCGCCACTTCCACCAAGTCGCCGTCGAAAGCCCCGGCCATCTTCGATTCAGGGATGAAGTACTCCCCTTCGGCCGTCCTCACGAAGCCGAACGACCCCGCATGGACCACCAGAACGCCGTGAGGATTGGGGCGCGGACGGCGACGCGTGTGCTTGCGCGTGCGCCCCATCTACTCACGCACCATGGATTGCGCGGTCTCCATGGCCAACGACTTTTGATTGTCGTCATCGTCGGAGCGGCCGATGGAGATGTCGGGATTGATGCCCAGCCCGTCGATGTCATGATCGAGCGGGCTTTTGTAATACGCGGCGGTGTAGCGCAACGCGCCGCCGAAGGTGAGCTCATGGGTGACCTGCACCGAGCCCTTGCCGAGCGTAGTGGTGCCCACGATGGTGGCTCGTTCGTTATCCTTCAACGACGCGGCGATGACCTCAGCTGAAGACGAGGTGTTGCCGTTGACCAGCACTACCAGCGGCTTGTCGGTAAGCACGTCGCCCGTGGCGTTTTTCGTGGTCTCATCCGAGCTTTTCGTAGTGATGCGCACGATGGTGCCGCTTTTGATGAAGTAGCTTGAGATATCCACGGCTTGCGTGAGGTATCCGCCGGGGTTGTCGCGCAGGTCCAGGACGTAGGATTGCGCCCCCCTTGCATCAAGATCGACGATGGCCTGCCGCACGAGCTGGGCAGAATTCTGCGTGATCTGCTTCAGCTGGATAT
Organism: Coriobacteriia bacterium; assembly: GCA_030540215.1. Taxonomy (GTDB): domain Bacteria; phylum Actinomycetota; class Coriobacteriia; order Coriobacteriales; family Eggerthellaceae; genus Senegalimassilia. The sequence continues at coordinate 1,360 of JAUNWR010000054.1, read as the reverse complement.
AGCCAACGTTGTTCGTGAGCTCAGTGGCGACGTTTTTGACCGTTTGGTCCGTGACGGTGAGCGTGGTGGTGAACTCGGTGCCCTTGGTGTCGTCAAGCGACGAGCCTCGCCTCCAGGTGATGACCACCTGAGAGCCCTGGTCGCGCTTGATAGCTTGAGTGACCTCGGATGCGGACCAAGCGTGGCTGCGATCGCCGTCTACGGAAACCACCACGTCATTGGTTTGCACGTCTGCCATCTGCGCCGGCGACCCCTCGAACACGTCGACCGCGTAGGCGCTGCCGTTGTATTCGCTGAACAGCACGCCGATGCCGCCGCCGTTATCGGAGGCGTCGGAGGTAGACGATGAGGCAGCGAAGCGGCTTGCGTCGTAATAGCGCAGATACGGGTCCTGGGTGGATACGGCGAACGCATCGAGCATCTTGGTGGTGGCGGTATCAAGATCATAGGAATCAAGGCTGTCCTTGTTCACGATGGTCTCAACCTCGCCCACGCGAGCCGAAAGCGAATTGTAGGTTTGCTGCGTTTGCGCTGCCTTCGCCTTCGCGTCCTGGGTACCCGTGAGCTGCGAAAGGCCTAGCGCATCGAGCAGCTCCATGTCTCCGCGAACGGCGAAGCCGCCGACAAATGCGGCGGCTACGACGATAATCAAGCTGAACAGCTTCGCGAGCTTTATGTTGCGGGCCCGCGCTTTGCGCGCGGACGCCGCCATGTTGGCAATTTTATCGGTATGCCTTGGCATGCATGCTCCTCAAGCGCTACACCTTCAGATAACGACGCATGGCGAATGCCGAGCCGATCAAGCCGATGACCAGGCCGAACACCGCAAGCATCACATAGAACATAGCGAACGTGCCGGCGGAAAGGTCGATGGGCAGCCACGTGAGGGCTTCCTGCAGCTTAGGCATGGCCACATTGCGCAGAACCTCCAAGGTGCCGATGGCGAGCGCAGCGCCCACGATGGCGTGCAGCGCGCCCTCCATGAGGAAGGGCCCTCGGATGAACCCGTTGGAGGCGCCCACCAGGCGCATGATGGCGATTTCCTTGCGGCGCGCCAGAATGGCCAAGCGGATGGTGTTGTTGATGAACACCAGCGCGATGAAGATGAGCAGGCCCACCAGCGCCACGCCAATGACGCGCACATAGCTGGTCAGCTGGAACAGGCGGTCTACCGTCTTCTCGCCATAACGCAGCGAATCGGAGGGGTCGGAGGGGTTGTCGCAGATCTTCTGGAACGTCTTGTTCGCCTCGATCTGGGAGGCAACGTCCTCGACCATCTTCGGGTCGGACAGCTCGACGTCGATGGAAGCCGGCAGCGGGTTCTGACCGTCGAGCGACTCGGCGATATCGGAGCTGGAAG
>JAUNWR010000053.1:0-11945 GCA_030540215.1 Coriobacteriia bacterium | reverse complement strand
AAATACCGAACAGGTTCACCTGAACCTAACACGGTTGTCTGGTGAACCTGTTCGATTGATTACTGTTGTCGACGCTTCCGTGTATCGCTTGCGCCGTTATACGTAAAAGGGCCGGCTTAGCTTGAGATATGCTGCTGCCCGCACACCGCTGCATCGATCATGCGAAGGGCTTCAAAGGTGGTTTGCATGCGAACCTGGTTGCGATCCCCTTCGAAATGTTTCCGCTGAGCCGTGATACCGGTGTCGCTTGCGCATGCGAAGCAAACGGTCCCGACGGGCTTTTCCGGCTCTGCCCCGGACGGGCCCGCAATGCCGGTGACGGCAACGGCCACGTTGCAGGTCAGGTCCTTGCACGCACCCTGCGCCATATGGCGGGCAACTTGCGTGCTAACCACGCCGAACTCTTCGATAACCGACTCAGGAACATCAAGCACATCGGATTTCACTCCAGTTGCGTAACTGGTGATGCCGCCTCGCACAACAGCTGAGCTTCCGGAAACCGAAGTCAACGCAGCGCTGATCATGCCGCCGGTAAGGCTTTCGGCAGTGCCGACGGTTATGCCCCGTTCGCTGGCATGCGAAATAACCTGAGCCGCAAGATGCTCGATATCTGCAATCCGCACGCCGACGTGTGCCTCTTCGATGTTTTCGCTTTGCGTGCTTTCAGCCTTCTGCTTACGCTTTGCTCGCTTTGAGGGCCCCAAACCGATGAGTTCACGGGCCTTGGAGATGTAATCAAGCATCGACACCACCGTCAGCAGCAAGGCGATGGACATGACGATCCAGCTGATAACCCACATCACGTCTGAAAATGCCTCGACGAGCGTACCCATCATGTAGCTGTCCTTGATGGTGAACAGCACGATGGCAATCATCTGGAACACCGTCTTGAACTTGCCGTACCAGCTAGCGGAGATGACGGTACCCTTGCTGGCCGCCACCATACGCACGCCTGAGACGATGAATTCACGCGCAACGATGATGAGCGCAACCCAACTGGGAAGCGATCCAAGCTCGATCAGCGCCAGCAGGGCCGCCATGACCAGGATTTTATCGGCAAGCGGATCCATGAACTTTCCGAAGTCGGTAACTTCGCCACGGCTTCGAGCCAAATACCCATCAAGCCAGTCCGTGCAAGAGATCAGCACGAAGATGGCGGCGGCGATGAGGCTTTTAGAATGTTCCGCCAAGTCAGGCAGATGAAACCATTGCGGCCAAGGGCTCAAGAGCACGACGACGAACACGGGTACCAAGCATATGCGGATGAGCGTGACGATGTTAGCCGGGGTCCACAAACTAGTAGCAGCTTGCGGTGCGGCTTCCACTTGCAGCTTGTGCATGGGCTATTCGCCTTCCATTTCATACAGCAGCGTATCGGTTATGGCAACTCGAACGATATGGCCCGGCTCGCCGTTGTCGACATAGGTTACGCCATCGACCTCGGGGGCTTGGCACATTGCGCGTCCGAACAGCTGACCGTCCTCTTCCCTGCCCTCGATGAGCACGTCCATGGTTTTTCCGACACGAGCGGCTACGAGCGGCGTGCAAACATCGTCCGCAAGGTCGCGCAACCGTTGCGCGCGGTACGCCTTCTCGTCATCGTCAACCTGATCGGGCAAATCGTATGCGCGGGTCCCCTCTTCGCGCGAGTACGCGAACACGCCGATGTAATCGAAATAGCCCTCTTCGACGAAATCGCAAAGCTCATCGAAATCTTCTTCCGTTTCCCCGGGAAAGCCCGCGATAAGCGTGGTGCGCAACGTTACCTCGGGGACAATGCGGCGAATTCGTTCCACCAACGACTCGTACTCCTCGCGCGAACCCTTGCGATGCATGGCCTTCAGAATGCTGGGCTGAACGTGCTGAAGGGGGATGTCGAAATAGGAGCAGATGTTGTCATGCTCGGCAACGGTATGCAGCAGCTCGTCGGTGATCCCCTCAGGCTGGATGTACATGACGCGGAACCAGATATCGGCGAACTCATCCGCAAGCGTTCCCACAAGCCACGCGAGGCTTGACGCATCCTCGAAATCCTGACCCCAACGCCCTGTATCCTGGGCAATGAGGACGATTTCCTTCACGCCTTCCGAAACACGATCGGCCACATCCGTGCGAACGGTTTCGTAGTCGAAGCTGTGATACCTGCCGCGAATGTAAGGAATAGTGCAGTACGAGCAGAAGCGGTCGCATCCATCCGAGATCTTCACGTAGGCCGAAACGGCGCGCGAACCGCTGATGGCGACCGTACCTTCGGGCACGGCCCCGAGCATGCCTGCCTTCATACGCTCCAGGCGCACCTGATCGATGCCAAGCGCTTGTGCGATGACCTGAACGATATCGTCTTCCTTGCTGCACGGAACGAATGCGGAAGCCTCGGAAAGCTCTGATTCCAATTTCTGTCCGTAACGGGCGGGCATGCATCCGGCAACGATGAGCGCAGCGCCTGCAGCCACGTTGGGCATACCTGCAACCTCGAAAATGGCTTCAAGGCTTTCCTCGGTAGCGCTTTGGATAAACGAGCAGGTGTTCACCACCACGGCGTCGGCGGCCTCGGGGTCTTGCTCGATCACGAAGCCGCAACGGGTGAGCTGCGATTGCATGCGCTGGGTATCTACCTCGTTCTTCGCGCAGCCCATGGTGACGAACGCGACGCGAGGGCTCTCGATTTCAAACACGTTTTCGGTTTCCACGGAAATCCTTAGCGATAGTTAACGTACTGGAGCGGCTGGCCGTAATCCTGGCCCTTCAAGAAAGCGATAACCTCTTGAAGCGTGTCGCGGGAGGCGGAGGAAACACGCAGCTTGTCGCCTTCGATGGTGACCTTCACCTTGAGCTTTTGCGCCTTGATGTCCTTGTTGATCTTGCCGGCCGTTTCCTTGTCGATGCCTTCGACGATGGTTGCCGTCTGACGCACGCTTTGACCGGTTGCCGCTTGGGGGTCGCCCCATTTGACGGCGGCCAGATCGATGCCTCGCTTGATGAGCTTGCTGCCCATGATGTCGATGACCTGGCGAGCCACAAAATCGGCGGGAGCCGCCACCGTGATGGTCTTCTTCTGCTTGTCGAGGGACAGCTCGGCGCCGGAGCCTTTCAGGTCGTAGCGCTGCGTCAGCTCCTTCTTCGCTTGCTGATATGCATTGTCGATTTCCTGCATGTCGACGGTGGACACCACATCGAAGCTAGATTCCTTGGCCATGATGTTTGCCTTTCAACTAGTAAGACGAATACGTTGATGACGAGTACTGGGTACCTGTTGTGCCGGATCCGGTGCCGCTTGTCGAGGTCGAACCGGTGCCGGAGGTGCTGGTCGAACCGGTTCCCGTCGATGTCGTCGAAGAACCGACAGACGAACCGGTGCCGGTAGCCGACTGCGACGAGATGCCGCTCGATGCCGAATTCGTAGTCGACGAGGTGGACCCGGTGCTGGTCGAGGAGGTGCTGGAGCTATCAAGCCCCTCGACCTTCACATCAGGATGGTCTTTAGCCCAAGAAGCAAGGTAATCCTTGAAGTTCACCGTAGCTGTGGGCATGCCCGTGGTCGCATCGCTGGTGAATTCGACCTCGTTGCCGTCCATGGTGACGGTAAAGCCGGAGGAAACCCAGGTGGCCAAGCTCCAGGTACCGGAGACGTCGACCGTTGTATCTACTGGTCCGGTGAGCATCTGCTCGGTCGCCTGTCCATCCTCCGTGATGATGACGTAAGCTTGCTGGCCCTTGGCCAACTTGTACTCCACCTTCACGCTTGTAGGCACGGTTTCCGTTGAAGATGCCTTGGATTCCGAATCGTTGCTGTTATTGCCGTTGTTGCTGTTGTTGGAGTTGTCTTGGCTGACGCCTGTGCCGTCCGCCGATGTATCGGTAACGCCGGTAATGGGCACCTTCGCCACATCCTGCGTGGAGGCCGCACCGCGGTTTCCGAACGCAAGCGCAACGATGATCACGAGCAGCAGCAAGATGATCACGATGACCGCTACATAAGGCAATCGCGCCTGCATCCCGCGACCGGCATTGTTCTGCGAACCGGAATAAAAGTTGGTGAACTGCGTGGTAACAGCGCCGCCGAAATGGTTGGAGCGACGGCTTTCGTTCTCGGCGCGTGCCGCTCGCGAAGCAAGCGACTCGCGATATTCGCGTTGCGGCTGCTGTTCGCGACGCGGCATACGCTGCGTGCCCTGGCGCTGACCTCGTTGGGTACGCTGCGAGCGACGACCATCGCCGGAGCGGTCTTCGCTATGGCGCGATGAGCGCTGCGAACCTTGCCCACGACCATCATGACGCCCGTCGCCGCGCGAAACCGACCTACGACCCGAAACATGCGCAGGCGAATCCGATTCGCCACGGGTGCGTCCAACCTGATAGGCGTATGCATCATCGAGATACATACGCGTGATGTCGGCAGGGTTGAGCCCAACCAATTTCGCATATGCGTTCACCATGTTGCGCGTATAGCCGCGCGCGGGCAAACGGGAAAAATCATTGTTCTCGAGGGCGCGGAGGATGTCCGGGCGGATGCGCAGCCGACGAGCGGCCGACTGCACGTCGTAGCCCTTCCGCTCGCGCGCTTCGCGCAATACGGTGCCGAATGAAACCTGGCCCATGCCTTCTCCTTATTGATTGTCGCCGTCATGTTGCTCGAACGCTTTGAGCGTCTCAAGCTCCATGGCATCGACGAGCACTTCTCTGGGCTTGCTGCCGTTCGGAGGACCGACGACGCCCTTATCTTCCAACATATCCATTATACGCCCGGCGCGGGAGTATCCCACTTTGAGGCGACGCTGGATATTGGACGTGGAACCCAAACCACTGGACACCACCAACTCGGCCGCCTCCCAAATGAGCGGATCATCGTCGGCGCACGTGCCGCCGCTGGCATCCGAGGGGCACGATCCCAACGTGATTAGATTGGTGGATAAGATCTCGGAATGATACTCTGGCTCGCCCTGACTGCGTAACTTCTCCACAACCGCATTAATTTCATCTTCGGACACGTAGCAACCTTGGATGCGCATGGGCTTTGCGTACTCCGGCTTGCTTAGGAGCAGGTCGCCCAGGCCGATGAGGTTTTCCGCGCCCGGTGTATCCAAGATAACGCGGCTGTCGATGCCGCTTGCCACGTTGAATGCGATGCGGTTCGTGATGTTGGCCTTGATCAGACCCGTGACCACGTTGGTCGAAGGACGCTGGGTGGCAACGATCAAGTGAATGCCGGCAGCGCGCGCCAGCTGGGCGATTCGGCTGATGGAGAATTCCACCTCCTTGCCGACGTTCATCATGAGGTCGGCAAGCTCGTCGATGATGATGACGATATAGGGCAGCTCATCGCCTAGCTCGTTTTCAGGCAGATCCTCCCCTGCTTCCTGCGCGGCCTTCGCTTCGGCCTGCGCCGCCTGCACCTTGGCATTGTACTGGCCGATGTTGCGAGCACCGACCTTCGAAAACACCTTCAAGCGGCGTTCCATTTCCGCAACGCCCCAGCTCAATGCGCTTGCCGCTTCCTTTGGCTCGGTGACAACGGGAACATACAGGTGCGGAATTCCGTTATAGGGCGTGAACTCGACGCGTTTGGGGTCGATCATGATGAAGCGAACCTCGGACGGGGTTGCCCGCATAAGGATGGACATGATCATAGCGTTGATGGACACGGATTTGCCCGAACCAGTGGTACCGCCGATAAGCAGATGAGGCATTTTGGCGAGGTCGGAAACGATGCAGTGACCCTCGACGTCCTTGCCGATGGCGATTTGCAAAGGACCGGGGGCTGCGTCCTTGATGACGTCGCCGAGCAATACCGTCTGGCGGGTTCGGTTAGGCACCTCGATGCCGACGTAATTGGTACCGGGAATGGGCGCGAAGATTCGTACGCCGGGCGCGGCAAGCGCCAGCGCGATATCGTCTTCAAGCGCGGTAACGCGGCTGACGCGCACACCTGCTGGAAGATCAACTTTGAACAAGGTGACCGTCGGACCCGCGACCCAGCCCACCACCTTGGCCATGATATTGAAGTCTTCAAGCGTTTCTTGCAGGCAAGCGCCGGTTTCCTGCAGCTCCGAATCGGTTGCCAGGTCTTTTTCCGGATCGGTGGACGTGGCAAGAAGCTCGAACGGCGGAAGCTCGAAACCCTGCTCGGGGCGCGGGGTAGCAACCGGCGTAGCGGCTTTCGAGGGCTTTTTCGGCATAGTCGGCGCAGCAGCGCGCTCGATAGGCTTGCGGCGCCCCAGTTTGCGCGTGATGGTTTCAGGCGCTTGGCTTGCGTTTTCGCGGGAAGCACCATCGTCGGCGGATGAGATGGCGCTTCCGTGCCGGCGATACGAGGTCGCAGGCTGCTTGAGCGTTTGGGTTTTAGCGGTTTCGAGCTCAGCGAGCTCGGCTTCGTCGACGGCTTTCGTCTTCGGGCGGGAAACCCTGGCGAAAGCAGGCGGCGGCACCACGCCGTGCTCGCGCTCGTCGGCTTCTTCACGAGCTGCAGCCAGCGCCTGCAGCTTCTCCACGATGCTGGATACGGAGAAGCCGATGACGATCAACCCGGCAATCGCAAGGCCGAACAGCACGATGGCAGAGATCACCTTGCCGAACAGCGTCAGGCCGCACCACGCGACGCCCGCGCCGATGTAGCCTCCGCGAGCGGAAAGCTGATCGGCTAGGAACAGATTGTCCGTAGCGTCAGGGGCAGCTTCGGGCGTGAACAGGGCCAACAAGGAAAGCACCGCGACGAACAGCATGGCCAGCCCCACCGAAACGCGCAGCGGGATACCCTTCTTATCGATTCGGACAAGGAAGCTTGCCCCGATCGCAACCAGGAAAAACGGCAGCAGATAAGCGCCGATTCCCAGGCACAGATGCAAAAGCTGGGACACGAAGGAGGTAATGAGCGCATCGGTGGGAACGACGGCGGCGACGAACAAAACGATGCCCAACAGCGTTACGCCGACGCCGGTGATGTCGCGCTTGGTGCGCTCATCAAGTATTTGCGGTTGGGCGGCGCTGGAGGCCGCCTGCTTGGCAGCGCGTTTCTGCGCAGGGCTTGCAGCCTTCGCCTTGCCTGCGTCGGCTTTCTTGGATGCGGATGATTTGTTCGAAGCAGTTCGGGCCACGCCCTCCCCTTTCGTGCTAAAGCGTTTCAGCAGTTATGCGAGCAAGCGAGCACCTGCGCGCAATGCAACGCAGGTGCTCGTGAACAGATTCTTGTGTGCGGCGATGCTAGATGTCCAGCAGGTTCACCACCGTCATGGGACGGGTTTTCGTGCGCTCCCAAAGCAGGGAAAGCAGGGCGTCACGGGCGGCCTTTTTCAGCTCCTTGCCCGAAGCGCCCTTGGACAAAGCACGGGTCAGCGCGTTCTTGACGCACTTCTCGCAATCTTGGACCAGATACCCATCGTCGCCGCCGGTGATGCCGTGCATCTCCACCTGAACGTTGCCGGCCACGGCCTTCTTGCGGCCCGAGACCGCCGCCGCGATAACGGCGAAGCCCTGTGCGGAAAGCGCCGTGCGCTCCTCGAGTACCTGCTCGGAGGTATCGCCTACCGACAGGCCGTCGACGAGCACGATGCCGGATTGCACGACCTCGCCATGCTTGACGCCCTTCGTGGAAAGCTCAAGGCTTTCACCGTTCTCGCAGATGAACACGTTCTCAGCGGGAACGCCGACGGCTTCCGCCAAACGGGCATGGGCGCGAAGATGCGTGGCCTCGCCGTGTACGGGCATGAACGCCTTGGGCTGCACGATGGTAAGCATGATCTTCAGCTCCTCAGCCGAAGCATGGCCGGAGACGTGCACGCGGCCGCGGGACTTGTCGTACACATCGGCGCCGATCTTGGCCAACGAGTTGACCACCTTCGTAACGGCCTTCTCGTTGCCGGGAACCGGGGTAGCCGAGATGATGACGGTGTCTCCCGCTTCCATGTCGATGGTCTTATGCTCGCCCGCGGCGATACGGGCAAGAGCCGACAGCGGCTCGCCTTGGCTGCCCGTGCACATGATGACCACCTGCTCGGGCGGGATGCCCTTCAGGTCGTACGCATCGATGATGTCCTGGTCGGAGATCTTCAGATACCCGAGCTTGCGAGCGATATCGGTGTTCTGCACCATGGAGCGACCGGTGACGACCACCTTGCGCCCGTTTGTCACGGCTGCATCGCAGATCTGCTGCAGGCGATGGATATGGCTGGCGAAAGACGCGATGATGACGCGGCCCTTTGCCTGAGCGATGATGCGTTGAAGCTCCTTGCCCACTTCCGCCTCGCTGGGGGTGAAATTGGGGTTGGTGGCGTTCGTGGAATCCGACATCATCAGGTCCACGCCCTCGTCTGCGAAGCGCGCAAGTGCGCCAAAGTCGGTGTGCACGCCGTCGATGGGGGTTTGGTCGAGTTTGAAGTCGCCCGTATGCAGCACGTTGCCTGCGGGGCTGCGGAAAAAGACGCCCACGGCACCGGGGATGGAGTGATTCACGGCGAAGAACTCGGCCGTGATGCAGCCGAGGTTCACCTTGTCGCCCGGCTTGATTTCCACGAGCTTGGCGTTTTTGATTCGGTGCTCCTTGAACTTGCCTTCGATTAGGCCCAGAGTCATCTTCGTGCCGTAAATGGGCACCTGACGATCCAGGTCCTTGATCAGATAAGGCAAGGAACCCGTGTGATCCTCGTGGCCGTGCGTGATCACGATGCCCCGCAGCTTATCAGCATGCTGGAGCACGTAGGTGTAATCCGGAAGGATAAGATCTACGCCGGGATGGTTGTCATCGGGAAACATGAGGCCGGCATCGTCGAGCACCATGTCGCCCTTGCACTCGAACACGGTCATGTTCTTGCCGATGGCGTCAAGGCCGCCGAGCGGGATGATCTTCAGCGTGGCTCCACGGTCTTTTTTCGAGGAGTCGAAGGAGCGCTTACGAGAACGCGGACGCTTACGGCCCTGATCGGCGTTGCCCTCTTTCGTGAGCTTGGGACGCTCAAGGTCAAGCTTGACGTGCTTGACCGTCTGCGTGCTTTTGCCGCTGTTCTCAGGGCGCACATCAGCGTTGCGCTTCGGGCGCTGTTCGTTTTGATCCATGTATTGATTTCCTTACTGCCAACATACAGCAGGGCCGCATGGATTGAAGCGGCCCTGCTGCGTATCCTGGCTACAGGACGCCGACCTCGCGCATGGTGCGCTCAAGCTCGGCGGACTGCTCGGCAGTGGCATTGACCAGGGGCAGACGAACTCCGCCTACCGGGAAGCCGGCCAATTTCAGTGCTTCTTTGACCAGGATGGGGTTCGCTGTCTTGAACAGCCCTTCCATGAGGGGCATGAGGCGTTCGTTTGCGGCAGCGGCTTCTTCCCATTTGCCGGCCGCGCACAGCTCCACGATCTCCTTCATTCGAGCAGGAGCAACGTTTCCGATGGTGGAGATGACGCCCACGCCACCCAGTTTCATAATGTCGTAGGTTGCCGAATCGTCGCCGGAGTATACGCAAAAGCCCTCAGGCGCGCCTTCCACAATGGCTTTCACCTGATCAAAGCTTCCGGAAGCCTCCTTGATGGCAACCACGTTGTCCAGATCATGCGCGAGACGCAGCGAGGTTTCCGCGGTCATGTTCACCGCGCAACGCCCCGGGATGTTGTACAGGATGATCGGCAGTTCCACCGAACGCGCGATGGTGCTGAAATGCTGATACAAGCCCTCTTGCGGAGGCTTATTGTAGTACGGCACGACGCACATGAAGCCGTCGACGCCGAGCTTCGCCACATCGCTTGCGAAGCCGACCGTATCGGCCGTGCAGTTATCGCCGACGTTGGCGATAACCGGGATGCGGCCATCGACTGCGGCGACCACGGCTTTGAACAGCTCGATCTTGTCCGGATAGAACACAGTGGGAGATTCACCCGTGGTGCCGTTGATGATAAGGGAGTCGGCGCCGCCCTTTACCAAACGGTCAGCAAGCTCCTGAGCACGATCGAGATCGAGATCGAGATTGTCCTTCATGGGCGTGACCATGGCCGGGATCATGCGGCCGAAACGAGGATTTCCCATCGTTGGCACCTTTCTGTACAAGCATGGCTCGACGCCATGCACCTGAATCGCATAATGCAACTTCGCCATATTATGCCACGGCACCCCGAAGGGCGCCGTGAAGTCATTAAATTGTCACGCTCAAGAGACAAATGTTGCCGGTTAAGTGCCAATACCCGCCATAGACGGCGGCATCATCCGAGCAGGTGCCTATTCCATGAAGTTCTCAAGCCCGACGATAAGGCCTTGTCGGTCGCCGACGCTTCGGATGCCGAGCAGCACGCCGGGCATGTACGAAGTGCGATCCCACGAATCGTGGCGGATGGTAAGGGTCTGGCCCATGGAGCCGAACACCACTTCTTGGCTTGCCACATAACCCATGGAACGGACCGAATGCACGGGCACGCCGTCCACCAGCGCGCCGCGGGCGCCTTCGCAACCAGTGATCTCGGTTTCCTTGCCCGGCGCGGCGCTTTGACGGCCGTTGCGAGCCTCGGAGATGATCTGCGCCGTGCGCACGGCGGTGCCGGAGGGAGCGTCCTTCTTGTTGCAATGATGGAACTCGAGCACCTCAGCCTCAGGGAAGAACGGGGCAGCTGCTTTTGCGAACTGCATCATGAGCACGGCACCGGTGGTGAAGTTCGGGGCGTAGAACAGGCACGATCCCTCAGGGGCGAGGGCGGCAAGCTCCTCGAGCTTGTCGTTGGCAAGACCCGTGGTGCCCACCACGCAATCGATGCCCGCCGCAAGGGCGACGCGAAGATTGCCCTCGACGACGGAAGGCTGCGTAAAATCGACGAGCACATCGAATCCACCGGCATGCACGGCCTGCTCGACCGTTTCATACACTGCGAAAACCTTCGAAGAGCCATGCGGGTCGATTCCGCAGGTTACCTGCATGTCGTCGGCTGCGGTGACGGCATCGACCACGGCGGAACCCATACGTCCGGCAAAACCGGAAACGGCGACGTTGATCATGTTGAAGCTCCTTCTTAGAAAAGATGGCGGCCTGAGGCGGCCGCCATCGCTAGCTATCTTGTATACAGCTTATTGGGACTCATGACGGCGACGAGGGGTGCGGTTGGCACGACCCGGGCGCACATCACGCTGGCCGGCTTCGCGCTTGCCTCCCTCGTGGCGTTCATGGCGCTCATGACCGCGATGTTCGCGCGGAGCAGGGGTGCTGCCTTCCGGAGCCTCCGGCTTGTCCAGGCGATCGAGCGAGATCTTGCCCGTCTTGGGGTCGATCTCGAGGACCTGAACCTTGACGGTGTCGCCGAGCTTCAGCACGTCCTCGACCGAGCCGACGCGGCCGTTGGCCACACGGGAGATGTGGAGCAAGCCGTCCTTGCCGGGGGTGAGCTTAACGAAGGCGCCGAAGTCCTTGATACCGACGACCTCGCCCTCGAAGATTTCGCCGACCTCGGGCTCCTTGACGATGCCGAGGATCATGGCCTTGGCGGCTTCGCCGGCCGGGCCCTCGATGGCGGCGATATGAATGGTGCCATCTTCCTGGATGTCGATCTGCGCGCCGGTTTCATCCTGGATGCCGCGCACGACCTTACCGCCGGAGCCGATGACGTCGCGGATCTTATCAACGGGGATATGGATGGTCTCGATGCGCGGAGCGGTATCGCGCAGCGTTGCGCGCGGCTCAGGCAGCTCGGCGAGCATGGCCTTCAGGATGTGCGCACGGCCTTCGTGGGCCTGCTTGAGCGCACGGCCGAGGATCTCGGTGGACAGGCCCTTGGCCTTGTTGTCCATCTGCAGGGCGGTGATGCCCTTCTCGGTACCGCAGACCTTGAAGTCCATATCGCCGAGGAAGTCCTCGATGCCCTGGATATCGGAGAGGATGACGATATCGTCGCCTTCCTTGATAAGACCCATGGCGATGCCGGAGACCGGGGCCTTGATCGGCACGCCCGCATCCATCAGCGCCAGCGTGGAACCGCAGGTGGAA
>JAUNWR010000052.1:0-12378 GCA_030540215.1 Coriobacteriia bacterium | reverse complement strand
CTGGGAAAACGCTCAGCTATCATATGATGTCCGGTTAACATTGCAATTTAACCGGCGCTTTACGCAGGCTTGACGCTTGGCAGCACCCCGTTGAGGCCGTCGAACAAACACACGCTGGTCACCCCGGCAAGGCTTTCAAGCGGGATCTCGGAGTCGGTGATGAGCCAGCGACGATACACCGCCACCAACCCCGCGCAGAAAAACGACACGATATAGGGCACGTACGGATCGTCGCGGCGCAGACCTAGCACGTTATCCTCCATGAGAACATCCACCAGGCTTGTCTCCAGACGGTCGAGCACATCCTGCAGCGACACATGCTGCAGCACCCGCTTGCTACGCGTCATATCAGGAGCCAAGGCCAAGCTGATGCTCTGGAACAGCTTGCTCACATCAAGCCCCTTGTCGCCATCCGAACGCAGCGCATCGCGGCAGCTGGCGATGATGTTTTGCGCCTCGTCGCGGATAATCTCGTCCACTAGATCGCTTACCGAGCTGTAATGCAGATAGAACGTTTTGCGATCGATATCGGCCTCGCGCGCTATGGAGGCGATGGTGATCTTATGGTAGTCCTGGTTCTCCATCAGCTTGAAGAACGCCTCGCGGATGGCCTTGCGCGTGCGCACCACGCGGCGATCGGTGGACCTGCGCAGGTCTTTTGCCGTCGGTTCGCCCTTCGGCGCAATCGGGTCTGACACCTTATACCCCTCGTTTCCTGGTTACTCGCCGACACCCGGCGGCCCTTGTTCGTCTTAGCGTGATCGCTGCAGCGATAGCTTTATGCGTTAGTCAACATTGAACCATTTTGTGGATACTTATCCTCGTTCGTTGCAAAACGGTCGATTGCAGAATACCAGAATCCCGCTGAATTTAGGGAACGTAGATTACTACCCACCTGCGTATTTCCCAGGAAAGCTGTCAAAACGGCTCGATAAGGGTTGCGAGCGGCTTTTTGAGCGGCGCCGAAAAAAACAGGCGCGGCATCATGCCGCGCCTGTTTGCGCTATACCACCTGAAAGATGAAGAACTTCAGGTAGTCGGTTTCGGGGACACCCCAGACGATGGGGTGATCGGGCGCCTGCTGGCGCTCCTCGATCTGGCGCAGCTGCACGCCCGCGTCGTGCGCAGCGCTGGCGACCACGTGCTTGAAGCGCTCGGTATCCATGAAATGGCTGCAGCTGCAGGTTGCCAGATACCCGCCGCGCGGCAGCAGCTTCATGGCGCGGTAGTTGATCTCCTTGTAGCCGCGCGAGGCGCTTTGGATGGTTTTGCGGCTTTTCGTGAACGCCGGCGGGTCGAGCACGATGAAGTCGTACGTGCGATCATGGGCGGCCTCGAGCGCCGGAAGCAGGTCGAACACGTTCGTTGCCGTGAAGTCCATACGCTCCTCCAGGCCGTTGAGCTGCGCGTTCTTGCGCGCCTGCGCCACGGCAAGCTCGGAGATGTCCACGGCGTTCACGTACGCCGCGTCGCCATGGGCGGCGTTGAGCGCGAAGCTGCCCGTGTGCGTGAAGCAGTCGAGCACGTGCTTTCCCGCGGCAAGCTTGGCCACCGCGCGGCGGTTGTACTTCTGGTCCAGGAAAAAGCCCGTCTTCTGGCCGTTCTCGAAATCGACCTCGTAGCGCACGCCGTTTTCGACGATCTGCGTGGCAGTGGGACCGAAGCCCTCGGTGCCCGGCGCGCCCGGTGCGAGCGGGTCGAGGCCCGCTTGCCCGCCTTCGTCGCCTTCGCCTGCAAACCAGCCGGCCGTGAGCTCAAGGCCCTCCAGCTTGCGGGTTGCCACGTCGTTGCGCTCGTACAGGCCGCGGATGGACACACCGTCCTCGGCGAGCACCTCGAGCAGCACCGGAAAGATCACCGGCTTGAGCTGCTCCATACCCACGGACAGCGTTTCTGCCACCAACACGTCATTGAAGCGGTCCACCACCAGGCCCGGAAAGCCGTCGGCCTCCGAGAACAGCACGCGGCAGCAGCTGGCGTCTTCGCCCATGACCGTTTTGCGGTATCCCCACGCCCATGCCACCTTGCGCTTCCAGAACGCGCGGTCGAACGCGTCGTTGGCGTTGCGCGTGATAAGGCGGATGCGGATCTTGCTGCTCTTCGACAGCAGGCCCGTTCCCAGATACGCCCCCTTGCGGTTCGCCACGTCGATGAGGCTGCCGTTGGCAACCTCATCGCCCTGTCCCGGCGCGCCCTCCATGAACAGCACCTCGGCCTCGTACACCCACGGATGCCCCTTGGCCAGCGCATGCTCGCCCTTCGGCGTGATGGTGGCGCGAGGATACGGACGTTGTGCTTTCATGAGGGTCCTTTCAGGAACGAAGATGTAAAGAATCGCGGATGGCGCAAAAGTCAGCGAGGGCCGCTCTCGCTCCCGAAGCCTCCTCGTCGCTCGACCAAGCGTACTTCAGGTACGCGCCAAGTCGAGCATACGGGGCAAAACCGGGTGCAAGAGCGGCCCACAGCGTCGAGCGATTGCGCCGGCCTAACGGCCAGCGCAACCTATTACAGCAGTCGCAGGGAGACTTCCTTGAGCTGACGGCCGGTGACGGCGTTCGGGGCGCCGGTCATGGGGTCGGAAGCGCTGGAGGTCTTCGGGAAGGCGATGACGTCGCGGATGGACTGCTTGCCAGCCAGCAGCATGACCAGGCGATCGAGGCCCAGCGCGATGCCGCCGTGCGGCGGGGCACCCAGCTCGAGCGCGTGGATGAGGTGGCCGAACTTCTCCTCCATCTGCTCATCTTCCACGCCCAGGCGACGAAGCACGCGCTTCTGCAGCTCGGCGTTGTGGATACGGATGGAGCCGCCGCCCATCTCGAAGCCGTCCATGACGATGTCGTAGGAGTAGCTCGAGCACGCCAGCGGATCGGTCTCGATCTTGTCCCAATCGGCCTCGGGGATCATCGTGAACGGATGATGCTCGGCGGCGTACTTCTTCTCCTCCTCGTCGTACTTGAACATGGGGAAGTCGACGACCCACAGAAGGGCGTGGCCCTCGCGCGGGATGTTCAGGGCCTCGGCCATGTGCAGGCGCAGGGCGGAGAGCACGGCGGAAGCGGTGTCGTAGGTGTCGGCGGCGAACAGCAGCAGGTCGCCAGGCTCGACGCCGGCTGCCTGCTTGATGGCGCCGTGGACCTCGTCGCCGAGGAACTTGATGATGGGGCTCTTGCCCGCAAGCTCGGCATCGGCGTCGGTGTAGGCGATCCAGGCCATGCCCTTCGCGCCGTTGGCAGCTGCCACGTCGGCCAGCTTCTCGATGTCGCCGCGCGACCAGTTGCCGGCGCCCTTGGCGTTGATGCACTTCACGACGTTGCCCGCCTCGACGGCCTTGGAGAACACGCCGAAGCCGCAGCCGCGCACGATGTCGGTGAGCTCGACGAGCTCCATGCCGAAACGCACGTCGGGACGGTCGCAGCCGAAACGGTCCATGGCCTCTTTCCACGGCATGCGCTGCAGCGGGAACTCATGCTGCACGCCCGCGGCGGCCAGGACCTCCTTGAACACGCCCTCCATCAGGTCCATGACGTCGGTTTCCTGAACGAAGGACATCTCGATGTCCACCTGCGTGAACTCGGGCTGACGGTCGGCGCGCAGGTCCTCATCGCGGAAGCAGCGGGCGATCTGGTAGTAGCGCTCGATGCCGCCGACCATGAGCATCTGCTTGAACTGCTGCGGGGACTGCGGCAGCGCGTAGAACTTGCCCGGGTTCGGACGGGAGGGCACCAGGTAGTCGCGAGCACCCTCGGGCGTGGAGTTGGCCAGGATGGGCGTTTCCACCTCGATGAAGCCGCGCTCGTTCAGCGCGGCGCGCATGGCCTGGGCCACGGTATGGCGCAGGTGCAGGGACTGGTACATCTCCGGACGGCGAAGGTCCATGTAGCGCCACTTCATGCGCGTGGTCTCGTCGGTCTCGATGCCGTCCTCGATGGAGAACGGCGGGGTGACGGATTCGTTGAGCACGTTGACCTTGCTGGCCAGCACCTCGATCTCGCCGGTGGCCATGTTCGGGTTCACGGCGTCGGCGCCGCGGTCGCGCACCGTGCCGGTGATCTGCAGCGCGTACTCGCGGCCCAGATGCTCGGCCTTGTGGAAGTCCTCCTCGGGCACGCAATCAGGGTCGACGACCACCTGGGTGTAGCCGGTGCGATCGCGCAGATCGCAGAAGATCAGCCCGCCGTGATCGCGGTTGTGCCACGCCCAACCGCACAGCGTGACCTCGCGGCCCACGTCGGACTTGCGCAGCTCGCCGCACGTTGCGTCGTGCATGCAAAACTCGTTGATGTAATCCGTCATTCTCTCTTGCTCCTTGCAATGCTTTATGGGCGCCCGGCCGCAAGCGCGGGCCCGGGTTGTTGCTCAAACCTAGCCATTGTACATCACGAAAGGAGCCGGAAACCACACCGGCTCCCAGCTCCTTTGAAAATGCCATGGCTGCAGCGCCGCTTGCGGGTTATTCCTCGCCGGCGAACACGTCCTCGATGCTGGCATGCGCGCCTCCGAAAGGCTCGCCGCCGAACTGGGCCAGCAGCGCCTTCGCTTGATCGAGCTTCACCAGGCGCTCGTGATGGGTGGACATGTTGCGCACCTTCACCTGACCTGCGGCCAGCTCGTCGGGGCCGAGCACGGCGACCATGCGCGAGCCCACCTTGTCGGCCAGTTTGAACTGGCTTTTCAGGCTGCGGTGCTGATGGTCCATCTCGGCGGTCACGCCCGCGTCGCGGCATGCCTGCACCAGGCTGAACGCCTCGGCGCGCACGGAATCGTCCACGCACGCCACGAAGATGTCGCAATGCTGGGCGCTCGGGAACGCCTGGCCCGCCGCCTGGATGGCCAGCGCGCAGCGCTCGTAGCCCAGCGCGAAGCCGAAGCCCGGCGTGGGGCGTCCGCCTACTTCCTCGGCCAGCTTGTCGTAGCGACCGCCGCCGCCGATGGCGTTTTGGCTGCCCATGCCCTGATCGACCTGCACCTCGAACACGGTGCGCGTGTAGTAATCGAGCCCGCGGACCAGCGTGGGGTCCTCGATATAGGAGATGCCCGCGCCGTCCAGGTAGGTTTTCACGGCCTGATAGTGCTCGCGGCAGTCGTCGCACAGGTAGTCCGAGATCTTCGGAGCGCCCTCCATGACCTCGGCGCAGCCGGGGTTCTTGCAGTCGAAGGCGCGCAGCGGGTTGATCTCGGCGCGGCGCATGCACTCCTCGCACATGTGCTCGGCATGGGCGTTCATGTACTCGCGCACGGCTTCGCGGTACCTCGGACGACACTGCTCGCAGCCCATGGAGTTCACCAGCAGGCGCGTGGCGTCCATGGGGACGCCGATGGCTGCGTAGAAGCGCATGAGCATGATGATGCCCTCGGCGTCCACGCTGGGGTCCTCCGCGCCCAGGCACTCGATGCCCACCTGGTTGAACATGCGCTGACGGCCCTTCTGCGGGCGCTCCGCGCGGAACATCGGGCCGGCGTACATGAGCTTGGCCGGAGCCGCGCCCTGCGGCACCAGATCGTGCTGCACCACGGCGCGCACCACGCCCGCGGTGCCCTCAGGACGCAGGCTCAGACGGCTTTTCGCCTTGATGGTGCCGCCGTCGATGACGCGCTTGAAGTTCTCGCCGGAAATGGCGGTGAACATCTCCTTGGACACCACGTCGGTGGCCTGGCCGATGCCGCGCACGAACAGGTCGGTCTGCTCGAACAGCGGCGTTTCGATGGGCTGATAGCCGTAACGGGCGAAGATGCCGAACGCGGTGTCGCGGAAATGCGCCCAGAACTTCGCCTCGTCGGGCAGAAGATCGCGCGTTCCCTCCGGGGAGTTGATTGCCATGACGGTTCCTTACTTCCGATAGCTTACGTTCCGATGGTGCGGACGGTTGAAAACGGTTAACCCTTGCATTGTAACGCAGACATTGCCACGCAGAGGCCCGCCTGCCGCAGCCCCACGCAATCAGCGCGGCGAGGGTCGCAGACGGGCGCGTCGGTTGCACGCAGACAGCGCGGCTGCGGCGCGGGCAGGCAAGCGCAGCGGTTGCCCACAAGCGGCGGCGAGCGACGTTACGCGGGCTCGCCGAAGCTGCGCAGCACTCCCATGAGCGCATCGTCGGGACGATGGCGCAGGCGCGTGGCGAGCAGGCTGCGGGCCACGTTCGCAAGGCCGGCATCGCAGGCGGCGGACAGGGCCGCATCGATGACGTCGAGCGTCTCGGACGCGGGCGCGCAAGGGATTCCCTCGGCGGCAAGGGCCGCCTCCACGCCACCTGCCGGCGGGATGGATGCGCCGGTCTCGGTCACCAGCTCGCGCAGCTCGGCCGTGGCCTGCATGGCGATGGACGGCGATGCCTCGACCGCTTTCAGATAGCATGCCACACCCGCGTCGGCGCTGCCGCGCTTCCACATCACGTATCCCAGCTGGTAGTACATGAGCGCGATGTCGGTAGGCTGCAGGGAGACGCGAAGGCCCGCGCTCAGCACGTCGAAGGCGCGGCCCATATCGCCTTGCAGCATATAGGCGCGCCCGAGCACCCGGTAGCCCATGGCGCACGACGGGCCCATGGCCACAGCGGCGCGGCCGTAGCGCAACGCCTCGTCGGCGCGCTCGAACGAGCGCTCCAACAGGTGCGTGACCTCCAGGTGGCACAGGTAGAACGAGTCGGGCACCACGCGCACGCGCTTGCCGGCGTCGGCAGCGGCATCGGGGACCGCAACGATGTCGGATGCCGGACCCTCGCCCGCCTCGTTCGCCGCATCCGCTTCGCTGTCACGCGGTACCGACTGCGTTGCACGGGAAACGTTGTACAGCACCCTGGCGCTGTAGCTGTCGAACGCGCGGTACACCTCCTGGGAGCCGTCGGCGAAACCGTCGAGCAGCTGAGCCTCGGCGATGGCGCCGGTGAGCGTCTCCACGGCGGCTGCGGGATCGGTCTCGGCAAGCGAATGCGCGCGGCCGAGCGCCACCAGGCAGCGGTCCTCGCCCAGGAAGCGCCCCACCACCGCATTCTGATCGGCGGCGTCGATGGAGCCCTCGGCAAGCGCGGCCATCAGGCGCGTGCACGCCGAGACGGCGCGCTCGTCCTTCGCCTCGAGCGCGGCGGACTGCACCTGGCGCACGGCGGCGATGGCCTCGGTGGCGCTTTGCGCTTCCACGAGCGAATCCGCTAGTCCCTCGGCCATGCGGCGATACGCCGTGTCGTATTCGATATCGAGATCGCGCTCGCACCTCGCGCCCAGGGGCCCTTGCGCCCACGTCGGAAGCTCGCCTGCCTGGTCATCAGCGCTCCACGACTCGAACACGGGGTGCATCACGCGCTGACGCGGCACCTGGGCGTCGGCAACGTCATAACGCGCTCCCGCAGCATCGAGCAGCTCACGGGGATCGCCCGCGATAGCTTGCTTGAAACCGCCGCGCTCAGCGTACAACGCACGGTCCAGATCGACCTCGAACAGCGCCGTTTCCCGGGAATCGCGCAACTGCTCCGACGCGGCCGGCGCGCCCAGCACGGCGGGAACAGCCTGCTTGGATCCCGCGGCAGGCGCATCCTGCGGCGCCTGCGGATCGGGCAGCGGGAACGCCATCAGCTTTACCTGGGCAATGCCCGGCTCGGTGGCGAAAGCGTGGTCGGCGAGCAACAAGCCCGCACGCATAACGTAGGGAAGCGCCGCCCCCTCTTTGCCGCCCGCAGCGCCCGGCACCATGCCCTCCGGCGGCATGGTCAGGCAAAACGCCGCCTGATCGGAGCCGATATCGCCCGCAAGCTCCACATCCACGCGCACGGGAAGGCGCAGCTGCTCGATTGCCAGCGCCAAGCGGCAGCGCACGCCCCATTCGCCGCCCTCGTGCCCGAACGGGGCGCCATCGGGCATGCCGCCCGCCAGGTCCTGCTCGCCCACCGCGACGAACAGCTGCGCATCGGCCTGACGGCACTCGTCGAGCCCCGCCGCATCGGCGCGGTCGCCCATGCGCTCGCATAACAAGATGAAGCGGTTGAGCGCCGCCTCGATCCCCCACAGCTCCTGATCGGAGATGTCGGCATCCTCCTGGTTGCGGACCAGATAGGCCAAGTGCGCGTACTTCGTAGAACGCACGAGGCGCACGGCCTCATCGGAGACGCCGCGCTCATGGATGGCGAACAGGCCGGCTTGCTCAAGGTTTTCCAGCAGAAGCTTGACGGCGCCGGGCGCTTCGAGCTGAGGGTCCGCCACCGCGCGCTGAACCTGGCCCGCAAGCTCGCGCAACGCCTCGAAGGGCTTTTCCGCGCCCAATCCGTCGAACACGCCCATGACGCCGCGGCTAGGAACGGCGGGCGCGCCCATGGCCGGCCGGAAGCACAGCGCGAAATACGCGCGCGCCATGAATTCCTTGTAAGTCATGGCCTTGCATTCGTCGAAGCGATACCACGTGTCCGATACCTTATATAGATCGGCCGTTCCCTTGTAGGCCGCCACGCAGCGCGCCGCGTCGCCCTCGCCGTCATGCACATACACGTATCCGGCGGTTTTCACTGCGTCCTGGGCCACGTCGTTGAATCGCGCGATCTCCATGTCGGGCGTGCGGGCCGGCGGCGCGACCTGCGGCTCGTCGCAGGCGAACACGCGCCCGTACCTGTCCAGGTACGCCACGATGCGCATGGCCTGGTCGCTAGGGGAATCGCCCTCTAGATGCACCAGGTACATGCCGCCGCTTTTCGGCTTCGGCCGCATCACGCGGCCGCCCACCACGCCGAACGCCCCGGAAAAAACCGTGCCGTCGGCGAGCGCGGGCACGGCGTTGCGCAAAACCTTGCAACGCACGCCCAATAGCTTCTCGTGCGGCTCAAGCCGCCACAAGCCTTCTTTTCCCGCAACTTTTTGCACGCTGAACCATCCTTTCAAATGCTGGCGAATAGCTTAGCAGAGTATGCGAAAAGCCGCCGACCTGCTGGTCGACGGGTTTCATCGTCGATAGATGCGTTGCAGCGAAAAAGGCTTCCAAATCGGACACGTAATGCTACGTCCCCGAAGCGTCTGCGGCGAAACGAAAACGCCGCCTGCCTTTCGGCAAGCGGCGTTCTGCGATCAAAGCCTATTGCGTTGCGGTTGCGGGCGCTAGCCCTCCACGCGCTGGGAGTTCTCGAACGTGAAGCGGCCCATCTTCACGCCGCCCAAGATGGGCACGAAGCGAAAACAAACGGTCCAGGCGCAACTTCCAGATCAGCGGACGACGGGGCCGCACAGCGTCGTTTGGCAGTCATCGGGCCCTTGCCCGCAGGCAGCCTTCCCCACCGCGACGTCAACTCCATACGCCCGCGACAGCGCTTGCGGGTCGAGCAACTCCTCGACGCCCCCGGTCACGCGCGAGCCGTCGCGCATAAGCAGCACGCCGCGCGCCGCGCATTGCGCCACATGGGCAGGCGAATGGGTGGTCATGATCACGCCGAAGCCCTTGCGTGCGAGGTTTTTCACCGCTTCGAGCACCCGCGCCTCATTGCCCAGGTCAAGGCTGGCGCAGGGCTCATCCATCATCAGATAACGCGACCCTTGCGCGACGGCGCGGGCGATAAGCACCATCTGCCGCTGCCCGCCCGATAGCTCGGTGTACGCCCTTGGGGCCAGATCCAGGATGCCGAGCTCGGCCATGGCGCGGCGGGCCGCATCGTAATTCGAGGCGCCCGGCCGCCCGAACATACCGCCCACAGCCGACGCCCCCATCACCACGACGTCGGCCGCGGTGAAGGCGAACGGCGGCGTATGCGCCTGGGGAACGTAGGACAGCAGCTTCGCGCGATGCTTGTCCGTGCAGCGCAGCGTCTCCTCGCCGTCGACTTCCACCGAACCGCCGATCGCCGGCAACAACCCGAGCATCGTACGGAACAGCGTGGTCTTCCCCACGCCGTTCGGGCCGAGCAGGCAGAACACGCTGCCCTGCTCGACGACCGCGTCGAAGCCGCTTACGACCGCATGGCCTTTGTAGCCGCAGGTCAAATTGGAAATCCGGATGCTCACAGCCACTCCTTCCTTCCCCGAGCAAGCAAAAAGAGGAACAACGGCGCGCCGATGAGCGCGGTGAGCACGCTGATGGGAAGCTCACCGGGAACGGCGATACGGGCGATATCGTCGACCACCACCATGAAGCACGCGCCGCCAAGCATGGATATCGGGATGAGCGAGCGATAATTGGGGCCCGTGACCAAGCGCGTGATATGCGGGATGATCAGGCCCACCCAGCCCACCGATCCGCACATGCAGACCGTGATGGACGTGAGCAGCGTGGCCGCCGCGATGATGACGGCGCGCGTGGCGTTGACGTTCACGCCCATGGCCCGCGCTTCATCGTCGCCGAACGACATCACGTTGATGCGCCAGCGCGCCGCCAAAAGCGCGCCGCCGCCCACCAAAAGCGCGAGCGCCATGGTCCATACGTTGGCGTCGTTTCCGCTGCGGGCGAAGCTGCCCATCAGCCAATACGTTATCTGAGGCAGCTGATCGTCGGGGTCGGCCACATACTTCAGCAACGACGTCACGGCCGTGAAGACCGACGATATCACCGTGCCTGCCAGGATCATCACCACGATGGCGTTGCCCGATTTTCCGAACGAGCGGGCGAGGGCCATGACCACCGCCACCGCGACCACGCCGAACAAAAACGACATCGCATGCACCGCCAGGCTTGACAGACCCAGCAAAAGCGCCAACGCCGCACCGGCGCCGGCCCCCGCGGAAACGCCGAGGATGTCGGGCGAGACCATGGGGTTTTTGAAGATGCCCTGATATGCCGCGCCCGACACCGCCAACGCCGCGCCGGCAAGCGCCGCGATGACGATGCGCGGCAGGCGGATGACGGCAAGCACCGTCACGGCCTTCCCGTTCGAAGGCTCCACCGCAAGCCCCGCCTTCGCCGCCAGCACCTCCAGGATGTCTTGGATGCTCAGATCGTACGTGCCCACCGTGAGCGAAACCGCCCCGATGATCGCAAGCGCCGCCGCCAGCGCGATCATGACGGCCCATTCTCGCGCGCGGATATGCAAGCAGCCCGGCAATGCCGCGTTTCGTCTCATGTGCACAACTCCCCTATCACGCCGAAACGGCCCTGCGGCGAAGGGAAGTTGACCGCAGAGCCGTTCAGCTTATCGAATGGCCTCGAACCTCGGGCGACCGTTAGCCGCGTCCGCCTCGGCCGCCTTGGCCGCCTTGCGGGTTGCCGGCGCCGGAAGACGTCGCCCCCGAAAGGATGTTGGCCGCGTCGGCGTCGGACAGATCGGTGTTGTAGAAGTCCTTATAGAAGTCCTGCAGCACCTTGGTCATGTCCTGATCGGCATACAGGTCGGGGTACATGACAGACCCCAGCCACGGCGTCATAAGGGCGCCCTCGGCGCTGCGAACGCACCACAGGTACAGCGCGGTCGGGCATACGTACACGTTGCCGTTCTTCACCGCGGTCACATCCGCAAGAGCCGTATCAGACAGGATCTGGTTTTTGACCTTCGTGTTCATGGTGATGATGTACTCAGGGTCCCACTTCACGATCTGCTCGGCGTCGACGCTGCGATACTGGCCGCTTTGCGCCCCTTCGAAGCCCGCCGCCACGTTCTTCGCGCCGACTGCCTCGTAGTACGCATTGGAGATGTCCTTATCATCGGCGCAGACATACCGATCGCCGCTGACGTTCAGCTGCAGCACCGTGTGCTTCTCGGAATCGGAGAGCTTCGAGGCGCGCTGCTGCGCGTCGGCGATGCCCTGCTTGTAATAATCGACGAACTGCTGCGCGTTGGCGTATTCCTCATCGCCCAAGATCTTGCCGATGGTCAGGAAGTTGTCGCACATGTCGTCGACGGTCGAAAGCTTGTTCAGCGTGACCACGGCGATGCCCGCCTGGCGCATCTGCTCAAGCTGCTCATCGCTGTACATGCTGGCAGGACCGTACACAACCTGCACATCGGCGGCGATAAGGTCCTCTACCGACGAGGAATCGTAGTTGTTGGGATTGGACTTCTCGTAGTCGGTGAACACGGCCTTGAACGCATCGGAGATCTGGTTGTTCGATGCAGCGGCGATCTTCCCGTTGCCCGCGCAGAACATCTCCGTTGCCTGCGCGAATGCGCCCATCGTGGGAGCCACGCGCTCGACTTGCGCTGGGATGACGACCTCCTGGCCGTTGCTATCGGTGACGGTGCGCGTCGTGGCCTGCTCCTCGGCCGCCTGCGTTCCTGCATCGGTATCGGCGCTTTGCTGCTGGGTGCATCCAGCCAGCAGACAGCCGGACACCAGCACCGCCGACAGCGCGACGCCCGTAAGCTTCGTTAGGTTCATTGGTTTCCTTTCGATCCTTCTTCTTTGCCTTCCGCGGTCCGACCATACGGGCGCAGCCGAACATGTGGCAATGGTGAAAAAGGGGTGAAAGGGATATAATGCCTA
>JAUNWR010000051.1:0-12617 GCA_030540215.1 Coriobacteriia bacterium | reverse complement strand
CAGGTCGAACTCCTTGGGCGCCTTGTCGATCTCGGGTTCCCACCACCAGAGCGTCGGCTGGTAGAACTTCTCGTACATGTCCATGTCCCAGCCCCACACGTAGGCCTCGGGGTGCTGACGGAAGTTGTCCATCAAGCGCTTGCCGTTCTCTTGCTGCGTGTGGAAGTACAGCTGGTAGCGAGTCTCGGGATGCCAGTGGTAGTTGTACATCTCCTCGGGGGTATACACCTTGGCGAAGTAGTAGCCTCCATTGTTGCGGTAGTAGTCAAGGCCGTGGTCATCGCCATCGGCACTCTTGAGGGCCCGGTCAAGAACGTCCTCGTAGGTGTAGAGCGTGCCGGGGTCGAGCTTGTACTTGTCGGCCAGGGGCGCCTTGGTCACGATGCAGGAGCCGTTGAGGTACTCGTTCATCTCGTCCAGCATGCCCATACGCGAGAAGATCTCCATAGTGATGTCGCCGGCGTGCATGGTGTTGTATGTCTTCTGGATGGGATCGCGGAAGCCGCGGCGAAGCCAGGCGGAACCAAGGTAGTTCGTGTAGAAGTTGGTCGCGTTCCAGTTGTTGATGACCAGGTTCTCAAGATGGGCGTTGTCGGGCAGGAGGATGTCGGAGAGCTGCGCCACCTCGTCGTAGTGGTAACCCACGGTCACCGTGAAGGGAACCGCCGCAATGCCCTCGGCGATCGTCTCGCAGTCGCCGCCCGCCATAACAGGGTTGCCGCCCACGCAGAAGAAGGCCTTTGCGCGGATCTCGAACCCGAGCTCCTCGGGATGGGCCACGTTGTAGAACGCCGTCGCCGACATGGAATGGCGATGGGGGATGTACTCGTGCAGGTCGAAATGGACCGGCGGATAGTGGAACGACTCGGTGTTCTTGGGGCTGAGCTCCTTGGCCTGGGTTACCACGCCGTCCTTGTCGGGCGGGTTCGACCCGCGGCTGTTGGACTGCAAGCCGCCGGGAACGTCCATGGCGCCGACGAGTCCGCAGGCGATGCGTGCGGCCATATCGCCGTAGGCGCCCTGCTCGTGGTTCATGACGCCACGGTTGGGCATGAGGGCGACAGGGCGATAGGGCATGATCTCGTCGCCGATCTTGATGGTCTGGCCGATGCAGGCCGCCTCAACAAAGTCGTTGGCCAGCTGGCGGATGGTGGCGGCGGGAATGGTGCACTTGTCCTCGGCCCATTCGGGCGTGAAGTCCTTGAACGCCTCGCGCACCTTCACGAAGGAAGGGGTGGCGTTCTTGCCGTCAACCTTGAAGCTGCCGGTCAGCGCGGCATCGGCGATGGTGGGATCGTCGAAAACCTTGGCCTTTCCGTCGGCCAGGTCCCAAACCATGGGCTTGTCGGTCTCGGGGTCGCGCAGGAACCAACCGTCGTCGCCGACCAGATAGGAGCAGTTCGAACGGTTCTTCAGGAACTCCTCGTCGTACTTCTCGATCTCGTAGAACAGCACGTTGTCGAAGGCGAGCAGGAAAGCGTAGTCGCCGCCGGGGCGGATGGGGATCCACTCGCCCTGGCTCGCCTCCACCGTGCAGCGGGGGTCGATGACCACGGTGCGCATGCCGCGCTCGCGGGCCTCGTTCATCTCGTTGCACTCGCCCGAGGCGTTGCCGTAGTTCTGCCCGACATGGCTGCCGACGTTAATGAGCAGGTTGCAGTAACTCACGTCGAAGCCGACGCACGGAAACACGCCGAACATCATCTGCGCGGTGTAGTGGATCGAGCAGATAGGGCCGTTGGACTCGAGCACCTGGCAGTCGCCGAAGATAGCGGGGAACTGCGCGGTGAACGGGTAGTCGCGGCTGGCAAAACCGGTCATGAACAGCAGCTCGCGGGGGTCGTTGTCGCGCACCTCCTTGAACTTCTGCGCGACGGTGTCGAGCGCCTCGTCCCAGCTGATCTCGACCCAGCCGGGGTCGATGCCGAGCCCCTTCTCGGGATTGGTGCGCTTCATCGGCGCCTTCACGCGGTACGGGTTGTACGTATGGGGCATCTGGCTGTTGCCGCGGTTGCACAGCGCGCCGAAGTTGCGCGGATAGTCCGGGTTGCCCTCTACGTTGGTGACCACGCCGTCGGTGACGGTGACGATGGTCCCGCATTGGCCCGATTTGCACATGCCGCACAGGCTGTGCAGCTGCTCCACCTGGGGTGCCGCGCTATCGGCTTCGGCCATGGCCCGCTCGCGGAACAAGGCTCCCCCGGCGCCAACCCCCGCAAGGGCTCCCGCTGCAGCGACGCCCTGCAGAAAGCTCCTTCGGGTCAGTCCCTTCTCCATAGGTGCTTCTCCTCTCCGTGTATTATTGCACTACGGTGTAATTACACCGTAGTGCAATAATAACGGGTGAATGGCAGAGCGCAACCCCGCATCGCTCTTTTTCTTAGAAGGGGTTGTTAAATATCGCTTGCCTTGAGGGTAGAATCGCGACCGCAGCAGAAGACAGCGTCGGCGGAGGCGCGTTACTTCAAACCGAAGCCGTCCCAAACCATATCGAGGGAATCCATGAGCTCCTGCTCGAAGTCGTAAGGGTCGCGCATGAGGATGCACGACTGCCAGATCATCCAGTACAGCCGCGTGATGAGCAGCGCGACCTTCTCGCAGTACTCCTCGCTAACCTGAGGGTTGCTCTCCCGCAGGACTCGGGCGTAAAGGGGCGGAACCCGCTCGAAGGTGCGGTCGTGGCTGCCGCGGAACTCGGGATTGTCGTCGAGGCTGCTGATGATCGACTGCCTGAGCATGGCGCCGCTTTCGAGGTTCTGGCGGACGTCGAACTGGAGCAACCTGCGAACCCTCTCCTTCCCCGTCAGGTCGGACGGCAGCGTGTCGGCGAACTCCTCCAAACGGTCGGCGAAGCCGAAGCGGTAATCGGCCAGTATGGCGTTCTTACTCTTGAAATAGTGGAAGAACGTGCTGCGGCTGACGCCCGCCTCCTCGCAGATGCGCGGGATGGTGGTGTTGCGATAGCCGTTTTCCTCGAAAAGGCGAAAAGCGGTCTGGAAGATTCGGCTCTTTGTGCGTTGGCTCTTTTCCATAAACATGACTTCCTGCTTGCCCAAACTATTCAATGTTAACCGAGCGGGCATCCGCCTACCCTCCGATTCCCCGAACTTCAAATTCAATCTACGGTAGCGGCCTTGACCGACGTAGATGCCGCTCCCCCATTCGGACGTCTCGCGCCTCAACGAAGCACGAGGGCAAGCTGCAGAAATCGATCCCCGCACCTTCGACCTGCTCACCGAAGCGATCGGCTACTGTATTTGGCAACAGGAAAGTCGGCACTTGGGACTGCGGCGGAAATCCTGGACCAAAAGAGGACCGGGAGGACCATACGGATGTACAGCGCAGAGCAAAGGGCGAAGGCCCCGCGGTTCTGCGAGCTGCGGGGCCTTCGCATGTTTTCAATCAGATGCTGCCATGCCGCACATGGGATGCTGCTAGTATGGGGAACGTTTGATTGGATAACGGATCACGGAGGACGTACATGCTCGCATTGCACGTATTGGCCAGCGGAAGCTCGGGGAACGCCGCGGTGATCGAGAACACCGCCACCGGCGCCGGCGTGCTGATCGACTGCGGCATCTGCAAGCGCGACTTCCTCAACCGCTGCGACGAGGCCGGCTTCGACCCCGGCCGCATCCAGGCTATGTTCGTGACGCACGAGCACGGCGACCACGTGAAGGGCCTCGGCGTGGTGCTGCGCGGGCTGGCGAAGATCGGCAACGTGCCGCCGGTGTTCGCGGCGGGCGCGTGCACGGCGAACAGCAGCGCGCTGG
The DNA here is from genome assembly GCA_030540215.1 of Coriobacteriia bacterium. Taxonomy (GTDB): domain Bacteria; phylum Actinomycetota; class Coriobacteriia; order Coriobacteriales; family Eggerthellaceae; genus Senegalimassilia. The sequence continues at coordinate 8,844 of JAUNWR010000051.1, read as the reverse complement.
CGAAGGTGGCCGAAGCGTTCGACGTCCGCGAGCTAACGGCCGGCCCCAGGGTCATCGAGGCCGCGGGCATGCGCATCATCCCCTTCGCCACCAGCCATGATGCCGCTGCATCGTTCGGCTTCCGCATCGAGGACGCCGCCGACGGCGACGCCGTGGGCTACCTGACGGACTCCGGCATCGTCACGACGCAGGCGCACGCGGCGCTGCGCGACGTGCGCATCCTGGCACTCGAGAGCAACCACGACCCGAAGATGCTGGCCGCCGGGCCCTACCCATACGTCATCAAGCAGCGCATCGCGTCGAACAGCGGGCACCTTTCCAACGGGCAGGCGGCCGCCGAGCTCGGCTCGCTGGTGGCCGAATCGCGTGCAGCGGCCCTGCGCCTGCCGCAAACGGTGGTGGCCATGCACGTGTCGCAGAACAACAACGAATACAGCCTGGCCAGGCGCACGCTCGAAGCGGCGCTCGGCGATGCAGACTGCTACGCGGAAACCCTCTGCGGCTACCAAGCCCGCCTCACCACCGCCCGCTAGAACGCAAAAAGGCGGTGCGCCCCGAAGAGCGCACCGCCTAACCGGCATTTTTTGCTTCACACGCCGCAAGCCCCTGGAATGGGAACGCCCGCCGCAGGCCGATCGATCACGCCTGCCACCTCAGCAATGCCAACGCAAAGTCGAGCAGGCGAACGAAATAGCCCTCCGGCTGCGACGCCGCCACCTTCTCGCGAAGACGGGGCACCCAGACAAGCGGATGCTTGCGGATAAACGACGCGATCTCCTCCGCATCCGGCGCGGCCGCATCGCAGGCGGCGGCGCCGAAGGGCTCTTCCGATGCCCGACGGCAAAGCTCGGACAGGTATAGCAACTCGATGCCCACATGGTCCTCGTACTGGTTGTTCTCGTTGCATAACTCCAGTCCGAGGGCGCGCAGCCGCTCCCGCATGGCGAACGTCGCCTCGCCGAAGCCGACATGCGAATCAACGGGGCCATTGGCGGACTCCCAAGGTGCGGCCGCCGGCTTCGGAGGGCCGACGAACAGCTTCGTGAACTCGACGGACACGCGCTGCACCACCTCGGAGCGGGCGGCGTCGGCAGACGCGCGCTCTGCCCAAGACGCCAACGACTCGGCCGAATCGGCCAGCGCGCCATCGAGCAGGCCGCCCAGATCGCGCCAGAACGCCGGATCCAGGCCGACCGATTCCGTACGGCTCATAGGAGACAGCAGGCTATTGCCCAAAAACGCATACAGCTGGGATTCGACCATCCATTCCTCGCACGTCATCGAACGCATTTCCCGTCCTTTCAAACCAAACGACCCGTTACGCCATCAAGAAGCGCCGTCCGCGGCGACCCGGGATGGGCGCCGCGCAACATGGCCCTACGCCTTCGCCACCAGCTTCTTCGACAGAAGCGCGATGCCCAGGATGCAGAAGCTCACCACCGCCGCCACCACGGCGAACTCGACCGGCTGGGGCATATACGACCCCGCAAGCGCCCACATGTCGAACCCGTCGGCGCCGCGCGCCGCGGTCGACCCGGACGAGATGCCCGGCGCGCCGTACACGTTCGTGACCGTGAAGCTGGTGAACAGCAGCCACACACGCTTGCAGAACACGCCGCACATCACCAAAGCGCTGGCCGCGACCACCACGCCCGTGCGCTCACGGCGCTTAGCGGACGCCAGCAGCACGAACGGGATCAGCAGGCCGCCCAGGATCTCGAACCAGAAAAACGGTGCGGTCGCGCCCGAGGTCATGATGCCGAGCACATGGGATGCGCCCTCGGTCCCCGGATACGCCGTGGTTAGAAGCTCGCAGCCGATGAAGAACGCATCCACCGCGATGAACGTGGCGAGCAGACGCGCCAGGTTCGCGAACAGCTCGCTGCCGCAATCGAACACGCCGGCCTTGCGCACCGCCGCCAGCACCACCATCAGAAGCGCCAAGCCCGAGTCGCAGGCGGACGCCACGAAGATGGGGGCCATGATGGCCGAGTACCAGCCCTCCTTGGCGATTTCCAGGCCGAAGATCCACGCCGTCACGCTGTGCACCAGGATGGCGACCGGCAGCGCCACGTACGACAGCATCTTCACCTTGCGCTCATCGCCGCGACGCAGCCAGATGATGTCCAGCACGTTGATGACCAGGTACGTCGTGATGACGCACATGTCCCACGCCAGCGGGCTGGTGAAGTTCAGATGGATGAACATGTTCCAGATGCGCTGGATGCCGCCCAGGTCGATCAGGATGAACGCGCCTGCGCACAGGATGCACACCGTGGAGGTGATGACCGCGGGCATGGACACGCGCTTGAACGACTCGATGCCGAACACGTGCGCCGAGCTGGCCACGATCAGGCCGCCGGCGGACAGGCCGACGAAGAACATGAAGCACGTGATGTACAGGCCCCACGACACGCCGTTGGACATGCCCGTCACGCACAGGCCCTGCGTCAGCTGGAACACGTAGGCGCAGAAGCCGATCACCATGATCGCCGCCAGAACGCCGACGCCGATCTTAGACTGAGCCGAAAGTTTCATAACGGCACCCCTTTACTCGTCGAAGTAGAAGACTTGGGGCTTCGTGCCCTTCTCTTCCAGCAGAATATGCACGTCCTTGCCCTTCGTGGCGCGCAGCTGCGCCAGCTCCGAGTTCGGGTCGTCCAGATCGCCGAACACGCGGGCGTGCGTCGGGCAGCACACCACGCACATCGGCTCCTCGCCGGCATCGGTGCGCTCCTTGCACAGCGTGCACTTCTCCATCACGCCGCGGGTACGCACGGGCACGCGCGCGTCGCCCCAATTGAAATCGCCGTCGCGCTGAGGGTCTTCCCAGTTGAACACGCGGGCGTTGAAGGGGCAGGCGGCCATGCACATGCGGCAGCCGATGCAGCGGTCGTAGTCGATCTCCACGCGGCCCTGCTCGTCTTTGTACGTGGCGCCGGTCGGGCACACCTTCAGGCAAGCCGGATTCTCGCAGTGCTGGCACGCCAGGGGCACATAGGTGCGCGTCAGGTTGGGATACTCGCCCACGGCGCCGTCGATGGCGTCGCAGCCCTCGGTGATCACGCGGTTCCACAGCATGCCGTCGGGCACGTTGTTCTGCATCTTGCAAGCGTTCGCGCAGGTGTGACAGCCGATGCAGCGATCAAGGTTGATACCGATTGCAAGTTTCGTCATGGCATATCACCTACGCTTTCTTCACTTCGACAAGGGTGTCGTTGTACGGGATGGGCGCGCCGGTGGGCAGGTACTCATCGCGCGGGTTCACGTGGTCGTTCGTGACGTTCTGCGTGTTCCCCTCCTCGATGTACTTGCTCCAGCCCGCTTCCCAGGTGCGGCAGGAGCCGGGGCGCACGGCGTTGTTCGCGCGCGCCACGCACTTGAACGAGCCGCGGTCGTTGAACGCCTCCACCAGGTCCCCGTCGGCGATGCCGCGCGAGTCCATGTCGGCCGGGTTCAGCTCCAGCGTGGGCTTGGCGAACTGCTGCACCCACTTCGCCGCCTTGAAGTGCGAGTGGTTGGAGAAACGGGTGCGCGTCTGCGTGAACTGCAGCGGGTACTTCTCCGCCAGCGGGTTGCCGGCGTACGCCTCGTTGTTCTCCTCCCAGTTCGGCCATGCCTGCTCGCAAGGCTTCCATGCCTCGTAGTACGGCTCCATGCGCGTGGTGGGGGTTTCGAACTTGAGGTCGGTGTAGGCGCGGCGCGGCTCATCGACGTCGGCCATCTTCATGCTGCCGTGGTTCTTCTCCAGCTCGGCCAGCGTGATACCCTGCTCGGCAAGGTCCTCGGAGTGCTCGATCTGGTAGCGCACCAGCTCCTCCGCGGTCTTGGGCAGATACTCGCCCACGCCCATCTCCTCGGCGATAAGGCGCATGACGTCGAAGTCGGGCTTGCTCTCGAACAACGGGTCGATGCACTTCGTCTGCAGGTTCACATGGTTGTAGTCGCTGCGCACGATCGAGTGCTCGACGGTGTCCTCGAACTTGCTGCACACCGGCAGCACGATGTCGGCGTACTTCACCGTGTCCTCGTAGTACATGCCGATGTGGACGATGAAGTCCAGCGAGTCGATCCACCCGCGCGTCTTGTTCATGTTCGCCCAGTACTGCTGGAACGTGTTGCCCAGCGAGATGATCACATGCACGCCGCCGTCGCGGTCGGGGAAGCGGTCGGAACGGACGTCCAGCTCAGCGGGCTTGAACTGCTCGGGAAGCTCCCATTCGCCCAGCGTGACGCTGTAACCGCCGCCGCCGATGCCGTGGCCGATACCGCAGCCGGGCTTGCCGATGTTGCCCGTGAGCGACACCAGCACCATGCCGGCATGGCCGATGATGTCGGGGTTGGAGTACTTGTCGGAGCCGCCCTGGCCGAACGCCAGGTACGCCGGGCCGCCCGTGGCATACTTGCGCGCCACCTCGGCGATCGTCTCGGCGCTTGCGCCGCAAACGCCCTCGGCCCACTCGCACGTGTACTGACGCTGGTTGCGCTTGAGGCTTTCGAGCACGGTGATGGCCTTCTTGCCATCCACGTCGAACGAGCCCTCAAGTGAAGCGGTGGCGACGGCCTCGGCATACGGGACCGCCGCGCCCTTGGCGGCATCCCACACCATGAAATCGCCGGGGTCGACCGGCTCGCCGGTCTCCTCGTCGGTTCCCCAAGCCGCGCCCGTGCGCAGCAGCTTGCCCGTGGCTTCGTCTATGAGGAACGGGAACGACGTGTGCTCGCGCATGTAAGCTTCGTTATAGAGCTTGTTGTCCAGGATGTAGCTGACCATACCCAGGTAGAACGCCGCGTCGGTGCCCGGGATCACGGGGATCCACTTGCTGGCCTTGCCGGCCGTGGTGGAGAAGTGCGGGTCGAGCACGATGATCTCGCAGCCGGCCTTCTTCGCATCCAGGAACGTGTTGGACTGCATCATGGAGCTTTCCAGCAGGTTGGTGCCGGAGATCACGAGCGTCTTGGTGTTCACCCAGTCGCGCGTCTCGTTCGTGCCGCCGCCGAACACGTCGCCGCCGATGGCAGGCGCGGAACCGTTGCCCGTACCGCGGTCGATGCCGGGCTCGACGCCGGTGGCGCAGCCCAGAAGCGCCGGCAGGAAGCCGAAGCGCGGCTCGTTGGAAGCGGACATGTACACGGACTGCTTGCCGTACTTGTCCCAAGCCTTCCTCAGCTCGTCGCCCACCGTCTTGATGGCCTCGTCCCAGCTGATCACCTCGAACGAACCCTCGCCGCGTGCGCCGACGCGGCGCATGGGCGACTGCAGGCGCTCATCGCTGTAGACGTGCTGGATCTCGGAAATGCCCTTCACGCATACGTGGCGATAGTACGGGTCGACCGTGTCGTTGGGCTGGATCATGGCCAGACGGCCGTCGCGCACCGTGCATTTGAGCGAGCAACGCCCCGTGCACATGAACTGGTGCAGCGTGTATACGGTCTTCTCATCGGCAGCCTGCTGCGTGGCGGCGCCCAGCCAGGCGCCGCAGCCGGTCATGGAACCGGCAGCCGCCAAGCCCGTCGCTCCCGCAACGCCGACCTTGAGAAAATCCCTACGGGTCAAACCGCGGCTTGCGCTTTGCGTTCCCGTCATCTCTCCTCCTCGGTTATCTCTCCGAAAGCATCGACCCCGCGCCGCGCGCCTCCGCCCGTTTGCAACCGCGCGAAAGAAACGGCCCGAGATCGAGCTCCTCCATTCGTGCATACCATGGATGGCCAACCTCTCGAGCCGTATATTACTCTTATGTTGAACTAGTTCAATAGTTCAATGGTTATATTTTGCAAAGAATATCTTCTACCTGCGGAAACGTTTGCTTGTTGCTTGCTGCGGCATGCGATTTCCCGACTTGTTTGCCTTTCAAGCCCGTCGAATCGGCCGCCGCAGCAGCGCAAACCCGAAGCGTTTCCAGCTACTTCGCCATATCCTTGCCCAGGTCGACGAAGCCGTCGGCCAAGCTGCTGGGCGCAAGGAGAACGCCCTTGCCGTCGCGGGCGCTTTCGTAGGAAAGGTTCATGGCGCGCAGCTGCATGGCGCCCGGCTCCTCGTTGTACACGCGCGCTGCCTCCACGTACATCTCGGAGATATCGCGCTCGACGTCTGCCAGCAGCACGCGGGCGTCGCGCTCGCGCTCGGCCTGGGCCTCTCGCGCCAACGAGTCCTGCAGCTCCTTCGGGATCTTGATGTTGCGGATCTCCACGGAGATGACGCTGATGCCCCATTCCTCGCACTTTTCAGCCATGAACTCCTGCAGCTCGTGATCGAGCTGGCGACGGCGGACGGAAAGCTCGGCGAGCGTTACCTGGCCGATGGCATCGCGCACCGCCGTCTGCGCCGCGCGGCGCACGGCCTGCGGGAAGTTCGCCACCTCGAGGCACGCCTTCTCAGAGTCGTAGACCATCCAGAACAGGATGGCATCGACGTCTACGCTGACCAGGTCGGACGTCAGCGCCTGCTCAGCGTAGAACGCCGTGGTGATGGTTCGGCGGTCGATGTGCATCGCCACGGAGTCCACGAACGGCACGACCACGTACATGCCCGGGCCCGCGATCTTGCGGAACCTGCCGAAGCGCAGCAGCGCCACGTGCTCCCATTGCGCCGCCACGCGCAGCGTCGACGCGAGCAAAAGCCCCGCCACCGCCGAGCCGAGCACGGTGAACACGCTCAGCCACGGCAACGAGAGGGCGAAAACGACGGCAAAGCCCACCGCGAACATAAGCAAGGCGAAGCTGTACACACCGACGCGGCTTGCATCCTTTTCGGTGATGATGTTGTCGGGGGACTCGTGCGACACGTTGGCGAACGCGACGTCCGCCTGCTCGCCCCCACGGTGCCCGCGCTGCGGCCCGAACCTTCTCATACAAACATCCCCCCTGCCCGCTTCGCCACCGCCGCGGCGGCATCCGCCTCGGACAGCCCCAGCTCCTTGCATTGCTCCAAGAACTTATCGATCAGCATGTCCACCGCGGCTTTCGCGTCTTGCGCTTCGTAGCCGTTCGAGTTGATTTCAGCCACGAACGTGCCCTTGCCGCGGCGCGTGATGACGTAGCCGTCCTTCTCGATATCGCGATACACCTTGCTGACCGTGTTGTAGTTCACCTTCAGCGACGAGGACAGGTCGCGCACCGTCGGCAGCTTCATGCCGGGCGGGAACGTGCCCGACACCACCAAATACACCAGCCTGTTGCGCAGCTGCATCCAAATGGGGATGCCGCTCTCCTCGTCGATGGTGATGAGGTCCTTATCGGCGACCAGCGCGGATTCGCCGGTTTGCCTTGTGTTGGAGATCGCCGTCATGGCCTGCCCCGTTCCGTATCGATACGTTTCGCTAAGGCGCTTATGAGCCGTCGCGAGCTCGGTTTCCCGCTTTCGCGCGGACCTGAAGCGCCTTGCGCCAGCGCGTGGTTTACCTAATGAACTATCATTATGTCACAATCAGCGAAATCGGGGCGTGCGAAGCCGCGAGCACCACGCAATATCGCAGGCACAGCCCGCCCGCCAACGTCGACGCCGCGCTTATCTGCCGCAAGACCGGCACAGGGGCCACGCGCGCGATCAAGTCCGCGAAGACCGGGATGACGAACCCGCACAGCACGAGCCCGCCCCAGAAGATCCCTGCAAGCTGTCCGGAAAACAGCAGTTCGCAAGACCGCTGCGCCGCGCCGCCCGCCAACCACCGCGACGCAAGGAACGCGACCAGCACGACAAGCTCCGCTGCGCGCAACAGGCGGGCAGCGCCTTTCAGCGCCGAAGACCTTTGCGCCGATCCCGAGAGGATGAAAGCGGAAAGCGAGACGAAGGCGCAGCCGCAGCTTACGGCCGACACGACGAACAGCGCGACCAGAAGCCACGTGTTCCAAAACTCGACGGCCGCCATCGAAGACAGCAGCACGCCGGTATAGCCCATCACGCCGATGGCCGCCACAGCACCGGCGATTTCCAGGAAGCGGAACAGATACGGCATGTCCACCTTTGCGGCGATCATGGCCGATACCGCCAACGAGAACGCCAAGCCAAGCACGATCAGCCATGCGCCTATCGACACGATGGAGCGCAGCGGGTTCTCGAACAGATACCATATATCGAAGGGGTCCCCAAGATCGCAGAACAGCATGAGCGCCGCCAGCACCAAAAGCCCGAAGGCGCCAAACATGCCGCATCGCGCGCAAAGCGGCACGCGACGCGCATCCCAGCCGGGGTTCGCGCGGACGTCCATCACCGTGGCGCACAGGAAGGCGCCTCCGGCCGTGCCGGCGAGAAACAAATACCAGATAGCGAAATCGCTGAACACGCACACCCCTTCCCTTACCACGCCGCAGTATACCCAACCAACAGCACAGCAGGCAAAAACCGGGGATCTGAGATTGCTGCTCTTATATCCGGACACCTCCGAGACGCAGCGTTAACCGCCCAAAACCTTTCGAGCCGCATGCCGGGAGGCAAAGTCGACACCTGACACTTCGGGGACATAGCGCCAACTGTCCGGGACGGGAAACCGCTATCGCGCGTCGTCCCAGGGGTGCGAGGTTAGATGCCAGCCGCCGCAATAGGGGCATTCGTAGATCTGCAGGCCACGTTTGCCCTGCTTCTGGCACCAGGCAAGGTTTTCCTGCGCCTCTGCCAGCGTGGCGTAACGATTCTTCGATTCGCACGCCTTATATCGCTGGGCGCTGTCGCGCTCCTCCGCAAGGTGAGCATGGCGCGAATCTTCCCGCGCGAACACGTCGTCGAGCGCATCGAAACCGCCCAGCTGTGCGTTGAACTGCGCTTTCTCCTTCGCCCAAGAAGAGCGATTCTTCTTCGAGGCCATAGTCTTCCCCCCCCCTTCAAAACAAAACCCCCCGGATACTTGG
>JAUNWR010000005.1:0-53825 GCA_030540215.1 Coriobacteriia bacterium | reverse complement strand
CTGCGTGATGGGCGAGCCGACCTGCTTCTCAGCATCGTTCTTCAGCTTCTGCAGGACCATTGCGGAGATTTCCTCGGGCGTGTAGTCCTTGCCGTCGATGTCGACGACGGTGCGGCCGTCCTTGCCTGCCTGCACCTTGTAGCTGACCTTCGCCTGCTCTGCCTGGGTTTCGGCAAAGGAGCGGCCGATGAAGCGCTTGACGGAAGAAACAGTGTTCTCGGGGTTGGTGACGGCCTGGTTCTTAGCGGCCTTGCCGACCACGCGCTCGCCGTCCTTGCGGAAGCCCTCGACGGACGGGGTGGTGCGGTCGCCCTCGGCGTTCACGAGGATCTCGGGCTCGGATCCTTCCATGACGGCCATGGCGGAATTGGTGGTGCCAAGGTCGATACCCAGAATCTTGCTCATATGATTGCTTCCTCTCACTTGGAGTTATGTAACCGAAATCAGATACTGCGGCTAGGCTTTAGGGGCTTAGCCTTTTTCCAACGATTCGTACTATAAAATCTAAGTCTGGGCATGTCAAGTTATTTGCGAAATATAACGTTACGTTTTGTCAACACCAAAATGTCAAATAGGTTGAGATTTTTCTATCAAGTGTTTGAACTGGGAAAACAATATTCTCTTCCGGAAAATGACACCCATACTGGCACAGAATCGCGGCTTAATCGCGAATGTAATGCAACTCGCAAGATCTCAGTCGCTATGCGATAGATTCCCAAAGGGCGTTTGGCGCAAGACTCCCGCGCCCGCTCAAACGCAGGCGCCGGAGACGCCCTTCCGTCTTCGCAACGCACGTTTCGGCCGTCGGACGGAGAAGGTCGAGCCCGCCTTGCAGCTCGGCCCAACCCTCCCGTATCGAACCCCCCATACGCAACGAGGCCCTTGCCTATATATAGGCAAGGGCCTCGTTCAATGCGATCAACGACAGAGGTTACTCTTCGACGACCTCGGGGATGGCGCCCATCGGGCACTCCTCGACGCAGTCGCCGCAAGCGATGCAGTTCTCCTCGTTCACAGCCTCGACAACGCCACCGTTGACCTCCAGGACCTCCTGCGGGCAGGCGTCAACGCAAATGCCGCAGCCGATGCACTCGTCAGCCACAATAACCGGATGTGCCATGGTAACTCCTTCTCGTCTATAAGCCCCGGCGAAATGCTACCGGGTCATACCCCAATTAAGCAATGCAGGCACAATACCACTACTGCCGATGATTGCAATACGAATCAGGAAAATACCCGGGGAGCGGTTACGACGGCGCTTTCCCAACAACGTTTCACCCATGTCGCGACCATCTTGACGCCGAAATCCGCCACCCGAACACGCAAAAAGCCCCGCTTCCCATAGGGGAAACGGGGCCAAGCCGACCGGTTTTCGCCCAGACGCGTCTAGCAGATGCGCGGCAGCTGCTCGCCCACCAGCATATCCAGGATGCGCGTGCCGCCGAAGGCCGTGCGCAAGAACACCTTCGAACCGCGCTCGGGCTGCGCTTCGGACACTTCGCCAATGATGGCGGCATCGGCGCCGTACTTGTTCGCGCGCATGGCCGCAAGCGCCGCGTCGGCATCCTCAGGGGCGACGACGCACACCATCTTGCCCTCGTTGGCCACCTGCAGCACATCGTAGCCGAGCATATCGCACGCGCCCTGCACGGCAGGCTTCACAGGGACGGCGTCCTCCTCCACCGTGATGTCGGTGCCGGACTGCGACGCCAGCTCGTTGAGCGTGGAGGCAAGGCCGCCGCGCGTGGGGTCGCGGAAACAGCGCGTGCCCGGCGCCGCCGCCAGCACCTCGGCGATGAGGTGGTTCAGCGGCGCAGCGTCGCTTTGCAGATCCGCCTTGAACGACAGCGACTCGCGGCAGCTCATGATGGTGATGCCGTGGTCGCCCAACGTGCCGCTAACCAGCACCTTGTCGCCCGGCTTGCACTGCGCGCCGCCCAGGTTCACCCCTTCGCGCAACGTGCCGATGCCCGCGGTGTTGATGTACACGCCGTCGCCGTGACCGCGGTTGACCACCTTGGTGTCGCCCGTGACCAGGTGCACGCCGGCCTCCTTCGCCACTTCGGCCATGCTGGCGCAAATGCGCTTGAGATCCTCGATGGGGAAGCCCTCTTCCAGCACGAAGCCGCAGCTCAGGTAGCGCGGGGTGGCACCGCTTGTGGCAACGTCGTTCACCGTGCCGCATACGGCAAGACGACCGATATCGCCGCCCGGGAAGAAATGGGGCGTGACCACGAAGCTGTCCGTGGAAAACGCCAGGCGCTCGCCTTGCGCCGGCGCCGGCAGCACCGCCGCATCATCGCCGCGCAAAAGCTCTTCGCCTGCATAGGCGGCGAAGAACACCTCGTCGATGATGCGCTTCATCATGGTGCCGCCGCTGCCATGGCCGAGCATGACCGTAGTATCCATTGCATTGCTCCTTATATATGCGAACGGCCGCACGGCGTTCGATCCGCACGGCCGATGATCGTTTAATCGTGTTCGTGGTGGTGTTCGGCGACGGTGAGCACGAGCTTGCCGTTTTGCACGCCCTTGGTTCCAAGAATGAGGTTCGCGATGCTCTGAACCAGCTCCGTATGACCGCGCAGCACGATGACCTCCAAACACATGTGCTCATCGAGGTGCACATGCATGGACGACACGATGTTGCCGAAGTACTCGTGCTGGATGGCATGCAGCTTTTCCTGCAGGTCGTTTGCGTGGTGGTCGAACACGATGGTCAACGATCCCGCAACCTCGACGCCGGGCATCGCGCACTCGTCTTCCACCAGCGCATCGCGAACAAGGTCTCGAACCACTTCGCTGCGGTTCTTCGCCAAACCCCGTCGCGCCACCAGGCGATCGAAGCTCACCAACAGGTCCTCGGGCATGGCAACCGAGAACCTCATCAGGCCGTTCGCCATAACCGGCTACACCAATTTCACCGTAACGCCGCCGGCAGCCTCGGCGTCGTCTTCCAACGCGTCCTTCGCCTCGTCAAGCAATGCGCGCACATCATCGATGAGCGCCTGGGCCTCGTGCAGCTTCTTAGAGACGTTCTCGTAGCCGGCGTCGCCCGCCTTGTGGCCCAGCGTATGGGCCCAACGGCGCTCGAGCTTCAAATGGTCGTCGATCTGCTCGATCATCATCTCGAATTGACCGGTGTTGATGCCGTTAGTGCACATAACGTCCTCCTTCGTTTCCGCGGCGATGCCCTTAGCGTCGTTCGCAGCTGCTTTCGTTCTTGGTATGATTCGGTTATACGGCGAACGCGTTTCAAGGGCAAGAGCGGGTGTGAAAAAAACCATGAGCGGTAACAAATACGAGGTCGCATTGGATGAAACCTGGGAACTGTTCGGCCAATATATGAACGGGGCCCACGCCGGGCTCTGCTGCGCCATCAGCTCCGAACCGCTTTCTGAGGCTGCCGCCAAAGCGATGGATAGCTCATTGGCGGCTCTTGGGTACGGGCGCGAAGCATGCACGTACGTTATATCCGGCGACCTTGACCAGCAGGCCCTGTTCGTCCTGATCGAGGGCTTGGACCCGATCTGCATCGTAGCCGCGGACGGCAAAAGCGCCGCGCTGCTCGGGCAAGCGTACCATCTCTCCCTTCCCTCCGGGAAGGCGACCCGCTTGCTCGGTCGCACCGCCGTATCGTTTCTGGACTTCGAATCTCTCCTGAAAACGCCCCAAGACAAGCAAATCGCCTGGGCTTTGCTGAAAAAGCTGCCGAAATTCGGGGAGAAGCGAGGGTAATCACGCCGATCGATCGCCTGAACCGCAAGCTTCTTGGAAGGACCTGCAGAAAAACCTTGATGGCCGGCACGCCATTCGCTCGAAGGGGGATACCGATAGCGCTCCCGAAAATGACGAAAGGCCGCGGGGGAAGCGGCCTTTACATCAGACGAGTGAAACGAGGGGGAGGAGATATCGAAGATATGTTATCTCCAAGCGAGAATAGAATACTAGAGTGATTGTCCTAGGTCAAGAACAATTATGAGATTCGCAACGAACGGGATCCCTTATGCACCGACCGCAGCCGCCCCCTTCAAAGCCGCGTGCGTGCGTGTTGCTTTCGAACTCTTTACATGCAAGGGACCGTCGTGCTGCTACCATGAAGCAAACTGGAACGCGTTCGCGCGTACAGGGAAGACCTGCTCAAAGGATAAGGAGCTTTCATGGCAAACAAAGGACTGGCGAAAGACCAGAAGGACCTGAGCATCCTGGTCACGGGCGGTGCCGGATTCATCGGCAGCCACACGTGCGTCGAGCTGATCCAGCGAGGCTACAGCGTGGTCATCGTGGACGACCTGAGCAATTCCAGCCAGATCGCCGTCGACCGCATCCGCAAGATCTGCGGAATCGGCGCCGACGACGCCCAGCTGCGTTTCTACAAGCAGAACATCTTGGACCGAGAAGCGCTTGACGCTATCTTCGCCGAAAACGACGTTGACGCCATCATCCACTTCGCCGGCTTCAAGGCAGTGGGCGAAAGCGTGCAGAAGCCGCTGGAGTACTACTGGAACAACATCGCCGGCACGCTGGTGCTGTGCGACGTGGCCCGCAACCACGGCGTGAAGAACATCGTGTTCTCCAGCAGCGCAACGGTGTACGGCGAGCCCGAGTTCATCCCGATCACCGAGGAGTGCCCCAAGCACGACTGCACCAACCCCTACGGATGGACCAAGAGCATGCTCGAGCAGGTGCTCACCGACCTGTACGTGGGCGACAACGAGTGGAACGTCGTGCTGCTGCGTTACTTTAACCCCATCGGCGCGCACGAAAGCGGCCTGATCGGCGAGGACCCGAAGGGCATCCCGAACAACCTGCTGCCCTACGTTGCCCAGGTTGCCGTGGGCAAGCTGGAGTGCGTCGGCGTGTTCGGCGACGACTACGACACCCCGGACGGCACGGGCGTGCGCGACTACATCCATGTGGTCGACCTGGCCCGCGGCCATGTGGCGGCGCTTGAATGGATGGGCGGCAAAGTGGGCACTGGCAAGGCGCTGGGCCTGGGATCGCTGGAAGGCGAAGCGGCCGCCGACGGCAGCCGCCGCGGCGTGGGCATCTTCAACCTTGGCACCGGCAAGGGCTCGAGCGTGCTCGATGTCGTGCATGCATTCGAGAAGGCCTGCGGCCACGAGATCCCTTACCAGATCAAGCCGCGCCGCGCCGGCGACGTTGCCACCAACTACGCCGCTTGCGACAAGGCGCGCACCGAGCTCGGCTGGGTTGCAGAGTACAACCTTGACCGCATGTGCGCCGACAGCTGGCGTTGGCAATCTATGAACCCCGACGGATACGCCACCGAGCAGTAATCCGTTACCCACCGCAGATCGCACAAGGGCTCGCAATCCCATTCGGATTGCGAGCCCTTTTCATTGGGAAACAAAAAGAGACGCAGCTTTAAACTGCGTCCCTTTGCAGATCGAAAAAGCGCTAGTAGGCAGAACCTACGCCGGTGCCCGCTGCATAGCCGCCGGTTCCCGCACCTGATGCGTAGCCGCCCGTGCCATACGAGCCAGCAGAACCGCTGGCGGATGCCGCTCCGGAATACCCCGTCCCGGCACCGGATACGCTGGACGACGTATCAGCATAGCCGCCCGTGGCACCGCCCGTTGCACCGCCATAGTAGGACGAAGAGCCGGTTCCGCTTGCGGAGGAACCGCCGCTATAAGCAGATGCGCCGCCCGTATCGTAGTCATTGCCGGCATACATCCCGCTGCTCGTAGCGGTGCCGCCCGTGGAAGAGCCGCCAGCAGAGGAGCCGGCTCCATATTTCTGCGCAAGCTTGCTGGTGGAGCCGGTGATGCCGCTGGGATCGCCGCCCTGATCGACAACCTTCATCATCTCGGTGACCTTGTCCTCATCGGCGAACACATAGGAAACGCCGTCGACGTAGCCGGTGACGGAAGGCAGCATGGCGGAATACATGAGCAGATCGCCGTCATCTTTGAACTGCTGCGCCAGCGAGATGATGTCGTTGACCTTCATGTCGGTGGTGACGCACTTCGCCGCAGCCTGGATAACGCCGGGCAGCTCGGTGACGGGCAGGGCCAGCACCTTGTCCACCAGAGCCTGGATGAGCTTGCGCTGGTTGGCCGTACGCGTGAAGTCGCCGTCGACATAGGCGCGGCTACGCGCGAACACCAGGGCCTGCTCGCCGTTAAGGTGCTGCTCGCCTGCCTCGATGATGATGCGCGGGTTCTCGGGGTGGTCGGTGGTGTTATCAGCGTCGGTGTCGTCGATGCGCTCATCGACCATGACGTCCACGCCTCCGACGGCGTCGACCAGGCTGACCAGCTCCTCGAAGTTGACCTCGGCATAATGCGAGATGCTGACGCCGGTGAGCTGGGTTGCCTCGCGGATGGTTGCCGCAGCGCCGCCGTAGTTGTACGCGGCGTTGAACTTGTTGGTGCCATAGCCGTCGATGTCGATCATGGTGTCGCGAGGAATGGACACGAGCGTTGCCTGGTTGGAAGTCGGATCGACGCGCACGACGATGTTCGTATCGGAACGTGCGCCGCCTTCGTCATCGCCCTCGCGCTTATCCGAGCCGATCAACATCATGTAGAACGGCTCGTTGAAGCTGGAGCTGACCAACTGCTCGTTGATGTTCTCCAGCTCCTCGGACGTTTTGCCGCCCGTATTCAGCTGGCTGTTCACGTTGTTATACCAAACGGCGAACGCGGTTCCGCATCCGATAAGGGCGACGATCAGCGCGCAGCACACGCCAAGGGCGATCTTCTTGCCCTTGGCAGACTTGCGCGAACGCTGCGCCGAATACTGCGGGTTCGAACGCGAATACTGCGACGCGCCCGCCTGATTGCGAAACGCGTTGTTTGCGCCAGGGCCTTGGGAGCCGGGAGTGAACGCCGGACGGTAGCCGGCGGGCACCTGGGAAGCTAGCGGATCGTTCGCTTGGGGACGGCGGTTCTTTTTGAATGCCATGCAAGATCTCCTCACAGCAGTCCGTTCGGGCCTGCGTTACCTTCTTCCGCACCGCACAGATTCCATGCGGCTCCCCACCGGCATGGTGCCTACGCTACCCGATTTCAACTTTCCTTCAGCGGCTTGACGAACGGCCACAACCGCGCACCAAGCCCCAATTAATCATCGTGCATTGTATCATCCCAGATTGACAACCATAAAAATGGCATGCGGCCGAAACAGGGTGTTCACGGGAGCTCGCGCTATCCCACTCCTATATATAGGTTGCAGCGTTGCTTTTTCTTGAAAAATACCCCCGGAACGTAACCGCTAGGTTACAGCGTTGCGTAATCGTGCCGTTACGCTCGATGCATGCAGACTTCCGTCCCACATATCGATGAGCTGGCGAACATGCCGGCGGACGAGCCGAAGATGGCCGTCACGCTCGGCCGCAACGTGAAGCGTCTGCGCGAAAAGGGGCGGATCACCAAAACCTGCTTTGCGGCCATGGTCGGCATCGGACGGCCGCAACTCAATAAGATCGAGAAAGGTACGGCAAACGTTCGCCTGTCAATGGTCGAAGAGCTTGCGGATGCGCTTGAAACCACACCGGAGAAGCTGCTGTTCGAGCAGCTCGATCAGAAAAGCATCGCCATCTCGCGCAAAGCCCCCGATTGGCAGTTCGATCCGTATTCATGAGCCGATGCGATCGCATTCATAATGCCTAGGTGTGGGGAATTTCGCATGCGTTCACCATTCCCTGCCCCCATTCGCGCGTTTTAGGCTATAATGCCCACACGGTATGGCAAGGAGCGCCTGCCAAGCATGCGGGTGTCGCCAAGTGGTAAGGCACGAGCTTCCCAAGCTCGCATTCGCGGGTTCGAGTCCCGTCACCCGCTCCATCGATCATCAACGACGGCCCAGAGCCGTCGTTTTCATTTTCAGGAGGCAACGATGACCGAATCGCAACCGATATTCGACACGTTCATCTTCGACCTGGACGGAACCATCCTGGATACCATGCCCGACCTCATCCACGTCACCAACGAGACCCTTGCGCACTTCGGCTACCCCACGCACACCGACGCCGCCATCCATAGCTTCGTGGGCGACGGCGCGCAACGCCTGATCTATCGCGCCCTTCCCGGAGGAACCCCTGACGCCGTGTGCGCCGAGGCGCTTGAATATTGGAAGGCGCTGTACCCCCAAACCGGGCATGCTCGCACACGCCATTACGCGCATATGCCTGAGACGCTGGCCGAGCTGAAAGCGCGAGGATGCAAGCTTGCGGTACTCTCGAACAAATACGAGGGCGGCGTGAAGGATGTCATCCCGCGATTCCTCCCCGACCTTTTCGAGGTGCTACATGGAGAATGCGAAGGCATTCCCCGCAAGCCCGACCCCACCGGCTTGCTGCGAACCATCCGCGAGCTGAACAGCGCCCCCGAGCGCACCGCCTACGTGGGCGACTCGGCCAGCGACATGCGCGTCGCCCACAACGCCGGAACGTACGCGATCGGCGTTGACTGGGGCTACAATCCCGCGAACACCCTGCAGGAGGCGCAGGCGGGCGCGATCATCTCCGACCCCGCGCAGCTGCTCGAGTTCGCGAAAGCGTAGCAGCCCCCGAAGCTTAACCCGTGGTAATGGCATGTGCGCGCATCGCGTCATCAGGTTTAATGCTACAATGATGTGCGCGCCTCAGTAGCTCAGGGGATAGAGCACCGCTCTCCTAAAGCGGGTGTCGTACGTTCGAATCGTATCTGGGGCACCATGAAACACCTGGCCATCGGCTTTTGCCGGTGGCCTTTTTGCTTCCTGGGGACATAGCTTCGTCCAAGCGTGGGCAATCGAAAAAGGCAGGGATGCAGACCGATCCACTTGGAGCCTCCCCGCTGTCCGCCGCCAACCAAAATCATTTCGCGATTGCAAGCACCGCTCGCGATTCCCCAACGACGAAAAAGGCCTGCCGGACTTTCGTCCGACAGGCCCTTGCACATACTTTCCGTTGCCGAAGCCGCTATGCGCCGATGAGCGTTTGCAGCGTGGTCAGGAAGCTGGACATGTTACGCCAGCACATGAACAGCGTGATGCAGATGAAGATGACGCCGCAGATGTTGGAGAACGCATGGTTGCGCCACTTGCCAAGGCTCTTGCCGTTGGCAACGTACATCACGAAGAACGCCATGATAGGCAGCAGGATGGCGTTGGCCGCCTGCGCCACCAGGATCAGCTCCGTGGGGCTCTTGCCCAGCAGCACGGCCATCAAGCAGCCAGCCACCAGCACGATGATCCACACGACCTTGAACTTCAAGTCCTTCAGGGTCTTGCCCCAACCGAGCACGCCGTTGACGGCGTAAGCAGCGGAAAGCGGAGCGGTGATGGCGCTGGAGAAACCAGCGGCCAGCAGGCCGATGCCGATGAGCACCGTGGCCCAGTTGCCCAGCAGCGGCTGCAGGGCGACGGCCATGTCCTTGCCGTTGGTAACGGTGATGCCGGCGGCATGCATGTTAGCCGCGGCGCAGACGAGGATTGCCATGGAGATGATGCCGCCCAAACCGATGGACAGAACGCAGTCGAAACGTGCGTCGGCGATCTGCTCGGGATCCTTGAAACGCTCGGATGCGCCGGAAGCGTGCAGGAACAGGTTGTACGGCACGATGGTGGTGCCGATCAGGCCCACGGCGGTCAGGATGCCCTTGGCGCCAGCCTGGCCCTCGGGCAGGGTAGGCGTGAACAGGCCGGCCACGACCGCGCCCCAATCAACGGGAGAGGCGAACGCGGTGATCAGGAATACCAGGCCCATGAAGATGACGATGCCCGTGAGAATCTTCTCGACCAGCTTGTAAGAACCCACCCACATAGCGGCAAAGGCCAGGATACCCAGCACGATGACGATGGGGATCATGGGAGCATTGACTACCGCTTGGATGCCCAGGATGCCACCCGTGATGTTGCCCGTCTCGTACGCGGTGTTGCCGATGAAGATGGCGATGATAACAATCACGATTGCAATCCACTTCAGCACCGGATGCGAAATGCGATCGCGGATGTTCTCACCCAGGCCCTCCTGCGTGACGATGCCGACACGAGCCGCCATCTCCTGGAAGATAATGGTTGCAACGGTGGCGAACAGCAGCGCCCACAGCATGGTGTAGCCATAGCTTGCGCCAGAAACCGTGCACGTGGTGACCGTTCCAGGACCGACGAAACCAGCTGCGACCAAAGCACCGGGGCCGATGTTCTTCAGCTTCTCGGTAATCGAGCTTGCCATCGTTCCCTCCTTTCCTATCGGGGCATCCCCGCCCCTCCTTGTGGTATATAAAGGACACTTTAGCACGCGAAAGCGATTGTGGGGATGTTTCGATACACGGCCGTAACACAGCGCGCGGTCCAGCGGCGGTGGAGGGTAGGTTTTCAGGGACGGACGGCGAAACCGGCGCGCGCCTTACGACATCTTCCAGAAATTTTGGATCAATTCCTGTCGGCTGGCATCGCCCGTTTTCTTCAAGATGTTGTGCACGTGCACCTTCACCGTGGAAAGCGCCAGCGACATCTCGGATGCGATGTTCTGATTATCCTTGCCCAACAGGATAAGGTAGAGCACCTCGCGCTCGCGCTGGGAGAGCTTGTGGCGCGTGGCGAACACGTTCAGGTTCTCCACGATCTGCTGCTCCTGCTGCTTGCTGCCACCCTGCGCGGGAGGGCGTTCGAAGCGAAGCGACAGCATGCGAACCCCGTTGCGAACCGCGGCAACGCCGATGACCAGCATCAGCAGATTCTCGGCATAGCTGCGCTCGGCGCTGAAGATAATCGAGCCCAGGTTAACCGATGGCAGGTCCATCACCAGGAAGGAGGCGGCGTCCTCGGCTAACACGATCAGGCCTAGCACCCATGCCGCCGCGTACAAACCCCGGTGCCGCCACATGCGGGCGCGCTCGGCCTCGTCCTTCTGACGCAAGAAGCTATATCCCGCATACAGCAGAATCCAATACATATAGAACTGGCGAATGGACCAGAACCAGAAACGTTGCACATCGCCATCGGGGAGAACCACGAGCGTCGCAACGCTGGCGATTGCGAAGACCGCCGGCGGCACCGCGAACATGCTGCGGCGCGTTTCGTTCAAATAGTCGCAAAGCAAAACCCAGAACGCCGTGACGAACCCGCCTCCGGTCAACACCGAGGCAAGCGAACGGACTAGGAGATATCCGGAGGTGAGCGTATCCCCGCTTGAGCGGACGATGAACTCGTCTTGAAACACCAAGGAGATGTCGAAGAAGTAGAACGCGAAGGCGACCGAAAGGAACAGCATGGTCTTCTTGCGCGACACCAGGTACGAGGACAAGCATACCGCCGCCACCAAAATGGAAACGAGCAGCATCAGCAGCGTGTAATAAAACAGTGCAAGCTCCACAGGCCCCTCCGTAGAACGCTTTGCCGCCAGCCTCCCGCAGCCGGCCATGGCAATCCTCGGTATTGTAACTACTTACCCGTACCTATTTTGCCCTCAACCCTGATTCGCCACCCTGTTTACAGAAACGATGAGCGCCGAAGTCAACTAAACCGATGAGGGTCAACTCTGTTCGCCAGCATTTCCCAATACCATACCACAAGCTTCCTATCAGGGGTTTATCGAGGGTTTAGGAAGTTTCGCCTTTCGATAGTCCCGGGGTCCACCCCTAAACGGAGGTCGTTAAATCCGCGTTAGACCTTCCGGATTTTACGTGGAGGTTGCAAAGTGGAATCAACGGAACGGGGCACCGGAAACGCCCCACTCGCAAGCCCAAGGCGTTAAGCCAAGAAGCGCTGAAAGGCTTGCACGGCGAAGATAGTCTTCATCCCACGAGACGAAAGAAGGTTTGCAATGGCTGGCGTGAACGTCAAAAGCGAGATCAAGCCGCTCAAGAAGGTGCTGCTGCACCGTCCCGGCAAGGAGCTGCTGAACCTCACCCCGAACACGCTCGAGGAGCTGCTGTTCGACGACATCCCGTTCTTGAAGGTTGCTCAGGAAGAGCACGACGCCTTCGCACAGGCCCTGCGCGACAACGGCGTTGAGGTCGTGTACCTGGAGGACCTGACGGCCGAGGTTCTGGCTGCCGACCCCGAGCTGCGCGAGAAGTTCCTGCTGCAGTGGATCGACGAAGCCGGCATCAAGACCGAGCGCTACCGCAAGATCATCTTCGATTACATGCAGGAGAACTACCCCGACGCCAAGGACTTCGTCCTGAAGACCATGGAGGGCATCAACCTCACCGAGCTGCACACCGACAAGTCCAACTCCCTGGTCGACCTGGTGTCCGAGGCCTCCAAGATGGTCGTCGCCCCGATGCCGAACCTGTACTTCACCCGCGACCCCTTTGCGATGATCGGCAACGGCGTCTCCATCAACCGCATGTACTCCGTCACCCGCAACCGTGAGACCATCTACGGCGAGTACATCTTCAACTATCACCCGGACTTCCAGGGCACCCCGCAGTACTACAGCCGCTACAACACCTTCCACATCGAAGGCGGCGACATCCTCAACATCAACGAGCACGTGCTGGCCATCGGCATCTCCCAGCGCACCGAGCCCGACGCCATCGACGGCATCGCCCACAACATCTTCAACGACCCCACCTCCCCGGTCGACACCATCCTGGCGTTCAACATCCCGAACAACCGCGCCATGATGCACCTGGACACCGTGTTCACCCAGATCGACGTGGACAAGTTCACCATCCATCCCGGCATCATGGGCCCGCTGTCCGTGTTCGAGATCACGCCCGAGGGCGACGGCATCAAGGTTCATGAGATCAACGCCCCGCTCGAGCAAATCCTGGAGAAGTACATCGGCATGCCGGTGACGCTGATCCCCTGCGGCGGTGGCGACCGTATCGCCGCCGAGCGCGAGCAGTGGAACGACGGCTCCAACACGCTGTGCATCGCTCCTGGTCGCGTGGTTGTTTACGAGCGCAACGACGTCACGAACGCCGTTCTGCGCAAGAACAACATCGACGTCATCGAGATCCCCTCGGCCGAGCTGTCCCGCGGCCGTGGCGGCCCGCGCTGCATGAGCATGCCGGTCGTGCGCGAGGACTAATCGTTTTCATAAGGGGAGGCCGCCGGATCGATCGGCCTCCCCTTTGGGCAGCTTGCGAGACGACGCGCTGCCCGCTGTTTCCATCGGTTTCGCCTCTGCGTTCCGTTTGAGCCTGTAAACGGGATTCGCCACCGTAGGCAGGTTCGGTATGTCCGGCTAAACAAGCGGAGTCCAGGGGCGAAACCAAACAGTTGATTTCTACTAAGGAGGGAAATCATGAGCGAGAAAGCTAAAGGTATCGGCCTGTTCGGGCTGATCGGCATGGTTGTCAGTTCCTGCATCGGTTCCGGCGTGTTCGCCATCACCGGACAGCTTGCAGGCGTCGCCAGCCCCGGCGCCGTGCTGGTGGCCTGGGCCGTCGTCGGTATCGGCTTCGCCGCCCTTGCCCTGTCGCTGAACAACCTGGGCGCCAAGAAGCCCGAGCTCAAGGGCATCTTCCAGTACGCCGAGGAGGGCTTCGGCCCGCTTGCCGGCTTTATTTCCGGCTGGGGTTACTGGCTGTCCGCATGGCTGGGCAACATCGCGTTCGCCACGATGATGATGTCCACGCTGGGCTACTTCTTCCCCACCTTCCTCCCTGGCAACACTCTGCCGTGCGTGATCGTCGCCTCGCTGTTCATGTGGGCGCTGACCTTCCTAGTCATCCGCGGCGTTGAGAGCGCATCGTTCCTGAACGCTATCGTCATGGTGGCGAAGGTTGCCTCCCTGGGCATCTTCCTGATCTTCGCCATCTTCATGTTCAACGCCGGCATCTTCACCGCCGACTTCTGGGGCAACGTGTACAACAACGCCGTCGCCGCTGGCGAGATGGGCGCTGACGCCGCTAGCATGGGCGGTCTGTTCGAGCAGGTCATGAACTGCATGATCATCATGATGTGGGTGTTCATCGGCATCGAGGGCGCCGCGGTCATGAGCTCCCGTGCCCGCAACAAGCATGAGGTGGGCAAGGCTACGGTTATCGGCCTGATTTGCCTGCTGCTCATCTACGTCGGCTGCTCCGTGCTCCCCTACGGCTACATGAGCTACACCGAGATCGCTCAGCTCGACTACCCCGCAATGCTCTACGTGTTCGATTCCATGGCTCCCGGCTGGGGCGGCGCGTTCATCAGCATCGCCATCATCGTGGGCGTTGCAGGCGCTTGGCTGTCCTTCACCATGCTGCCCGCTGAGACCACTTCCGAAATGGCCGAGCGTCACCTGCTCCCCGAGTCCTGGGGCAAGCTGAACAGCAAGGGCGCTCCGCAGATGAGCCTGCTGCTGGTCGGTGCCTGTATCCAGGTCTTCCTGATCGTGCTGATGTTCAGCGAGGATGCCTACAACTTCGCCTTCAGCATGTGCACCGTCTCCATTGTGATCACCTGGGCGTTCATCGCGCTGTACCAGATCAAGTTCTCCGCCAAGGAGGACAAGAACGCTGCTCAGATCGCCATCGGTGTGATCGCCCTGGCCTTCCAGGTGGTCGGCGTGCTGTACAACGGCTGGTCGTTCCTGCTGCTCACATGTGTGGGCTACATCCCCGGCTTCTTTGTGTACGCCAAGGCCCGCAAGGACCGCGGCCACGCTCTGACGAAGGGCGAGAAGGTCGGCATGGGCGTTGTGAGCGCACTCGGCGTCGCAGCCCTGGTGCTGGTCGGCATGGGCGTGATCGGCATCTAAGCGAAATCCCCCTCCTTCGCAAGATGCAGAAAGGCTCGGACCATATGGTCCGAGCCTTTTTCGTGTTTCAGCGTTTTAGCTCTAGCAGCAAACAGATTGAATCAGCGTTTCGCGCATGACAGAACTGCAGCTTCGCGAGCAATCGAGCAGACCCACGAGCCAGCGTAAAAGCGCCTCCCTAGCCCTCGTACGCTGCTACGATGCTCTCCAGAAGCTCGGCTGCAACTTCCCTGACCTCACGGCCCTCGGAGATTGCGGCGACGGCTGCTCCGTCAACCACAATCCCGACTACATGCGCAGGCATCTCCACGCCCGCATGCTTGAGAATCCGCCCAACAGCCTGGTCGAGCTGCACGCGACCGTTGCGATACGCCTCGGTAACGTCCTCAGACTCGGATGCCGCAAGCAGCTGCATGTAGTGAGCGGCGGGATTAACGGAATCATCGGGCAGGCTGGCGCTGATGAGCAGGTTGATCAGATGCTTGCGACAGTCAGCCTGATCCATGGATTCAGCAGTGGCCGCAGCGTTTTCGGCGCGCTCGGCCCAAAGCTGGATGTTGTAACGACCTGCTTCATACAGAAGCTGGTTGGTGGATTCGAAATAATATCCGACCGATGACGAAGCGGCCCCCGCCCATTGCGCAACCTTGCGATACGTCACTGCCTTCGGGCCCTGTTCGCGCAAAAGCGCCGCAGCGGCAAGCACAAGCGACGTGCGCGTGATCTGAGCCTTCAACGATTTGGGGGTTTGATTCGCCTCACTCACATCGGTCTCCTTTACGCAAAAACCCAATGGTTCCATTGTAAATGAAATGCCGCCCGAGTGCAGACACTCGAGCGGCATTCATCAGGCAAATCGTAGGATTGCCGATATGTGCGTACGCGTTACACCTCGGACAGGTCCTTGCCGGTGTGCTCATGCGATGCGATCATGGCGCCCAGGGCCAGAACGGCGATGAAGACCATGTAGTACGCAGGAGCGATCGGGTCGCCCGTGAAGTTGATCAGGGCGAAGGAGATGTAGGAAGCGGAACCACCGAAGATGGCGTTAGCCAGGTTAAAGCTCAGGGCAAAGCCGGAGTAACGCACATCGGTCGGGAACGTCTCGCACAGGTAACTGGAAAGCGTACCGTCGTTGATGGTGAGCATGAGGCACATGACCAGCTCGACCACGAGGATGGTGAAGAAGTCCAGCGTGTTCAGCAGCCAGAACGCGGGAATGGTGAAGACCACGAAGCCCGCAGCAGCCGTGATGAGCATCTTCTTGCGACCGAACTTGTCGGAGATGCGACCGGAAAGGAAGATGAAGCCGATGTAGACGACCAGCACGATGGTAGTAATGATGGACGCCTGACCCGGATCGTAGTTCAGCGTTGCCTCAAGGTAGTTCGGCAGATAGGTCAGAACAGCGTAGAAGCCCACAGCGTTCAGCACGCATGCGCCGAAGGAGATGGCCAACACGCGGAAGTGCTTCTTGAACAGGGTGCGGATCGGCTTGTCTTCGCTCTTCATACCCTTCTCGGCAAGCTCGGCCTGCATCTTTGCGTACACCGGGGAGTCTTCCAGATGCTCGCGGATGTAGTGCGTGATGTAGCCCAGAGGACCAGCCAGCCAGAACGGGATACGCCAGCCCCAGTTCACCACGAAGTCGGACGTAGCGCCGAACGTGTTGAACATCCAGGTAGCGAACAGGGAGCCCACCAGCAGGCCGACAGCCGTGGAGGCGGGAACCATGGAGCAGTAGAAACCACGGTGGTTCTTGGGCGAATACTCGGCGATGAACGTGGCAGCGCCAGCGTATTCACCGGAAGCAGAGAAGCTCTGCACCATACGCATAAGCAGGAGCAGCAGCGGAGCGCCAACGCCGATCACAGCGTAACCGGGCAAGCAGCCGATAAGGAAGGTGGCGCCGGACATCATGAGGATGGAGATGGACAGAGCCCACTTACGGCCCTTCTTATCGCCCATGTTGCCCCAGAAGATGGCACCGAGAGGACGGACCAGGAACGCCAGCGCGAACACGCCGAACGTCATCATGGTTGAGACCATTTTGTCTTCGCCCGGGAAGAACACTAAAGCGATGACGGTGGCAAGGTAGGAGTAGCTGGCATAATCGAACCACTCGATGAAGTTGCCCAGGAACGAGGAGAACACAACCTTCTTCAGCGTTTTATGCTTTTCAGCCTCGGTAAGTTCGGTTTCGTTCTGAATCGGTCTCGGTTGGTCAGCATTCATGATTTTCCCCTAAGAACAGTGCAGCGGCTTTGAGACTGAAACCGACTGCAGCACACGGCAGTTCATCGCCTCCCCTTGAAGCGATGTTGTTTCGCATTTCAACCTCCTTACCCTCTAGGCAGGGCCATGAAAGGCCCGCCTATGCACTGGCGGATAAGAAGATAATACCGTGCGCTTATCAATGTTAGCCATTTGCAGGCAAGTTGTTACCGTACGGCAACGTTGCCCGATGAAGAATCGTCTCAAGTAAACGCGTCGGCAAAACGCGATTCCCAAATATAAATTCTTCAACAACTTGCCTGCTATGACCAGGTGATCGCGGTAGGAGGAGCCCGCAATCACCTAATCGAACCTCTAAATCTCGGACAAATCCTTGTTCGAGTGCTCATGCGACATGATCATGGCAACCAGCGCTACGCAGGAAACCGCAACCATATAGAACGCAGGAGCAAGCGTGGAGCCCGTCGCCGTGATCAGCGACGTGCAGATGAACGATGCCGTGCCACCGAAAAGCGCGTTAGCCATATTGAAGCTAAGGGCGAAGCCCGAGTAACGCACCTGAGTGGGGAACGTCTCGCTCAAGTAGCTGGAAAGGGTACCGTCGTTGATGGTGAGGATCAAGCACATGATCAGCTCGACCACGAGGACGGTCACGAAATTCGCAGTGCTCATCAGGATGAACGCCGGGATGGTGAAGACGATGAAGCACACACATGCGGTGATCAGCATCTTCTTGCGACCGAACTTGTCGGACAGATGCCCGCTCGCGAAAATGAAAGCAACGTAGGTTACCAACGCGATGGTGGTGATCAACGACGCCTCGTTCTTCGGCATCAAAACGGCCGTTTCCAGGTATACCGGAAGGTAGGTAAGCACTACATAGAAGCCAACGGCGTTCAGCATTGCAGCGCCGATGGAAATGATGAGCTTACGCAGATGCTTCGTGAACAGGCAGTGAATCGGACGCTCCGGAGCACCGGCGGCGCCAGATGCCTCAGCGTCTTTGAGTGCACGCTGCATTGCCTGATACGTAGGAGAATCTTCGAGCTGGATGTTCACGAAATACGCGCCGATACCCAAAGGGCCGGCAAGGACGAACGGAATGCGCCAGCCCCACTCGTTCACCGCAGCTTCCGGCATGATGGTGTACATGACAGTCGCGAATGCGCTGCCGACCAGCAAGCCGATGGCCGTGGAAGCGGGAACGATGGAGCAATACATACCGCGTTTATCCGTAGGCGCATACTCGGCCAGGAACGTTGCCGCACCCGCATACTCGCCAGAAGCGGAAAAGCCCTGGATCATGCGGAGCAGAAGCAGCAAAGCCGGAGCGCAAATACCCAAGGCAGCATACCCGGGAAGCAAGCCGATGCAGAACGTGGCACCGGCCATCATGAAAACCGAAACGGTCAGAGACCATTTGCGGCCCTTCTTGTCGCCCATGTTGCCCCAGAAAATAGCACCAATAGGACGAAGCAAGAACGACAAAGCGAACACTGCAAACGTTTGAATCAACGCTAACGCAGGATCGTCGTTCGGAAAGAACACTTGCGCGATAACAACCGCGAAGTACGAATACGTGGCATAGTCGAACCATTCAATGAAGTTGCAGAAAAAGGACGCCGTTGCCACCTTACGTACGGTCTTGCTCTTTTCCGCGTCGAACCGAGCGTTATCTTTCATGGAAATCACCCTGGAACCATTTCAGATCGCTCGAGCACGAACCCAATCCAATAGTATTGAATATCCCCATCACAATCTCCTCTTCGAGGGCTCCCCTCCTATGATTTCGCCGTTTCATAGGGGCCCTCATCAGGCGAAACGCTATCCCTCATGACTTACGTTCCGCTACCGATAAAAAGAGGCGGATTGCGCCGCCCCTTTTAACGACGCAATCCACCCGAACATAGCTAGTCTACAGCCACATCACCAGAGTAATCCGTATCCTCCATCAGGTCAACCTGAGCACGGCTGGCACGCATGATGAAGTCACGCTTTGCCTTCTGGCCGCCACGGGCGAGCTTCTGAAGAACGACGCGCTTCAGACGCGGATAGTCGTTCAGACCATACCACGCGAAAGCCGTGCCGTTAACATAGCACTCGACGATGCTGTGGACGGGAACGTCCACGTCACGCTTGGCATCAAGATCCAGATACTCCTGAATCTCGGTTGCGCACAAGTCCCTGATAACGTCAGCGCTGATTTCCAAGTCGTGACCGAGCTGCTTGAGCTGACGCTCAACCTCGCCCTGATCAGCATACGGGAAATACGTGACGTCATACGTGACGGCGGCAACGCCGGAAGCCTTAGCAAACTCCAGCAGATCATCGAGAGCCAGAATCTGAACGTGCTCTTCCGTGCGCTCCTTGATGTCGAGCATTGCGGGGAACCCGGCAACACCCTTCGCCTCGAACACAGCCTTCAGCTGGTCCTCGGTCATTGCGGCTTCAAAGTCAACCTTCGTTGCGATATGGGTTAAGCGATTCGTAACCTTCATGACGCAGCCTCCTTTCAAAGGCACCTACGTCCGGCACTAGCAGATGCTAGCGCTCCTCCTCCTTGGCAGCCTCTTCGGCGAGGCGTTCAGACAGATTCTCAGCAACTTGCTGCTGCTTCTCCATCTTAGAACCCTGAATCATGGCCTTGACGGTCGGGAATGCACCGCCGCCAACGATCAAGATGATGCCGATCGCGGTGTTAAGCGTAACAGGCTCGCTGTACACCACGAGGCCGACGAACAGGGCAACCGGAACCTCCCAGTAGGCAATGGTGCTGTAGTCCATTGCCGGCAGGTTGCGACCAGCAACGAGCAGGCAGCCCAGAGCGATAGGACCGCAAACAATCCACAGCAGGACAGCGCCCAGCCAGTTGAAGGGGGTGAAGTGAATCTCGGTGATCCAGTTGGTCTGACCCGTGGCCATACCGACGACGTTCATCAGGATGGCGATTGCCGCAGAACCGATAACGGCAAAGATGAAGTTGTACACACCACGAGCGGTGGTGTCAGCATCCTTGCGGTAGCCGTTGAAGAACATGGAAGAGCCGTAGAACACGCCGGACAGAAGGCCGAACAAGTCGCCGACCATCTTCTGCGGGAACTCCGGAGTAGAGGGGGCCAGGTTGAAGTCCAGGCCGAAGAAGTTGCCACCGACGCCGAAGCCGAGGAGGCTCTCGCCGAACAGCATACCAATGAACACGATGCAGAGGCATACCCACTGCAGGGCGCTCATCGGCTCTTTACGGAAGATACGAGCGAGCAACACGCAGATAACCGGGCCGGTGTAAATGAACATAACGGCGTTTGCAACGGTGGTCATCAGCGTAGAGGTGACGTAGCATGCCAGAGACATGCCGATCATCAGGCCGCCGAGCGCGATCGCGGGGGTGAGCTTGAGCTTCTTGAAGGTACCGACCTTGTGGGTGGCAACCATGAGGATCAAGAAGAACAGCAGGCCCATACCCATGCGGCCGATGGCCATGATGGCGCCGATGGAGTCGGAACCGTTCAGGCCCTGGGTAGCGTCGAACATGTTGGTACGCGTAGCCCAGCGGCTGAACAGCGGGACCAAGCCCATGCCCGTAGCGGAAATCAGCATGAAGATAGCGCCGATTTTACGGTTCATTGCAAATTCCTGGGAGCCATCCCCCTGGCCCGCAGTAGTGATTTCGTCTGCCATTGGTTCCTCCTTAAAAAACCAGTAGCATGTACAGGTGCCTCCAATTCACCCAATTTCGGTTCTGACCAAACTAGGTCGTGCTTGTTTTGATACCCCTATCTAAGCTCGATCCTGCCCGGCCGAATCGAAAACCCTTGTTGACTGGATTGGAAGGCGAACTAAAAAAGGGGGCCTGGCTGAACTTGTCTTGCCAGGCCCCCTTTCTATTACATATTCAGAGTTCTACCGAAGTAGATTCTGATTTAGGCCGATAGCCTAGTCCTCCCACATCTCCGGGTGGATGAGCGTGCAGTCCTTGACGCGGTTCGGGAAGTAGTCGAGGCACTCGCCCTCGCGGTAAACGTCAGCCGTGGAGCAGTGCAGGCCGCCACCGAACGGATAGGCGTCGCGCAGGTCAACGGGGATAACGTTCATGCCGAGCTGGTCCATCTGCTCCTGCTCGTGGACCTCGGAAGCCTCAACGATGACCGTGGAGGGATCCAGAACCAGGCAGTTCATGGACAGCCACACGGAGCTGTAGCACAGCGCGGGCGGCTCGTCATGAGCAGGCTGAGCGGCGTCGACGATCTGCCAATCGTTGGCCTCGAAGATCTCCTTCTGGCCCTCGGCAGGATGACGATGCGGGTTGTTGATGATCAGGCCCGGACGCAGCGGCACGAAGGTTGCGTCGATGTGAATCGGGTAGGGGTCGCCCGGGAAGTTCATCGCATGGATGCGATACTCGGGATAGTAGCGCTGGAACCACTCCATGGCGGTGCGGTTGGTGGTCAGGCCGTGCTGGATGAAGATATCCTTGCCCATGCGCATGAGGTCAGCGGCGTCCCACATCGGCTCGACTTCGGTGGTCACGAAGTCCTTGTTGGCGGTACGGACGAGGCGCTCTTCCAGGGTGATCTTCTCGTCGTAGTAGTTGTGCTTGTAGGAAGCGTCGGTCAGACGAGGACGGGGAGCCTGGGTCCACAGGAACTCGGGATCCTCATCGAAGTACTGCTTCATGAGCGGCCAGTAGGCCAGGTACTCGAAGTAGCGGCAGCGGAAGGAGTTGGCGGAAGCCATGATCTCGTTGCCGACGGTCAGCAGGATGTCGCGCGGAGGCATGCAAGTCATCATGGAATCGTTGCGGAAGTCCGGCGTACCGATGGCCTGGTTCCACTGCAGAGGGGTCGGGCGGTCGACGACGACGCCGCGCTCCTCAACGGCCTTGACCAGGTTCTCGAGGCACTCGTTGCCACGCTCGACGGTGCGCAGCGGGCGCAGGCCCCACATGCCGCGCATCTCGGAGTCAACCGGCACCTTCTCAGAGGTTGCGGGCTCCTCGGGCGGGATCATGGAGTTATCGCAGCGGCCAACGATGACGCGCTTCAACGGATCCCAGTCGTTCCAAGAGTTGACAATCTTCGCCATGACTGTCTCCTTTCTTTGAAGGTGCTTCCTACACCTTCGACGATGCACACTACCTATTGTGTACCCTTTGGCTCAACCGGCCTTTTGATTTGAAATTCACTGAGAGGGAAAGATCACTTGGCAACCCTTTAAGTTCGTTTCATTTCATGTTCCGGTTTTGCCGACGAGATAGTTATAACACCAGAGCTGTGCGCCTGCAATAGGTCATTTACACGTATTTTCAGGCACTTTGCACAAGTTCATTGTTCAGGTGCACAAAAATCTGTAACACGGCTGAAATAATCGTTTATGCATTTTTCGTCGGATTATTGGATATTTTCCTTGATTGAACCGATTCGCAAGAATGATTATCGGTACGAATCGAATTTGCATGCATTTATATGGTCAAGTCTATGTTTCGCCAGAGTGCTCATATTTGCACAACCAATGGGAAATACGGCATCTGATAACCCTGGTCTATCGGTTTTCGGTTATTGCATCTACGTAGCAATCCCCGTCTAGAGGCCGCGAACGGTGTTCCTGAAGCACTTAACGGCTTTCGGCTCTTGGTGCCGGGCTTTTCTCTTGAGCACTCGCTCAAGCACGGATTCATGCCGTTATTGACCGTTTTCATGCTTCCCGTTTCGTGATATGGACGGTTTCGCAGCTACTTATAGTATGGGTCCGCAGTCCGGTGGCTGCCCGTTCACGCAAGAGGGCGGCGCAGCTTGCGTGCTGCGCCGCCCTCCGATGTGGCGATATGGTTGGTTTCGCTTTAATAGTACCTATAGTAAGCGGCACAGCTGCCCTCGCTGCTGACCATGCAGGGCCCGACCGGGTTCTCCGGGGTGCATACCTTACGGAACAGGGGGCACTCGCTGGGCTCCATGCGGGCGCGCAGGACGTCGCCGCAGCGACAGCCCTTGGGGTTGATGGTGGGCTCGATTTCGGGCTGGAAACGTTTCAGCGCGTCGAACTGCGCGAACTCCTCGCGGATTCGGTATCCGCTGCCGGGGATGTCGCCCAAGCCGCGCCAGGTGGCGGTGCAGGTTTCGAAAACTTCGTCGATTGCGGCCAATGCCACGGGGTTGCCCTGCGGCATGACGCCGCGCGCGTAGGCGATCTCGATCTCCGCCCTGCCCTCGTGCAGCTGGCGCATGATCATGGCGATGCCCTGGAGCACGTCGACGGGCTCGAAGCCCGTGACCACGCCGGGGATGCCGTACTCCTTCGCCAGGAACTCGAAGGGCTTGGTGCCCGTGATGGTGCCCACGTGGCCCGGCAGGATGAGCGCGTCCAGTTTTAGGTCCGGGTCCTTCACCAGCGTTTCCAGGGCGCCGGGCATGTTCTTGTGCGCGGCGAAGACGCTGAAGTTCTTCAAGCCCATGGCCGCGGCGCGCTTGATGGCCATGGCCACCAGCGGCGTGGTGGTCTCGAAGCCCACGCCCACGAACACGATCTGGCGATCGGGGTTGGCCTTCGCCAGGGCCAGCGCATCGAGCGGCGAGTAGCAGATCTGCACGCTACGCCCTGCCGCCTGCTCCTTGAGCAGGCTCGATGTGCTACCGGGCACGCGCGTCATGTCGCCGAACGTGGCGATGGTCACGTTCGGGATGCGGGCAAGGGCGATGACGGCGTCGATATCGCGGTTCGAGGTGACGCACACGGGGCAGCCCGGGCCCGACGAGAGGCGCACGCTTTCGGGCATGAGGTTGCGGATGCCGTTGCGAGCGATGGCCACCGTGTGCGTGCCGCACACCTCCATGAGCGTGGCGCCTTCTTCCGGCGCGAGCTTGCCGATGGACTCGATGAGGCCGCGGGCGAGCTTCGGGTCCTTGAACGCCGCCAGCTCATTTTGCATGGTGCCGGCGTCGACCGTACGGCTGCGATGTATGTTTTCGGGTTGCATGATCGTATTCCTTGGTATGAGGGGTGAAATGCGAAAAGCCGACCGCCTGCGCGCCGCGAGGCTGCAAGCGATCGGCCGGTTGGACGTTGCCTAGGCCGTGGCGGCGGGCAGCTCATCGCCCGCCAGGTCGGGGAACTCCTTGATGAGGTCGATGGTTTCCTGCGCGTAATCGGGATCGACCACCTCGATGGCGAAGCCGGCGTGCACGAGCACGAAATCGCCGACGCCCGCCTGCGGTGTGAGGTCGATGGATACGCTGCGCGTGACGCCGAGGATGTCCACCGTGGCCATGCCGTCGCCGTCAAGCTGCGCGATCTTCGCGGGAATAGCTAGGCACATTCGCTGCCTTCTTCCTTTCATGATGAGACGTTTTGGAGATGCGCCGTCGGGCGCTTACGCGCCTTCCGAGCTGCTACTCCCCCGCCGTCTCGTCCGTTTGTCTTGCTGCCCATGCTACCACAGCCTGTCCGTAGGAGATGCAGCCGTCGCTGGGCGGCAGGTCACGGTTGAGCGCCACCGTGAAGCCGTTGCCCTGCAGCGCCGGCACGGCGTGCTCGAGCAGGTAGCGGTTGAGGAACACGCCGCCCGAGAGCGCCACCGTGGTGATGCCGTACAGGCTTTGCACCAGCTGAGCAGCCATAACAATGGCGTTCACGAACGCATCGTGGAAGCGGCGCGCGATGGTAGCCACAGGAACGCCGGAGGCGATGTCGTCGAGGAGCGCCTTGAACGCCGGTGCCGCGTCGAACAGCAGGACCGACGTGTCGAGCGCGGTGCTGGTTTCGGTGGCCGTATTCTTCACGACATCTATATGGTAGGCGTCGGTGGCCGGCAGCCCCTCGGGGACCGCGCCTATGGCCGCCTCGAGCTCGATGGCCGGCTGGCCATCGTAGGACGGCTGGCGGCACACGCCGAGCAGGGCGCTGGCGGCATCGAACAGGCGCCCGACCGAGGAGGTGTAGGGCGTGTTCAGGCCGCGCTCGATCATCTGGTCGCACACCTCGGCCTGGTCGCCCAGCGCCAGCAGCGCATCGGCGGCGCCGGGATGCTCCAGCAGGTCGAACTCGTACAGCACGCCGTAGGCCATGCGCAGCGGGTTGCGCACCGCCGCAGCGCCGCCGGGCATGGGCACGTAAGCGAAATTGGCGAAGCGCTCGTAGGCCTGCTGGTTGGCGAGCAGGACCTCGCCGCCCCACACGCGGCCGTCGGCGCCGTAGCCCGTGCCGTCGAACGCGATGCCGCATACGGGCCCGAACAGCCCGTTCTCCCCCAGCACCGAGGCGATGTGCGCATGGTGGTGCTGCACCTCGGTCAAGGGCAGGTTGTTGTGTTGCGCCTGCTCGCGAGCCCATTTGCTTGCGAGGTACTCGGGATGCGCGTCGCAGGCGAGACGGCGCGGGGTTTCCTGAAACAGCTGACGATAGCGCTCTTCGGCCTCGAGCCAGGCGTCATAGGTTTCCGCGTTCTCGACGTCGCCGATATGCTGCGAGACGAACGCGTCGGGGCGCTGGTCGTCGGCCGCGGCGGCGCGCACCAGGGTGAACGTGGCCTTCTGCTCCGAGCCCGTGGCCAGCAGGGTTTCCTGCTTGGGCTGCGCTTCGGGGCAGTCGAGCGCGATGGGCAGCGGGGCGAAGCCGCGAGCACGGCGGATGAACTGGATGGCCTGCTCGTCGCCTACGCGCACCACGCGCAGCACCGAGTCGTCGTAGCGCGACAGGATGCGGCGGTTGTTGCCCAGGACGGCATCGGCGATGCCGGCGAACTTGACCAACGCCTGATCGTCGTCGGTGACGATGGGTTCGTTATGCAGGTTCCCCGAGGTCATGACCAGCATGGGAAGCGCAGAATCACCCTGCTGGGCGCGCAGGGCCTCTGCGAAATCATGGAGCAGCAGATGCTGGACGGGCGTGCAGGGCAGCATGACGCCCAGCTCGGGAAGGTTGTCGGCCAAGCCGGCGGCGAACTGCGCCTCGGTCCGCTTGCGCAGCAGCACGATGGGACGCTTGGTGGATTCCAGCGCGCCCTGCTCCGCCTTGTCGACATGGCACACACGGCGCGCGTCGGCCGCACCCGCCACCATGACGGCGAACGCCTTACCCTGGCGGCGCTTGCGCTGGCGCAGCTTCGCCAACGCATCGGGGTTCGAGGCGTCGCACACCAGATGGAAGCCGCCGAGCCCCTTCACCGCGACGATGCCGCCTTCGAGCAGCAACTTGACCGCTTCCGCGAAGATGTCGTCGGACGCCTCGCGGGTATTGCCCCACTGCGGCTCCTGCTGGCCTTGGGCAAGGTTCACCCAGCTGATGTGCGGGCCGCAATCCCAACAGGCATCGGGCTGCGCATGGAAGCGGCGGTCGAGCGGGTCGGCGTATTCGTCGGCGCAACGCGGGCACATGGGGAAATCCTTCATGGACGTTGCAGGGCGATCGTAGGGCAGCGACCCGATGATGGTGAAGCGCGGACCGCAGTTCGTGCAGTTGATGAACGGATAGCGGTAGCGGCGGTCTGCGGGGTTGAACAGCTCGTCGAGGCAATCGTCGCAGGTGGCAAGGTCGGGGGAAACCAGCGTGGTCTGCTGGGCGTCGTGATCGTCGGAGAAGCGGATGTCGAACGAGCCGAACCCTTCCAGCGGCACCTCCTTGAGGTCGATCTCCTTGACCTTTGCGGCGGACGGGGGGTTCATGTGCAGCTCGGTGACGAACTTGTCCAGCAGGTTCGCCTCGCCCTCGGCGTGGATGAACACGCCTTCCACGGCGTTGAGTACCCAGCCGTTGAGCTGGTATTTCTTCGCCAAACGATACACGAAGGGGCGAAAGCCCACCCCTTGCACGATGCCTTTTACCTGTATGTCGAGCGCTTCGATCATACGACGCCCTTTCATTGAAGGTTTACGTTGTTTTCGCCGGCCGATTCCAAAAAACGCGCGTCGGCGAGATTGCCGACGCGCGTTGGGTTTCAGCCGTTGAGCCGAGGGGCGTTACGCCTGCTGCAGCTCTTCCAAGATGTCGCACACCACTTCCGCAAGCGCGCGCAAGGTGACGCCCGAGTTATCGGGCAGATGCAGATGCACACAGCGGCGACCGCGGCTTGCGAGCGTGACCAGGTCGCCCGAGGCCTGCGCCTTCGCCAGGGAGCCCAGGCTTTCGGCCTCTTCCTTCAGCGGGATGTCCTTCAGCTCGTCTGCCGACAGGATAAGGAACACGCCGCAGTTCGGGCCGCCCTTCTGCAGCTGGCCCGTGGAATGCAGGTAGCGCGGGCCGACTTCCAGGCACGACACCACGCGGCGCTTCTCGGCCACGCCGTGGCGGATGGTCTCGAGCGCCTCGCGGCGGCCTTCGCCCGTGAACGGGAGGAAGGCGTTGAGCGCGAAGAAATCGCCGGGCTGGATGCTGGCGAGCAGCGCGCGCAGCGATGCGCGCACGTCGGTGCAGTCCTTGAAGCACGGGGCCTGGCGCACCTCCACCTGACCCATGTGCACGTCGTCGACGAAGTCCTGCACGTAGTCGGGCTCGGGCTGGCCGTCGCGCAGGATGTCGAGCACCGCGGCCTTGGCCGACGCCACGTCGGGCTGGTCGAACGGGCAGATCTTCATGAGGTAGCCGCACATGGCGATGGCGTACTCCCACATGATGAAATGCTCGGGCAGCTCGTACACGGACTCGATCTTGAAGGCCGCGCGCGGGATGGTGGGGTCGATGTAGGACAGGCTCATCTCGAAGTTGTGACGCTCGTCCCACAGGTCGTTCTTCGTTTGGTACATGATGACGCTGCGGTCGCCCGGGTCCTTCTTGAGCAGCAGCGTGTCGATCTCGATGTTGGGCAGGATGCCCTGGCCGTTCTTGCCGACGCTTTCGGCGACCAGCTGCTCGATCCACAGGCCGAGCACGCGGCCGCGCTTCTGCGTGAGGAAGCTGAACTTGTTGCGGCCCTGCACGTAGTTGTCGTACAGGAAGGCGGCCAGGCCGATGGCCGGGTTGTCGATGGCGTCCTCGCTGCAGGCGCGCTCCGCCTCGACGGCGTGCTGCATGAACTCCTGCAGGTTGATGCCCACGAGCGCGGCGGGCAGCAGGCCGAACACGGACATGGCGCTGAAGCGGCCGCCCACGGTGGGCTCGCCGGAGAACACCGCGGCCCAGCCCTCCTCGCGAGCCTGCTGCTCGAGCTTGGAGCCGGGATCGGTGATGGCCACCAGATGCTGCACCATCTCCTCGTCCGAGATCTGGTCGGCCAGCGCGTCGCGCACGGCGCGCAGCGCCAGGCGCGGCTCGATGGTGCCGCCCGATTTGGAGGACACGATGAACAGCGTGGAGCGAGGATCGATCTCCGACAGGATGCCGCGCACGCGAACCGGGGAATCGGAATCGAGCGTGCGGAAGCGCACCAGGGAGGAGTCCGGCTTGTGGTACTTGGTTATGGTCATGGGCGCCTGGGTGGAGCCGCCTTGGCCGATGAGCACCACGGACTTCAAACCCTGGGCGATGATGGAATCAGCGAATGCCTGAATCTCGTGCAGCGGGTACGGCGGATTCGTTGCGAGGTCCGTCCACCCCATGTAATTCTGTGCGCATTCCTGCGCTTCGTCGGAAAAGCCGTAGAGCGTTGCGTCCTTCGCATGAAGGCGGCTGGCAACGCATTCCTTCACCAAGGTTTTGGCGGAGGGGTAGAGCTTTTCCATATCTCCAGACAGCATGAGCACCTTCTTTCTGCGTAAGTATTCAGCATTCTAGCAAACCGTGGCAGATGGTACCCCGTTTAGACGTCTCCGTGTGATGGAGTTGTGAACAGGGAAGCGAAACGGTCAGCGTTTAAGGCGGAAAGCGCGTGCTTTATGCGGTTGGAGGGGGACGGGCAGGCGCGGGCGGCGAGGAAGCGCCGGCTTGCCGGCCGCGATGAGCCGGGCGGACATGGAAGGCGGGCGCCGCGAAGGACGCCCGGGGTGCAAAGCGGCGCGACCCCGTCCGCGTGTTGCCGGCGCCGCAGGCCCCAGGCGGCGCAACCCGCCCGCGTGTTGCCGGCGGGCGAGGTCGCGGGCGGCGCCGAACGGCTCGGGGCGCTACAGGTCCAGCTTGTCGATAACCGATCGCAGCGTGGCGGCAGAGGCCTTGAGCTGCTCGGTCTCCGTCTCGTTGATTTTGATGGGCACCTGGTACTCGATGCCGCTGGCGCCGACGACCGCGGGCATGGACAGCACGATGTCGTGCAAACCATACTCGCCGTCGATGTAGTTGGACACGGGGAGAATAGGCTTCTCATCTCGAGTGATGGCCTCGCAGATGCGCTTGACCGTCATGGCGATGCCGTAATAGGTGGCGCGCTTCTTCTTGATGATCTCGTAGGCCGCGTTCTTCACGTCCTCGGCGATGCGGTCCATGTTGCGCTGATGGTCGGTGTGGCCGCGCAGCTCGCAGAAGTCGTTGAGCGGGATGCCGGAGATGTTCGCCAAACTCCACGCCGCGATCTCGCTGTCGCCGTGCTCGCCGATGATGCGGGCGTGCACGTTGCGCGGGTCGACGCCCAGATGCTCGCCCAGGGCGTACTTGAAGCGCGCGGTGTCGAGCGTGGTGCCGCTGCCGAGCACGCGGTTGGCGGGCATGCCCGAAAGTTTGAGGGCCACGTAGGTCAGGATGTCCACGGGGTTCGAGACCACCAGCAGGATGCCCTGGTAATCGCGCTCGGCGATCTGCGGGATGATGGACTTGAAGATGGCGACGTTCTTGTTCACCAGGTCGAGGCGCGTCTCGCCGGGCGCCTGGTTCGCCCCAGCCGTGATGACGGTGATGGCCGCGTCGTCGATGTCGGAGTAGTCGCCCGCGTAGATGTTCATGGGGCTTCCGAACGCCATACCGTGCGCGATGTCGAGGGCCTCGCCCTCGGCGCGGTCGTGGTCGACGTCGATGAGGACCATCTCGGAGAACAGGCCCGATTGCATGAGGGCGAAGGCGCTGGCCGAGCCCACGAACCCGCAGCCGACGATGGCCACCTTGCGAGGATTGATGATTGCTGCCATGGTTGCTCCTATCCTTTGCGGGCAGGCCGCAAGCGTAGGTTTCACGGGGCGCGCCCCGCGGGGGATGCATGCCGGAGGCGAAACGCCGAGCCGGCACGTAGGGTATACTGTGCGCATGATACAACAAGCTGGAACATCCGCCGCGGCAAAGCCGCTCCCCCAGCGCGGTTTCACCGCGTTTCCCCTGAAAGTGCTGGCCATCGCCGGCATGACGTGCAACCACGCCTGCTACATATATTGGGACTACCTGCCGCCCGGGATCTTGTGCGCGCTGTTCGCGCTTGGCGGCCTGACATTCCCCATCATGGCGTTTTTGCTGGTGGAAGGGTATCGCCACACGTCGAGCGTGCGACGTTATGGCCGGCGGCTGCTGACATTCGCCCTGGTGGCGCAGGTGCCCTACGGGCTGTTCCTAGCGCATGAGATGAACGTGCTCTTCACGCTGTTCGTATGCCTGTGCCTGCTGTACGCGTACGACCATATGCGGCGGCGCGGGCTGTTTTGGCTGACGTTCGCGGTGGTGACCGCCCTGACGGCGTTTTGCGACTGGGGCGTCCTGGCGCCCTGCATGGTGCTCACGCTGCATGTGGTGAAGGACCGCAGGCAACGCGTGGCGTACTCGGCGCTGCTGCCCATTGCCACCGGAGGGCTGCCGGCGCTTATGCAGGTCATGGAGATGCCCACGCTGCAAAACCTGGCGTTCGCGCTGTATCCGCTGGCGGGCTGCAGCGCCACGATCCCGCTGCTGTGGGCGTACAACGGCGGGCGCGGCAGGTCCATGAAGTGGTTCTTCTACGCGTACTATCCCGCGCACATCGCCGTGCTGGGATTGGCGAAGGGCCTGCTGCTGGGCGACTGGAGCGTCGCCGTGACCGGGTAGCGCCCGGGGCTGCGCGAGAATCGATGCGGGCCGGGTAGCACGCCGGGACCGCGAGAGCCGGCCAAGGCCGGGAAGACAACGAGGGCCGCTGCGCGATTGCAGCGGCCCTCGCCGTTTCGCCTCCATCCGAGAACGGACGCGACGCTTATTTCCAGTCGGCTCCCAAGACGATGAGGAAGTCCTCCTCGAACAGGTAGGTGTTCGAGTTCTGCACCGCCTTGCCCACGCCGAGGGCCTTCACGATGGCCTCGGCCGCTTCCTTGTCGGAAGAATCGTTGTACACCACCACGGTGTCTTGGTAGTCGAAGTTGTCGGCATTGCTGGTGTTCACACTGTAGCCAAGGCCCTGGATGCGCTCGGTGGCGTCGAGGCCGGCTCCCGCAAGGCCGTTGCCGTTGCGAATGGCCACGCTGCCGCCGCGCTTGACCGCGCCCGTGCCCTCGCCCGCCGTGCCGCCGCTTGCGGCACCGCCATCGCCGGTGGTGGCTAGGATGGTGCCCGAAGTCTTGTCGACGACGTCGCCTTCCGTGGGCGGCAAGCCCGCATCGACGCGCTTCATCATGGCCTTCCATTCCGCGGTGTTGTTCACCTCGTACCAAACGCCGTCGACGTACTCGGAAGTGGTGGGCTCCATGGCGGAATAGATGTCGGTGGACGGGTCGAGGCCCTGCATGGCCTGCGCGAGCCCGACGATGTCGGTGACGCCCAGGTCGGTGGTGACGTACTTCGACAGCGCCTGCACGGTGGACGCCATGGACGCTGCATCGGCCGACAGCAGCTTCTTTGCGATTGCGGACATGACCAGGCGCTGGTTGGCGGCGCGATACTCATCGCCCGGGCCGATCTCGTCGTAGGCGTGGCGCGCGCGGCACAGGATAAGGGCCTGGTCGCCGTTGAGCGTTTGCGGGC
This sequence comes from Coriobacteriia bacterium, assembly GCA_030540215.1. GTDB lineage: Bacteria > Actinomycetota > Coriobacteriia > Coriobacteriales > Eggerthellaceae > Senegalimassilia. Next base: position 22,171 of record JAUNWR010000005.1, on the reverse strand, counting down.
CGGCGTCCAGGTGACCGCCGGCGTCCTCGTCGTCGATGGTCATGGGGACGTCCACTTCGATGCCGCCGAGGGCGTCCACGATATCCCGGAAGCCGTCGAAGTTGATCTCGGCGTAATGCGAGATATCGACGCCCGCCAGCTTCGACACCGTTTGCACGGAAAGCGCGGGGCCGCCGAACACGTGCGCGGCGTTGAGCTTGTTCACGCCGTATTCGCCCATGTCGACCATGGTGTCGCGGTGCAGCGAGACCAGCGTGACCTTTTTGTCCACGGGGTCGATGCGCGCGAGCATGATGCTGTCGGTGCGGTAGCTGTCGCCGAAATCGCCCGACTCGTCGCGCTCCGCGGAGCCGTCGGTTCCCATGAGCAACATGTAGAACGGTTCTTTGGTCATGTCCGTTTTGACCAGGTACTTCCCCACGTTGCCCAAGCCCGCGTGCAGGTTGCCGGAAAGCACCTGCACGTACGCGAAGGCCGCGCCGACGGCGATGACCGCTACGGCCAGCGCCGCGATGCCGGCATAGAACAGCTTGCCGTGCTTTTTGTGCTTGTGGGTTTTGGCGTACTCGTCGCGCGAAAGACGGCGCACCGACGGCTCGCCCTGATCGGCGGACGGCCGTTCGCCGCCGTAGCTATCGCGCGCATAGCGGTTTTGGGCACGCACATCTGCAGCGGTTGCGCGCCTGCCGTTGGATGATTGGTTCGTGTTTGCCCGGCCCGCGCCGTAACGGTCGCGCCCGTAGCCTGTGCGTTTGTTATCCATACGGCCATTGTGACGGCCCCCGGCCCCCATGCAAGCGACCTCACACGCTTTGCGGGAAATGCCCATATGAGTACAAGCGGGGAAACGGCGGGCCGGGCAAGGAAAAAGTAAGGCCTGGAACGCATTTCGCGTTCCAGGCCTTCGAGGCGGGAAACCCGGGGCTCCGCCAAAGTCAGCGAAGGGCCCTGCGGCACCCGGGATTCGCCCGAAGCAAGGCGGCATAGGCCTTTGGGCCATGCCGCCGAAGCTGAAGGCGCAAGCCGGGTGCCGCAGGGCCCCGCAGCGTCGAGCAGTTCCGCCGGCTGACAGGCCGGCGGGACCATTTAGCCACCCGGGAAGCGGATGACCATGTAGATGGCCGCGATGGCCACCGTGAACAGCATGATGGGGAAACCACGCTTGAAGAACTGCATGAAGGTGATCTCATGCCCGAACTTCTTGCTGATATCGGACAGCACCACGTTGGCGGATGCGCCGATGAGCGTACCGTTGCCGCCCAGGCAAGCGCCCAGGGACAGCGCCCACCACAGAGCCGTGCCGTCGAGACCGTCAGCCTCGAGCGTCAGAATGATGGGGATCATGGTCGCCACGAACGGGATGTTGTCCAAGAAGCTGGAGATGACGGCCGAGCCGAACAGCACCGCCAGCATGGTGATCATAAGGTTGCCGCCCGTGACGTCGATGAGGCCCTGAGCCAGCATGCCGATGACGCCCGTCTCGGACATGGCGCCGACGATGATGAACAGGCCGGCGAAGAAGCACAGCGTGGTCCACTCGACGCCGTGCAACGCCTCCTCGATGCTCTCACCGGAGATGAGCAGGATCAGGCCGGCGGCGGCAAGGGCGATGACGCAGGACTCGAGGCCCAGCGCACCGTGGGTCATGAAACCGATGACCACAAGGACGACCATGGCGACGCTGATGTGCAGCAGGCGGCGATCCTTGATGTAGTCGTTCTCGTCGAGCTCCATGATGGCCTTACGGTGCTCCTCGTTTGCCGAGATCTTACGGCCGTACATGACGTAGAACAGACCGATAACGGCCGCCAGGATAATGATGACCGCCGGAGCGTCGTAGGCGATGAAGTCGGCGAAGGTGTAGCCCGCGGCCGAGCCGATCATGATGTTGGGCGGATCGCCGATGAGCGTTGCCGTGCCGCCGATGTTGGACGCCAGGATCTGCGTCATGAAGAACGGCACCGGGTCGATGTCGAGCAGACGGCACACGGTGATGGTCATGGGGCCGATGAGCAGCACGGTGGTGACGTTGTCCAGGAATGCGGACAGCACAGCCGTGAGCAACACGAACAGCACCATGATGGTCCAGGGGTTGCCCTTCGCAACGCGCGCGCACTTGATGGCCAAGAACTCGAACACGCCCGATTGCTTCACCACGGCCACGAACAGCATCATGCCGAACAGCACGCCGAGCGTGTTGAAATCGATGTGCCCGATAGCCGTTTCGAACGGCATGATGTGCAGGATGAGCAGCAGCATGGCGCCGGTGATGGCGACGAGCGCGCGATGCACCTTCTCGGTCATGATGGCGATCATGGCCACCACGAAGATGGCGACGGATATGATCTGGCTAGTATCCATATCCCACCGCCTTGGTTTCGTTGTTTTCCACGGGTCCTTCTTTCTCCAAAGCGCGCGAAATCCTTATGCAATCGCGTAAAAATCCACTATAGCAAAACCCCATTTCCCCATGCCAATCCATAGGGAAAGTTTCTCGTGTTTTAACGTTGAAAGGCGGCGGTGCGCGGCGACCGCCCGAGCGCGGGATATACTGGGCGCAAGCATTTCCGAAGGTAAGCGAGGAAACCATGGGATTGAGATTCACCGCCGCCCGCGCGGTCAGCAGCGTCTCCACTTGGGGCCTGAAAAACGTGTTCCACCGCCCCGCCGCGAACTTCCCGGGCAAAATGGCCCTGTACGTGGACCCGCAGCTTATCGGGCACCTGCGCGGCAAGCTCGAGCGCGGAAGCGTGTGCGTGGTGGGGACCAACGGCAAGACCACCGTTTCCAACCTGCTTGCCGACGTGCTTGAGACGTCGGGCCAGCGGGTCGTCTGCAACCGCACGGGCGCGAACCTGGATTCGGGCGTATCCACGGCGCTGTTGCACGCCGGCAAGGCCGACTGGGGCGTGTTCGAGTGCGACGAGCTGTGGCTGGCGAAGATCCTGCCGCAGCTGCGCGCGAACTACGTGGTGCTGCTGAACCTGTTCCGCGACCAGCTTGATCGCTGCGGCGAGATCGACCGTATCCAGGACAGCATCGTCAAGGCGCTGGGCAGCTCGCCCGAAACCGTGCTGGTCTACAACGCCGACGACCCCCTGTGCGCGTCCATCGCCGACCGCGCCGGGCAGCTGCCAGGCCGCGAGGGCACGCGGTCGATCGCCTTCGGCGTGTCCGAGAGCATGGGTTTGGCGCAAAACACCGTTTCCGACGCCACGATGTGCCAGCGCTGCTCCACCATGTTCGAGTACGACTGGCGCCAATACGGCCAGCTGGGCGAATGGCGCTGCCCGAACTGCGGTTTCGCCCGCCCCGCGCTTGATTTCGCCGCAGAAAACGTGCAGCTGGGAGTTGACGGGCTGGCGTTCTCGCTTGCCAAGCCCGGCGCCGGCGATGCCGGGCGCGAAGGAGCGTTCTCGGTGAGCGCCCGCTTCAGCGGCGCCTATATGGTGTACAACCTGGCCGCCGTGGGCGTGGCCGCACGCCTGCTGGGGTGCACGAACGATGCGCTGCAGAAGGCCATCGACGCGTTCGACCCGCAAAACGGGCGCCTGCAGACTTACGATCTTGCCGGCCGCCGCGTCCTGCTGAACCTGGCGAAGAACCCCACCGGCTTCAACCAGAACCTCAAGATCGTGGCGCAGGACCAGGCACCGAAGGTGGTGGCCTTCTTCATCAACGACAAGGAGGCCGACGGGCGCGACGTGTCGTGGCTATGGGACATCGACTTCGAGGAGCTGGCGCAGGCGGGCCCGCTGACGGCGTACGCCGGAGGCATCCGCGGACGCGACATGGCCGTGCGCCTGAAGTACGCCGGCATCGACGCCCAAACCGTTGAAAGCGCCGACGACCTGCTGCATCGCATCGCGCAGCAGCCGCAAGAGGTGAGCGCGTACATCATCGCGAACTACACGTCGCTGCCGGGGTGCAAGGCCGCGCTGGACGCAGCCCTGGCCGCAGGCGGCGAAGTCGAGCCCGCCGCGGGAGAGGCGCCCGCGCCGCGGGATTTCGGGACCCAGGGCGCGTCGGCCGGCGAAGGGGCGGCAAGCGGCCAGAACCCCGTGGTCATAGCGCATCTGTTCCCCGACCTGCTGAACCTGTACGGCGACGGCGGCAACGTGCGCGTGCTGCAGCAGCGCCTGGCCTGGCGCGGCATCCCCGCGGAGGTCCGCCGCGTGAACCATGGCGACGACATCGACCTTTCCGGCGTCGACCTGATCATGATGGGCGGCAGCCCCGACCGCGAGCAGAAGCTTGCCAGCGCCGACATCGTGGCCATGCGCGACCAGCTTGATGCGTATGTGCAGGACATGGGCCCGCTGCTGGCCATTTGCGGCAGCTACCAGATGCTGGGCCGCGAGTGGCTGGTGGACGGCGAGAAGGTCCCCGGTCTGGGCCTGGTGGGAATGACCACGGGGCGCCCCGGCACCTCGGGCGACCGACTGGTGAACAACATCGCGCTGCGCAGCCCCTTGGCCGACGAGCCCGTGGTGGGCTACGAGAACCACGCAGGCCGCACGTACCTTGACGAGGGCGTGGAGCCCTTCGGCACCGTGGTCTCCAACACGGGCCTGGGCAACAACGAGGAGACCAAGCAGGACGGCGTGCGCTACAAGAACGTGCTGGGCACGTACCTGCACGGCCCGCTTCTGGCGAAGAACCCGCAGATCGCGGACTGGCTGCTTGCTCGCGCGCTTGAGCGAAACGCCAAGCGAACCGGCCAGCCCGTTATGGAGCTGGCCCCGCTCGACGATGCGCCGGAGAAGGCCGCCAACGACTTCATGTGCGACAAGCTGGGAGCAAAGTAGCGACGAACGAGAAAGCGCGGTGCCGGCCCTGTGCGAGGGAATCGCATGGGGACCGGCGCCGCGCTTTTTGTTTGGAAAGGGTTCGAGAAAAAAGAAAGCGGGCCGGACATTTCTGCCCGGCCCGCGTACATTCGTGGAGCCAACGACCGGATTCGAACCGGTGACCTGCGCTTTACGAGAGCGCTGCTCTACCAGCTGAGCCACGTTGGCACACGGCTTCTTGCGAAGCGCGAATATGAACTATACCGAAGAGCCTGCCGTTTCGCAAGGGGCAAATGCAACTTTTCGGGCGAACGAGCGGGCATTCGCCGTTTCTCCACAGGCTCGCATCATAGCGTTGCGGCCCTCAGGAGCCGCATGGGCACACGCTCAATCGCCGCGGCCATCACTCCCGAGAACCGTCCCAGCGCGTCTTTCCGCTGCGACAGCCCCGCCCAAGAACAGCGCAGGCACACGCCCTATCGCTGCGGCAGCTTCGCCGGCTACTCCTCGTCCTCGGGGGCCTTCACCACCAGTACGGGGACCTGGGCCTCACGCAGCACATAGCTGCTCACGCTGCCCAGCATGCCGCGCAGAGCGCCCAGACCGCGGCTGCCCATGATGATGAGCCCGCAGCCGTTCTCTTGCGCGTACTTCACGATCTGGTCGCCCGGATGCACCTCGGGCAGCAGGCAGACGCGCTTCTCGTTCATGAGCGGGCGGATCACCCCGTCGACCTGCGCATGCAGGCGCTCGGACGCTTCCTCCGTCGCCTCCTCCATGGCTTCTTGCATACCCATGGGAACGACGCTTTCGGTCAAATCCACGCCGCGAGCCTCGAGCTTTGCCACGGCGGTTCGCTCCAGGTCGACGATCTGGACGACGTGCAGCGCAAGCCCGGCGTCCTCCTTCGCGAAGCGCACGGCCTCGTCAAGCGCCGCGCAGGCGGAATCGGACCCGTCGAACGGGACCATAACGGCATCGTAGAGCATTGCAACCCCCTTCTTTCACCGGTTGAACCTGGCAAGGCAAGGCGCACCGCATCCCCTTCCCCATCAGGCTATATCCCCAGTATAGCAAGAAGCCCCGCGGCAATGGCCGCAGGGCTTCCGCAAACGCCGCTCGCGCAAACGGCGTTGCCATGTTGTAACGTTTCGCGTGCGCGACGGGTGAACCGCCTACGCACAAGCAAAAGACCGGCTACACCTCGAGGTGCTTGAACGCCTCGGGAACCTCCTTGAAGCCCTTGGACTTCACGGCGCCGACGATCAGACCGATGATCAGCCACACGATGCCGACGATGTAGGTCATCGTCTCGAAACCGGTGAAGACGTACACCAGGATGCCGATGCCGATCCAGGGGCAGATCAGGTACTTCACGATGTCGCCGAAGGTGTTGCGCTTCTTCTCGCGGATGAAGAAGAACAGGAACACGGAGAAGTTCAGCAGGATGAACGAAGCCAGGGCGCCGAAGTTCACCAGACCGGCGAGCTGGGTCATCTTGTCGCCCATGGGGATGGACAGGCACAGGGTGATCACTCCCAGGAACACAGCGGAGAACCAAGGGGTCTGGTACTTCGGGTGGACCTTGCCGAACGCCTTCGGGATAACGCCGTCGCGACCCATGGAGTACAGCAGGCGCGAGGAGGCCATCTGGGCGTTCATGATGTTGGCGATGCCGATGGCGATGATGTTGATGACCAGCATGATCTTGTAGAAGACCGGGCCGCCCACCAGCATGACGGAATCGAAGAAGCCCATGTCGGGGTCGGTGTTGGCCCAGTCGGGCTGCACGATGGCGGCGATGTAGGTCTGGGCGACGAACACGACGATGATGGCGCACAGGGCGATCAGGATGCCGCGGCCGATGTTCTTCTCGGGCTCGTGGGTTTCCTCGGCCAGCGTGGACATGCCGTCGAAGCCCAGGAAGGAAAGCGCGGCCAGCGAGATGCCGGCGGCGATGAAGTGGGCGTCGACCTGGCCTTCCTGGTAGATCGGGTCGAGGACGAAGGCACCGGCGCCGCCGCCGCCCATGATGAAGTTGCAGCCGAGCGCGATGAACGCGATGACGGCCAGAACCTCGATGACGAAGATGACCCAGTCAACGCCGCGGCTCATCTGGATGCCGCGAATGTTCACGAACGTGTTGAAGGCGATGAAGACCACGGCCCACAGCCATGCCGGGCTGTTGGGGATCAATGCGGTGCCCCAGTTCATGACCATGACGATAAGCAGGGACGGAACCAAGATGTAGTCCAGCAGGATCAGCCAGCCGGCGATGAAGCCGACGTGCGGGTTGATGCCGCGCTGCACGTAAGAGTACACGGAGCCGGCGATCGGGAAGCGACCGGACATGCGCATGTAGCTCATGGCGGTGAACATGATGGCCACGAAGCCGATGATGTAGACCAGCGGCGTCATGCCGTGGCTGTTCAGCTGGATGGAGCCGAAGATGGATTGCGGGGCGATGATGACCATGAACAGGACACCGTACATGACAACGTCCCAAAGGCCCATCCCGCGGCGCAGCTCCTGCTTGTAGCCGAACTGCTCGATGTTGTCCCCGGCGCTACCCTTCGCCGGAGCTTTTTGCTCTGCCATTTCCCTTTCCTCTCTTTCTTGCGGGGAAAACAAGCATTGCGCAGGGCCAGGAGCGCGATTCCCGGCTCTACGCAATAGTCCGTACTTTAGCACGTTAAAGCGCTCGAGTAGAGCGAATATGGCGATTCCTAGCGCCGCCGTACGTCATTTTGGGGTTGAAAGGCGCCTTTGTGTACGCATCAGGTACGAAAAATGCCCGATTTCCTGGGGAAACCGGGCATTTTGCATCAAATGTTGAAGTTTACGGCAATGGGATTTCCGCCTAATTTCACGTCCGCTCGCTAAGGCGAACGGTAGGTTTACGGCGATAAACGGTTGCGCGAACGCATAGGGTTTCGCTCGTTGCGCAGCGCAATCCGGCCAGGCCTTGCCGTTTGACCGGATTGCGCCCTGACGCCGCAAACGATCGCCGCAGCCCGCGAACCGACCAGCCGACGCCTACGGCTGCGGGATCTGCGGCTGAACGATCTTACGGTTGCGGGATCAGAACGGGGAACTCGGGCAGCTTCGGCGTCCCGATGCGCAGCGACACGTCGACCTCGCACGGCTCGCAGCCCTGGCTCACCTCGACGTCGCTTTGCACGGACATATACATGTAGGTTTCTACGGCATCCCAACCGGTGACGCGCATCAGCAGACGCTGCAGCTCCTTCGAACCGTTCATGAGGGCCTGCTCATAGTGGGTGCCGCTGCAGTTCACGTACCACTTGCCGTCGGGGCCGAAGGTCTCGAGCACCGGCCAGTTCAGCTCGAAATCCTTCACCAGCTGCACGCGCACGGTGATTTCAGCGGGGATCTCGATGCCGGTGCCGCAGAGCTCGGCGTCGCCCATGGTGGCGTGCACGTCGCCCATCTGCAGAAGCGCGCCGGGAACGCGCACGGGGAAGTACAGGCGCGTGCCCTTGGTGATCTTCTTGTTGTCCATGTTGCCGCCATGGCTGCCCACGAAGCCGTCGATGACATCGGGACCGGACGGCGCGGTGCCGATGACGCCGATCATGGGGTTGATCGGGAAGCTGACCTGGTTGAACGTGGCCATGCCGTCCTTGATGGGGATCTTCTTGGTGCGATAGCCGGTGGTCTCGAACAGCGGGCCGCAATGGTCGTCGGTGGCGATGGTACCCTCGTCGGCCACCTTCACCTCGTAGATGTCGACCACCAGCACGTCGCCGGGCTCGGCGCCTTCGATGTAGACGGGGCCTGCCGCGGGATTGGCGAAACCGTAGGTGTAATCCAGGTCGGCCATGGTGGTGTTCTCGTCGGGAATGCGGTTGCTGAAGCAATCCTGCGTATTGAACTGCAGCACCTCGCCGGGCTTTGCCGTGGCGCAAGGCTTGTTGTCCTTGGAGAATTCGTAGACCTGATCGGTGATGATCTGCATGATGCCCCCTTCTTCATGGTAGCGAACGCGGCTTGCCGCCGTTTCGAGCGATTGTACGCCAACGGTCGCAGGTATGCCACGGCAGGCGGCGGCCCGGCGGAGCGAGCGCGGCAGCTGGGGCGAAGACGGCGACTGGGGCAAAGGCGCGCTATGAGGGCGCTGCGAAGGCGGAGAAGGGAAAGGGCGCGCCATAGGGGCGCTGCGAGGGGGCGGATAGAGGCGAAGATGGCAAACGCAAAACAGCGCTCGGAAGACGACAACCGCGCAAGGCAAGCTCGGCATCCAGCCCGAAAACTGCGAACGCAAAAAGGGGGCGTGCTCCCGCACACACAGAAGCACGCCCCCTTCGACGCGTTATAGAGGTACGCGAGACTCACAGCTCGAGCACGACGGCCTGCTCGAGCTCGATGCCACTGCGCTGCGCAAGGTCATCCAGCAGCCCCGCCGCAGCCTCGGGTTCGAGCCACGCCATGCCGCACCCCGCGGAAAGCTGCCGCGGGATGGGCGCAAGGCGGCCGCGAAGGCCTTCGCCCACGGCCGCCTGCTTGAAGGCGAGCGCGTCAGTGGTGGTATGAAACGACGCCACCGCCGTCTTCACCTTCCGCCGCGCCATGGGTTAGGCGATCTCGATCACGAAATCGTCGCCGACGCGCTGCGCCGTCGCCGTGCGCTTGCGCTTCTTCGCCAGCGAGCAGATGTTGTCGCGCGCCACGGTGTTGCTCACCGTCACCTTGATGGGCTCGGAGCCGCCCTTCTTCATGGCGTTCATGGTCAGGATGACCGGTTCGGGGCAGGAGAGCCCACGGGCGTCAACTTCGATCATTTGAAGTCCTTTCGGTAAATGAACTGGGAAAATACGCTTGCAGCTTATGCGCTACGCGGCGTTTTTCTGCTTGCGCACGTTCACGATAGCGATGACGAACAGCACCACGATGCAGCACACGAGCACGATCTGGCCCGCAACGCTCGGACCGCCCAGGACGGCGGCCTTCTCGGCGGTTGCGGCGGAGGCGGCAGCGCCCGCTAGGCCGAAGTTGTGGGCGAAGGCGGCGCCGATGAGCATGCCGACGAAGGTGACGGCGGCGTCGCAGGAACCCTGGCCGGCCAGCGTCATCTGGCGCAGCGGGCAGCCGCCGGCCAGCGTGGCGCCGAAGCCCACGGCGTACAGGCCCAGGATGTTCCACAGGTGCTGGGAGTGGGCGATGGGCTGGCCGTCGAAGCTGAGCTTGAAACCGCCCGTGGCCAGGTTGAACACCACCATGACCACAAACAGGCCGACGATGGGAAGCATCAGGTCGAAGTCGCGCATGAGGAAGATGTTGCGGACGGAGCCGGCGAAGCAGATGCGGACCTTCTGCGCCAGGGCGCCGATCACAAGGGCGGTCACCAGGGCGATGAGCACGGGAGCGTGCTTGGAGCCCGGGCCGGCCTGGCTGACGGCGAACACGCCGGCGAAGACGCTGATGCACAGGCCGATGATCAGCAGCACGGGCAGAACGGCGCCGGCCGTCTTGTTCGTGTCACGCTCGCGACCCAGGGAGTAGCCCTTCTTCAGGAAGAACGTGCCCGTGGCGACGCCTAGGACGAAGCCGATGAGGCCGACCCAAGCGTTCAGGTCACCGGCGGCCATGCGCAGCACCATGCGCAGCGGGCAGCCCAGGAAGATGAGGGCGCCGATCATCATGATGAAGCCCAGGACGAATCGGGTCATGGGGGAAGAACCCGCCGTGGAGCGATACTCGCGCGTGGCCAGGGCGATCAGGAACGAGCCGACGACCAGTCCGACGATCTCGGGGCGGAAGTACTGCACCGTCTCGGTGGTTTGCAGCTTCATGGAGCCCGCCATGTCGCGGATGAAGCACGCGGCGCACATGGCCATGTTGGCGGGGTTGCCGGAGAAGGCCAGAAGCGCCATTCCGAGGCCGACCAACACGCCGACCAGGGCCAAGCCCTTTTTGCTGTTGAGGAAATCCAAGGAAGTCCCTTTCTATATATAAAGATGAATCGTTCGCATTCGATCCTCCGTCGCGCATGCGCACGCGCGGGCCCACGGGCCCGCAGGGACGACAAGGCAGAACGCCCAAAACGCCATTCGAAACGGAAAACAATGCAAGCCGTGTCAAGGCGCGGCGAAATCGACGCCCAGCAGAATGCGTCGGATGCGGGCAGAAAGCCCATAGCAGAATGATCGCGCTAGCAGAATTTGCGCGAACCAATGGTGCATTGTAAGGAGACAACGGTTTCGTGTCAAAGGCGGAGTGCGATATTCCAGCGCGAGCGGTAGACGGGGCGCTTGCGCAAACGTCGCCCATAGGGTCTGCCGTGGGTTTGCCTATAGGGACCTCGTTGCATTACTGTTGCGTCGCCTATGGGGTTCCATGGCATCGCCTGCAGAGATGCCATGGAATCGCCTGATGAGGTCCCCCGCAGCTTTGCCGTAGCCTCGCCTAAAGGGACCCCTTTAGCGTTGCACGGCATTACCCCGAAATACTGCCTATTTGTGAAGGTTCTGTGACAGGAAATCATTTACTTGCATTGAAGAGGGATGGCGCGTATAGTTCTTTCTCGCAGCTTTTCCGAAACATTTAGTTCCGCGAAAAGCGGGTCACATATTGCGGGGTGGAGCAGTCTGGTAGCTCGCCGGGCTCATAACCCGGAGGTCGTAGGTTCAAATCCTGCCCCCGCGACCAAATGTTCAAGCCGCCCATCGGGCGGCTTTTTTGTTTCCCAGTTTTCATTTCCTCTTTTTGGGTCGATAATGTGGTCTCATGCAATCAAGCGGAAGAGGAGTCGCGGGTGAACCTGGGCAGCGAGAGCGAGACCGTTGAGTTCAAGAAGTCCACGGGCGAGCACAAGGAGGCTTTGCAGGCCATTAGCGCCATGCTCAACAAGCACGGCGGCGGCGAGCTGTACTTCGGCGTCAAGGACAACGGCGACGTTATCGGCCAGGATGTCGCGGATTCAACGATTCGGCAGGTCGCAGGCTGGATCGCCGACAAGATAGAGCCGCCTATATCCCCCACCATCGAACGCCTTACCCCGGATGACGGCAGGGCGTACGTCCGCGTCGCCTTCGCCGGGGTCGAGGGGCCGTACTCGGCGGACGGCCGGTACTTTATCCGCGTCGGGACGTCCAATAAGGCGATGACGGCCTCCGAGCTCAGCACGATGATCATCAAGCGGGACCGCGCCCGCAACCCCTGGGACTCCCAGCCGTCCGGCAGGCCCGCATCCGACATCGACGAGAAGGCGCTGCGCGACCTCGTTAGACTCGGCAACGAGGCGGGCCGTATCCCCACCGGGTTCACAAGCGCACGCAACGAGCTCGACAGGCTCAGGCTCATCGCAGCTGACGGCACGCTCACCAATGCAGCCGACGTGCTGCTCTGCGAGGGCAGGGACCTGTGCCCCAGGATGAAGCTCGGCCTGTTCAAGACCAATACCAAGGCGCAGATCGCCGACATGCGCCGCGAACAGGGGCCCATGCTCGAGCTGCTCGATCTGGCAGAGCGCTACGTCGTCAGGAACATCCGCAGCGAGGTCGTCATCGGCAAGGCCGGCATGCGACGCCAGGAGGTCCCCGAGGTCCCGCTCGAGGCCATCCGAGAGACGCTCGCCAACGCGCTGTGCCACCGCGACTACACTACCGGCACCTCGGTGCAGGTCAACGTGTTCAAGGACTTCGTCGAGATCGTCAGCCCGGGCTTGTTCCCCGAGGGCGACTCACCCGAAAAGCACCTCTCCGGCGACGCTAACGAGTTCCATCCCCGCAACCCGCTGATCGCCGAGGCGCTCTACAAGGCCGACGTCATCGAGCAGTACGGCACCGGTATACCCCGCATCAAAGAGACGTGCGAAGCGGCTGGCGTTTCGTTCAAGTTCGAGCAGACCGTCACCTCAACCGTCGTCCGCTTCGATCTGCCAGGCGCGCGAGAGGGCAAGAACGCTGCCACCTTGGAAAGCACAGCAGCGTCCATCGACGCCCCCGCGCTCAGCGAGCACGAGCGCATCGCCATCGACATGGCCGCAAAACACGGTAAAGCAACCCCGAAGGGCCTAGCATCACAGGCCCAGATCAGCCGGAAAACCGCCTCATTGGTGCTCAAAGGACTGGAGGAGAAGGGTGTGCTGCGTTGGTCGGGAAAGAGCGCCACAGACCCCTATCAGTTCTACGAGCTTCCCAACTAGCGCTGCGAAGCACTGCGAAGCACTGCGCTCCTCAAAGCCTGCGGCTGAGGAGCGCAGTGCACTTTACCCCCTCGAAGCCTTCAAGATTGCCGAAAGCGCGGCGTTTTTTCTATGCGACCCCGCCCTCATGATCCGCAGGTTATAGGTTCAAATCCCGCCCCCGCGACCAAATGTTCAAGCCGCCCATCGGGCGGCTTTTTTGTTGCACGATACGCTAAAGCTATCGCGTCAAACAATCGAAAAGCTGGCTAAGCAGTCCTGCACGATGAAGTAAGCTCTGCTCGCGAATCGACGCCTTTGTCGCACCTTTGTCGCAGTAATGTCGCAGCAACCAGCGGGCGGAACGTTTTTTGGCATGCAAATCAGCCTCAAACGCAGAGGCCGCGGAGTTAATCCACGGCCTCAAAACAGTCGTCCTTCTATCTCTTTCCCGATTTACCTATGACGCATCGGCAATCTCGTAGCCATCGGCTACGATCTTCACCGTCGCCGGAGCCTCCTTCTGCGACGTGTAACAATTGAGCACGATAGTCTCGCCGTTCAGCCAATGGTTTGCGTACAGGCCCGTCGTCTCCACTTTGACGCCGTTCGCATCGAACAACTCGACCTTGAAGTTGATGTAGTCGAAATCGTATCCGGTGTCGTTCGAGACGGTCGCCTGGCCGGAGAAGGTCGAATACTGTTCGGTAAACTCAAGGTTTATCGTGCCTGCCAGCGACTCTACTGCTGACTTCTCGTTGTTGTCGCGCTCCACCTTCTTGCCGTGGCTGACCAGCTTATCTAAGCTGTCTTGGCATGAGGATGACACCGTAAGCCCGTACTCGTCCACGAACGTTTTTAGCAGCGTGGTGCGCTTGTCGTAAGCTTTCCGCCAATCCTGCTGAAACTTTTCGTTATCTGTCGCGTACAGCTCTGCGGCTTCACGCTGGTCTTTCAGCGAATTGATGTATGCAATAGCATTTTCCTGCAGCTTGCTATCCTCAAACTGCGAGCTCTGGTACTTCTCTACCTGATTCAGCTCGGCGTCGACCAGCTTCTCATAATACTCGGTAGACTTGTCAGCCTTGGTAGACTTTTCCACCAAGGCATCGCGCGCCTCGTAGCCTTTTGCGAGCGACTGCATGAACGCCTCGTCCGCATACTGGGGCTGATTTTGGTCATTCTGCTCGGCGCAGCCGGCAAACATGGCTGCGCATGCGGCCAAAGCGCAGGCCAGGGCAGCAGCAAGTATTATCTTCGATCGGTTCATTATGGTCTCCCTGCTAATTTGCCGTGACCGAATCGCGCGTATCTTGGTCGAGCGCATCCGGATAGGTCGTGCTAGCAAGTTCCGCACCGCTCTGGTCGACGATGCTCACAACGCAGCTGACCGGCTGCCCCGCGAACTGCTGGTACATGCAGGCGATCAGCCCCACCTGCAACGGGGCGAAAGCTTCGCTGAGCCCGACCTGGCTATTGCTGGTGGTCAGGGTCACTTTGGAGAACTGCTCATCGTAGTCAACGGCTGTGAGGGTTGACCAGGTTTCGCTGTTGGGCATCTCATCAAGCTGCTTCGCCGTGGAGTCGTGCCAGGAGTCCACAAGCTCGTTGTACTTGTCTATGGGCATCGTCGCAGTATAAGAGCCGTTTTCGTTGGCAATGATGTCGGTGCAACCCCAATCTTGAAGGTTTGCCTGTACATCCTCAGCTGCCGTATCTTGGAAGAATATGGCAGGAAATGTGACCGTGCGCGTTGTAATGGTCGCCTTTTCAACGGCGCTGTTCTCGTCCTGCTCATTCGTCACGTTACCGGAGTTCTGCGTGGCACATCCCGCAAGTCCGACGCATAACGCGCACATCACCATCGCAGTCGCGATGACGACACCTGCGCTTTTGCCGAAAACACCTGTTTTTCCCATCTCATTCCCTTCCCATCAAGGTTAAGCCAAGCCAAGCCAACAAAGATGTTAGCCGTATCGAAGGTTAGACCTCAACCCCTTCCTCGACCTCGGCAATCACGTCCTTGAACCCCTTCGGAGCCGCGAACGGCGCGAACCGACCATTCAACCGAACGCCATAGGCGTCAGAACCCTTGCAAAACAATTGGCAGCAAGCAAATGCCGATCAGAGCCATAAGGCACTGCAATCGTCAAGAAAGGGATTCAAGGGAAAGAGCACGTATGAAGAAACATTAACTCGCGACGCTCTGCTCGCTAGCTCTCGCAATAGGACCCGTGTCCTCATTAGCATTGGCGAATTCACACCAGCCCGACCCCAACCCGCCCAGGTTCGTCTCGAGATCGGTCAACGAAGGCAACGCTCCCCCGTTCATGAAAGGAAGTTCCGAAAGTCTGACCTTCCACTTCGATGCGCCGACGGATAAGCTCTGCTCTGCCGAAATCGACAGCAAGCGAATTTCGCCCGATTGCTATACGGTTCGCGCAGGCAGCACCATCCTGGCGCTCAAACCCGCGTTTCTCGATGCGCTTGATTTAGGAGGTCATGTCGTCACGGCTTTTTACACCGACGGGGGACGGGCGACCGCAAGCTTCGCGGTAAGTGAAAAGGCGTCTGCCCAGGAGGATTCCAAGCAGAAAGCCAACGACGAAAGGAAAGCCAGCGACATCGGAAAACACGATGAAGCAGCAAATGGCGGCAACAACGAGCCCTCGACCCTCGACCCTACCGGCGATTCGACGCTCCCGATAGCCGGTCTATCAGCTTCAATCGCAATCCCGGCAGTTGCTGCCGCGGTCTATTCCATGAGAAGATTTGCGCCGGATAGCCGTCACAAATAGCCTCAAAAGGCTTTGACAAAGCAACCTGTCCGCAAGCGGAAATGAACAACCGCCGGCACTTGAAAGGAGACGGTGCATGCGCCACGACAATTGACGCATGCACCGTCCTTCCATTTATCAAGGGCGATTCGACTTTTTACCGCGAAGATGATCGCCACGGTTCAACTCGTACCCCACCGCCAATAATCTATTTGCAACACGTCGCATAGACCAAACTCCGCCAACAAGGAAGCTTCGACAACTGGCTTTAGCACTGCATAATAACGGTAGACAGAAAAACCTATTGGTTTTGTAAGGCGAGGTCGCGCAAGCGGTTCCGTCTAGTTTTTGCCACTCCTTCATCTAGCCCCAACCGCCAAAAGCGATATAGCCATCTCGGCGCTAAGGAAACTCCCCCAGAGAACAAAACTCTTCGCTAGCGGCTTCGTGCCGACCCGGAAATGTTGTACAACAAATTCACCATTCCGCCGTCTAAGCTGTTTTCAGGATCGATACGGAAAGGATGGTGCCGTGATGAGCACAAAAGCTTGGAAAGCTGCCGCTTTAGCCATCTGCTTAGCGATGGTTGTCGCACTGGGCGATTGCGGGTCTTCTTCGTCCGATTCATCGAAATCATCTGATGGGTCCGGCTCTTCTTATTCTTCCTCAAGCAATTCAGGTTCCAGCTCATCGGGATCTTCAAGCGGATCGTCTTCGAAGAGTACGTTCGGATCGACCGGATCCTCCAGCAGTTCGTCAGGAAGCGGCAGCTCTTCTAGCGGCTCGTCGGGAAGCAGCAGCTCATCAGGCGGCTCTTCTTCATCGAAAAGCAGCGGAGGGACGACCTATGACTATTCCGGCACGCTGAGCAATGGCGACAAGCAATACAAAGGCAGCGATGGTAACACCTACTACAAGAACAAAGACGGTTCGGTCGAGGTAACCGATGGCTATGGCAACGCGATGCGCAAAAATAAAGACGGCAGCACGGAATACAGCACCGATAGCGGCAAAACATGGAATTCAGTGGACTAGCATCGTGCAGTTCCTGCAGCACCGACAATCGTTTAAGGGAAAGGATTCGGTGAGATAATTGTCTTCGGGAAACAATAGCGGCTGCGGCCAAATCGCGATTATCGCGGTGGGTATCTTCTTGGGCCTATGCTTGTTCTGCGTCATAGGCTAGCATCTCGGGAATTTCGACTCGAAGCCCTTTATTCCCTAGCGATTCTTTCCCTGTACTGCTCGAATCGCATGCTAGGAATATGGGATGACTTTTTGCCAGCTTGGTTTTGCTCCGGTCATTTCGGGGATGTTTGCGGAGGCCTTCTCTTCCCGGCGTACGTGAACGCCATATGTGCGGCGTCCGGCTCATCGTTTCGCGCCGATAGCCCCGGAAAACTGCTGCTACTCGGCTTGCTATGTGCGGTATTTTGGGAAGGCCTTGCACCGCTGCTGCTAAGCTATTCTGTTGCAGATGCAAGCGACTGCCTTTGTTATCTTATCGGCTGTCAGATATACGGATTATCGAGACGGCTCATTCCCATTAGCGAAGGCAAACCGCAAAGAGCGCCGCATCGCTCATAACGGACAAGCGTAAAGCCTATAATGCTTTGCTATAAACGGCAATGGCCCCGAAGCGGGCTGCGCTGGCAGGCAAACAACCCAGCGCAGCCCCCTAAGACGCGGCGAGTTGCGCCTCCCGCTAAGTAATCAGCCACCGAGCAAGTCACCGCCGCCGCAGGCTTCGGTTCGCAGACCATCGCAAGTTATGGTCTCTCGTAAATTTGCGACACCGTCTCCCGGCAACAGCCCCTTCCCCGCCGTGTAACACGCAATTAACGCCGTAACACGAGCCTTATCGCGTTTGAAACAATTCTGCAAACTGCCTTCGGTAGCGTTTTCCCTGTCATATACGCGAGGAAAGAGTATGCGTTGGGGAGACTTCTCCTCTTTCGGTTCTCCTGAACGCATGCGCTCTTCCCGATAGGGAAAGGGAAAGGCCATGGAGGATTTCCTTACATCGTTCTTCATCACGCCGTTCACCGGACTTGCGGAGGGAATCGCCACCGCTACCAGCCCGCTTGACGTCATCGACGCCGTCGATGGCTTCGTGTGGGGCCCCATCATGATCTTGCTGCTGCTGGGTACGCACATCTTCATGACCATCCGCACCGGTTTCATTCAGCGTAAGATCGGCACCGGCATCAAGCTGTCCGTCACCAAGGACGACCCCTCCAACGCCGACGGCGACATCACCCAATTCGGCGCGCTGACCACCGCCCTTGCCGCCACCATCGGCACGGGCAACATCGTCGGCGTGGGCACGGGCCTGCTGTTCGGCGGCCCGGGCGCTATCTTCTGGATGTGGATCACCGGCATCCTGGGCATCGCCACGAAGTACTCCGAGGTGTTCATCGGCGTGAAATACCGCGTGAAGGACCACTCCGGCAACATGCTCGGCGGCGCCATGTACGCCCTTGAGCGCGGCTTCAAGAACAAGAAGGCCGGCCGCATCCTGGCCATCCTGTTCGCCCTGTTCGCTTCGCTGGCAGCCTTCGGCATCGGCGCCTCCACGCAGTCGAACTCCCTGGCTGACGCGCTGTACAACACGTCGCTCATCGACGGCAAGACCATCCCGCAGTGGCTGGTCGGCGCCGTGGTGGTGGCGCTCGTGGCCATCGTCATCTTGGGCGGCATCAAATCCATCTCCAAGGTGTGCGAGAAGCTGGTCCCCGTCATGGCCGTCTTCTACGTGGTATGCTGTCTGATCATCATCGGCATGAACGGCGAGTTCCTGGGCGAGGCCATCCGCCAGATCATCGTGGGCGCCTTCACCCCCGCAGGCGCCGCCGGCGGCGCGGTCGGCTCCACCGTCACCCTGGCCTTGCAGTTCGGCTTCAAGCGCGGCATCTTCTCCAACGAGTCCGGCATGGGCTCCGCCCCGCTGGTCGCCTCCTCCGCAACCACGAAGAACCCCGCACGTCAGGCGCTCGTTTCCATGACCGGCACGTTCTGGGACACCGTGGTGGTGTGCGCTATCACGGGCCTGATGCTCATGACCACGCTGCTGGCGAACCCCGAGCTTTCCACCGCCATCGCCGACGGCACCATCTCATCCGGCGCCGGCCTTGCGACCGCCGCGTTCGAGAAGATCCCCGTGTTCGGCCCCTTGGTGCTGCTGGTCGGCCTGGTCACCTTCACGTACTCCACCATCCTGGGCTGGAGCCAGTACGGCAACCGCGCCATCAGCTACCTGCTGGGCAAGAAGGCCGTCCTTCCCTACTACATCGTGTTCCTGCTGTTCGTGTTCTGGGGCTGCATGATGGTCGGCGACGCCGCTGGCAGCGCCGCGGTCTCCAACCTCAGCTCCGTGGTATGGAACTTCGCCGACGTGATGAACGCGCTCATGGCCATCCCGAACTGCATCGCAGTCCTGGGCCTGTCCGCCATCATCGCCCGCGAGACCAAGCACTACGTGTACGACAACAACCTGGAGGAAGTCGACAAGACCGAGATCCCGCAGTACCACGAGAAGTAGAGCGGTTTTACATCTCCGCACGCGTTGAAGGGGCTCACGTTAGAGCCCCTTCTTTTTTGATCCAAAAACCGAAGGTGAACAGGGGACGTTCGTTCACGGGTGAACCTGCGAGAAAGAGGGGGCTCGCGCAAATGCATCTCCATCCCCTGTTCACCCGTTTGGGACAGGCAATTGCCAATCCGAACATACCTCCGTCCCCTGTTCGCGCCCCATCCCCTGTTCGCCTGTTCATTTGCGCTGCTTTGCTCGACCGATGTGCTCGATAAGCCCTATAATTGCCTGCTGTGAAAACGAAGAAGGGGTCGCATCCGCTTTCGAAGGGACGACCGAATAGGGGGGACAGGATAAGCGCCGTAGGGCGCCCCGTCTCTCCCATAGGTTCGCCGCGAACGCACCTCCGTCCCCTGTTCGTCCGCGGAGAGGCGGGCGTTTTCGCACGACGCCGTCTAAGGCGGCAGGAGGGGGCACAAGCTATGAGAAGGGTCCACGTTCAGACCGTCAGCTTCGCGAACATCGCCATAACGATTGCGCTGGGCATCGCGTGCGCCATCCTGTTTTGGCAAGGACGCGCGCAGTTCGAGGCGCTGCAACAGGCAACCGAGGCCTACATCTCCTGCGAAAGCGATGCGCAGCAGCTGCAGGACAGGTCGGATTACCTGACCGAGCAGGTTCGCCTGGTCACCATGACCGCCAAACCGGAGTACATCGAAAGTTACTTCTCCATGGCCAACAGCAACGAGGAGTTCGACGAGGCATTTGCGGACCTCAAAAGCCGGTTCGAGGGAACCGACGCGTACGAATCGCTGCGCACCGCGATGGATGAATCGAACGAGCTGATGAACACCGAGTTCTACGCCATGCGCCTGATCTGCGAGGCGAACGACATCGACCCCTCCCCGTGGCCGGAAATCGCATCGTGCCAGATCAGCGACGAGGATTCGCGCACATCGCACGACAGCATGATCTACAAGGCGCAAAACCTCGTTTCCGATTCCAAATATCAGGAAGCGAAGGATTCCATCAACAGCCATACCACCGACTGCATCGCCAAGGTGGCCGACGCCACAATCGGCAACCAAAACCGCGCTGCTTCCGTATTCGATGGCATTTACGGCACGATCGAGGCATGCATAGCGATTTACATCGCCCTGACGTTGGTCATCTGCGCGCTCGTCCGCCGCACCGTCGTGAAACCCCTGCTAAGCTTTGGCGACAGTATCAAGGCCAACCGGCTGTTCCCCGTGCAGGGCGCCGGCGAGCTGCAAGTGCTGGCGGAAACCTACAACCGCGTGTTCACGGAAAACGAGGCCACGCATATGATCGTCAAACATCAGGCCGAGCACGACCCGCTGACCGACCTGCTCAATCGCGGGTCCTTCGATAAGGCCCTGAAGTTCCATGATGACGGCAAGCACGACTTCGCGCTCATCTTGGCCGACGTCGACCAGTTCAAATCCGTCAACGACACCTTCGGCCACGCCGTGGGAGACCAGGTGCTCAAGCGCGTATCCAGCCTGCTGCAGGTGGCCTTCCGCAGCACCGATTTCGTATGCCGCATCGGCGGCGACGAGTTCGCCGTCGTCATGGTGGACGTGACCAGCGATCTGCAGTACACCATCCAGGAAAAGATCGACTTCGTGAACACGGAGCTAGCGAAGCCCATCGACGGCATGCCGCAGGTATCGCTGAGCGCGGGCGCGGCGTTTGCCGATCGCCCCAACCCCGGCGACAGCATCTACAAGGATGCGGACGATGCGCTGTACCACACGAAGGAAAACGGACGCGGCAGCTGTTCCTTTTTCGGCGAGTTCTAGCGTTTGAACAGGGAAGATACGCAAGCAGAAGGCTTCAGGCCCGCGTCGCATAATCGAACGCATAACAAACCCCCGAACCGAAGCCACAGGACCTCGATTTCGGGGGTTTGCGCTGTTCGCTAGATGCTAGATAAGGCTGACGAGCAGCTCGTGGATGCGCAGGTCGTCGTCGAGCTCCGGGTGGAACGAGACGCCCAGCTGGTTGCCCGAGCGCACCGCCACGATGCGGTCGTCCACGCGCGCCAGGACCTCGGCGCCCTCGTGCGCCTCCTTGATGAACGGGGCGCGGATGAAAGTCATGGGGATGTCGGCGGTTTCGCCATCCGACACGCCGGGCAGTCCTGCGCAGGGAGCAACGGTGCGGAAGCTTCCCAGCTGGCGGCCGTACGCGTTGCGGCGAACCGTCACCGGCAGCGTCCCGATAGCGCCCGGCGCGGTCGCGCCCGCGGCAACAGGGCCGTTCGGATCGCCGGCGGCGGGAACGCCTTCCTCGACGTTTTGCGCCAGAAGGATGAGGCCGGCGCACGTGCCCAGCACCGGCAGGCCGGCGGCCACGCGGGACTTCAGCGTGTTGAGCATGCCCAGCTCGCGCAGCATCTTCGCCTGCGCCGTACTCTCGCCTCCCGGCAGAACCAGGGCATCGTAGGGCTGCTCGACATCGGGCCCCTGACGAAGCTCGACGCATTCGCAACCCAGCTTCGCCAGCGCGCGCTCATGCTCGATAAACGCCCCCTGAACAGCCAAAACACCGATTTTCTTAGACATAGGGAAACCTCTCGGTCACATCAATCCAAAAGAGCCACCTGCTTCAAAACATCGCAGGTGGCGTCAAAGTCAGCGAGGGCCGCTGCGGTGCGTCGTATTGCGCCGAAGCAAGCGGGCATTGGCCTTTGGGCCATGCCCGCGCAGCTGAGGTGCAAGACGGCGTGCCGCAGCGGCCCGCAGCATCGAGTCAGTCCGTTTTGCCGGAAGGCAAAACGGAACCACAAGGCCCGCAGCGTCGAGCCGTGGGGGTTTGGCGGGGGGCCAACCCAAACCATACTGGCCCCGGGCCCCCCGGGGGGGGCGGGGGGGCGAACGTGGGGGCTTTGCCCCAAACCCCA
>JAUNWR010000149.1:0-1607 GCA_030540215.1 Coriobacteriia bacterium | reverse complement strand
AGCTGGGATTCCGACAAGGGACGGCGCGACCAGTCGGTGAAGGAATCGACCTTTTTGAGCGCCACACCGCACTCGGCGTTGACCAAGGCCCCGTAGCCGATCTGCTGCGTGTGCCCCAAAAGGGCCGCTGCCACCTGCGTGTCGAACAGCGGCTGCGGAAGCACGCCCACCTCATGCCACAAGATCTCAAGGTCCTGCCCGCCGGAGTGCAGCACCTTCATAACGCCGGCATCCTCGAGAAGCGGGGCCAACACATGCAAGTCCTTGATGCAAAACGGGTCGACCACCGCCACCTCGTCGTCGGTGGCGAATTGGATCAAGCACAGGCGCGCATAATAGGTCTTCTCGCGTAAAAACTCGGTGTCGATGGCAAGGACGCTTGAGCGGCGTGCTCGCTCGACGAACGCCTCCAGTGCTTCTTGATCTTCGATATACACCCGGTAATTCCTCACGTTCATATCGTTGTGCTTTATGATGTAAGAATACCGCAACGGAAGGGAAAACCGTGAAACTGCTTGTCATCAACAACCTGGCATCGGGATACGGCGAAGGAGCCATCTACGATTTCATGCGCAGCTTCGCCGCCGACGGCGACGACATCTGCATGCGCTGCACCAACGGCACCACCCCGATAAGCACGCTGCTCGACGATGCGAAGGGCTTCGACGCCGTGATCGCGGCGGGCGGAGACGGCACTGTGGCCACGGTGTGCTACCTGCTGGCCAACACCGGCATACCCGTATTGCCCTTCCCCGCAGGCACGGCCAATCTGCTGGCCCTCAACCTTGCGAGCCCGCTCGAGCCCCATGCGCTCGCCAAGATGGTGCGCGCCGGGCAAACCCTTGATTTCGACATGGGCGAGATCTGCGTCGATGGGCATCGCTTCGGGTTCTCCATCATGGCCGGAGCCGGCTACGATGCCGTCATCATGCGCGGGGCGCAACGCGGCAAGCGGCTGCTCGGCCCCATGGCATACCTCCAATCGGCGGTGGCCAACGCCATGCCGCAACAGTCGAAGTTCACGCTCACCTTGGACGGCCGTCAGGTGCAAAGCGAGGGCCTCGGGGTGCTGCTCGTGAACTTCAGCAAAATCCAGTTCGATATCACAGTTACGCACGACAACAAGCCGCGCGACGGCGAGTTCGATGTGGTGGTACTGAAGGCGAAGACCGCATTCGACCTGATACCGGCAGCCATTGCAGGCCTTTTGGATCGTGACGGCGAATTCCCCGACCGCACCGATGCGCTCGAACTCTTCCGTGCCAAAGAGGTCACGATCGAAGCCGACCCGGCCATGGAGGTTCAATACGACGGCGAGGCCACCGGGCTTTCCACGCCGTTTTCCGCGCGGATCCTGCCCAGGGCCACGCGCCTGTTCATCTCCGACGAAGGCTACTCGCAGTTCGCG
This sequence comes from Coriobacteriia bacterium, assembly GCA_030540215.1. GTDB lineage: Bacteria > Actinomycetota > Coriobacteriia > Coriobacteriales > Eggerthellaceae > Senegalimassilia. The sequence goes on along the minus strand of JAUNWR010000149.1, from coordinate 199 downwards.
CGATAGCAAACTGGCGAAACGGCAGCGACCCCGCAGGCTCAAGGTCTGCGGGGCCGCTTCGTTTCAGGTTCGCCACCCGAATCCGCTACGCGGATATTTGACCGGCAAGCGCACCGTCGGCCGCGTGCGGCGACCGATAGCGGTCATTCAGACTTGCATCGGCGCAGGCAGACTAGCTGTTTGCCTGCTCGCTCTTGAG
>JAUNWR010000050.1:0-12833 GCA_030540215.1 Coriobacteriia bacterium | reverse complement strand
CGCGGTTGCTACGAAGATGCCGAGATGAACGGCCGATGCCCGCATAACATTCCCGGCGAACCGTGCCCCGCAGATTGCCACTTCGCCGCCTGCTTCCGTCCCACCCACGTGGTGTGCACCGATTTCGGCAAGTTGCTCAACCCCAGCCGCGATTTCGACGCGGCGGTCAAGGAGATCTGCCGTTTCTGCGAGTTCTTCTTGGAGCATGGGCCGAGCACGGCCGATCGCGCAGACGAAGGCCCCACCCGTCAGGGCAACCCGAACAGATTCTTGCTCTAGGGGCTGTTTCAGTGGAGGCCGTGAACATTCATGCCGCGTGCCCAAGCTGCGGGTGCGGCACGTTCGATATGGCGCGATACCGCGCCATCATGGTATTGGGGCCCGAAACGGCCTTGTTCACGCTAGATTGCCCCAAATGCGGCGCGCAGGTTCAGCTGTTGCGCACCATCCCCGGCCCGCTTCGTGAAGAGGTTAGGGCAAGCGCTCAACAGGTGGGCGCAGGGGGCTTGAACTAAGGTATCCTTTTCTCCGTTCGACTGCTATGGAACGGAGCTTTTCCCATGTTAAACGAGATATATCGCATGCTCGACCCGGTGGCGTTCGCTATCGGGCCTTTTGTCGTGCGCTGGTACGGCATCGCCTATGTCGCCGGCTTCGTGTGCGCGGCGCTTGTGCTGTGGCAGGTGGCGAAGCGCTGGAAGGTGCGGGTGGATGCGGACAGCCTGCTCACCGTGGTGCTGTGCGCCATCGTGGGTGTCATCTTGGGAGGACGCTTAGGCTACGTCCTCGTCTACGGCGACGGCTACTATTTCTCCCATCCCGCCGAGATCTTGGCGTTCAACCATGGCGGCATGAGCTTCCACGGAGGCCTTATCGGCGCGCTGCTCTCGGGTCTCGTCGCAGCGCGCTTCACCGGCATCCCGTATCTCACGCTTGCGGATATGGGCTGCATCGCGGCACCCATCGGCCTGTTCTTCGGCCGCTGCGCCAACTTCGTGAACGGCGAGCTATGGGGCGCGCCTACCAGCTTGCCATGGGGCGTGGTGTTCGGCGGCACGGCGGGTTCGATGCCGCGTCATCCCTCGCAGCTTTACGAGGCGCTGCTCGAGGGCGTCGTGCTGTTCTGCGTGCTGTACGCCTTGTCGCGCAAGCAGCCGCCGCGTCCGCAGGGGACGTTTTTGGGCGTGTTCCTGGTTGGCTACGGCCTGTTCCGCTTCCTTATCGAGTTCGTTCGCCAGCCCGATGCGCAGATCGGCTACCTGTGGGGAGGGTGGTTGACCATGGGCCAGGTCCTCAGCGTGCCGCTCATGGTGGCGGGGGCATGCGCCCTTGTTTATGCCGTTCGCGTCAAGAAACCGCAAAAGGGGCTTCCAGAAATGGTACAAAGTTAGTATCATGTAGATACGCAACAGACGGGCTGCGGAAGCGTAACGGGTTGGCGAACATCTACCCGCGCGCCCTCCGCGCACGCAAGGCGTTTCTATACTGAGAGCAACGGCACCACGGGGGTTGCCGTTGAAACCTGAGAGGGGGTTTACCATGGACGTCAAATTCTTCAAGTGCATGCATTGCGGCAACGTGGCCATCAAGCCGTTCGACCAGGGCGTGCCCATGTCCTGCTGCGGTGAGCAGATGGTCGAGCTCCGTGCCAACGACACCGACGGCGCCAAGGAGAAGCACGTGCCGCAGGTCGTCATCGACGGCTCCACGGTTCACGTGAAGGTGGGCGAGGTGGCTCATCCCATGACGCCCGAGCATCTGATCACGTTCATCGTACTCGTCACCGAGAAGGGCTACCAGATCGCCCCGCTTGCCGCCCAGGATGCCCCTGAGGCAACCTTCGCCCTGGCCGCGGGCGATGCGCCGGTGAAGGCATACGAGTACTGCAACCTCCACGGCCTGTGGGTCAAGGAGATCTAAGACCTGGGAGCAACGTGAGAACAGGACGGGCCCGCAGCGGTGATGCTGCGGGCCCGTTTTCGTCTCAGCGGGCGTGTCTGCCTGATGCGCGCTTTCCCGCATTACCCCTCATCTTTCGGACACGGGAAATGGGGGCTTGCTTTCTAGTGACCTAGCGCAGGCGCGCCGTATCGCTGATAACGTCGTATGCTTGCAGCAAGGCGAGGTGGCATGGTCCGGAAGCGCCCACGACCTGTTCGAGAACCAGCGGGAATCCGTGCTCGAGCCTTTATATGGCGGGGAATTGCTGTAGCGGACAGCGTTGTCAGCGATGTGGCGTTCGCAGGATGCTTGCTGCCTTTCCGCTGGAATTTTGCAGTGAGTCTAGCGCAAAAGTGGGGTTTTCCGATTGCCGATGAATTGCAGCCGTTTAGCGGTATAGTTTTCGAATATATGAGACGAGAACCGCAACGGTAAGGTGGCTGCATGGCAAAGCGAACGAAGATCGTGTGCACCCTTGGCCCGTCCGTCGACAGCGAGTCGACGCTCAAAGGCCTGATCAACGCGGGCATGGATATCGCCCGTTTCAATTTCTCGCACGGCTCGCATGATGAGCAGCGCGCTCGCATGGACCGTTTGCGCAAGGTTCGCCGCGAAATGGACAGCCCTTGCGCCATCTTGCTCGATACGAAGGGTCCGGAGATCCGCACGGGCGAGCTGGCGGACCATAAGCCGGTGCAGCTTATGGCGGGCAACTCGTTCACGTTCACCGAGGCGGCGGTCGAAGGTGACGATCGCGTGGTCAGCCAAACCTGCAAGGGCCTGGCCGATGTCGTTTCGCCCGGTACGGTCATCCTCGTCGACGACGGGCTTATCGAGCTTGCCGTCGATAGCGTTGAGGGCGGCGATATCCATTGCACCGTGCAAAATTCCGGCATGCTCGGCGAGCGCAAATCCATGAACCTTCCCGGCACGTCGCTGCCTCTGCCGGTCATGACCGACCAAGATCGCGCCGACCTGCTGTTCGGCATCGAACAAGGCGTCGACTTCGTCGCCGCGTCCTTCATTCGCGATGCCGCGGGCGTGCGCGAGATGCGCGCGTTTTTGAACGAGCACGGCGGCGCCGACATCATGTTCCTCTCGAAAATCGAATGCCACGAGGCCGTCGAGAACATCAACGAGATCATAGAGGCGTCCGACGGCATCATGATCGCCCGCGGCGATTTGGGCGTGGAGGTCCCGGCCTATAAGGTGCCGCACATCCAGAAGGAGATCATCCGCGCCTGCAATCGCGCGTCGAAGCCCGTCATCACGGCAACGCAGATGCTCGATTCCATGATTCGCAACCCGCGTCCCACGCGTGCTGAGGTGGGGGATGTGGCAAACGCTATCTACGACGGCGCCGACGCGGTCATGCTGTCGGGCGAAACGGCGTGCGGCCAGTACCCGGTTCCCGCCGTGCAGATGATGGCCCGCGTCGCCGAGGCAAGCGAGCCGTACCTGTTCGACGAGCGCTTCCCCGATCGAACGCGCGTTGCCGCGCGCGTGGCGCTGGCCGTGGGCCTTGCCGCCGTGCAAACGGCCGAGACCGTCAACGCCGCCTGTATCGTGGCGCCCACCATGTCGGGCCGCACCGTGCGCCTGGTGTCCAACCTGCGCCCGCGCGTTCCTATTTACGCGGTCACGCCGTCGGAGCGCGTGATGCGCCAGCAGCAAATCCATTGGGGTGTCGTGCCCATGCTCGGCGATGTGCAGGGCGATATGCGCAGCGTCGTGGACAATGCGCGCGATGCCGTGGTATCCAAGGGCCTCTTGCGCCCGGGCGATGTCGCCGTGTTCACCGCAGGCGATCGCTCGACCAGCCCTGTGGTGTCCAAGGGCCCCGACGGCGCGGAGTCCGTCGCAGCCACCAACGTCATGTACGTGGTGCAGATCCGGGAAAACGATACAACCAAACAAAAGGGAGGGAAGTAATGCCGCAGCAGCGTTACTACCTTGCCATCGACATCGGGGCGTCGAGCGGGCGCCACGTGCTCGGTAGCGTGAACGAAAACGGCGTGATCGAGCTCGAGGAGGTGCACCGCTTCGACAACGTGCAGGTGCGCCGCCGTGGGCACGATTGCTGGGACATCGACATGATCTGGGAGAACATCCTGATCGGCCTGGAAAAATGCCGCGAAGCCGGTAAGATCCCCGAGACGATCGGCATCGACACCTGGGGCGTGGACTTCGTCTTGGTCGATGCGCAGGGCCGGCTCGTCGGCGACGCGGTGGCGTATCGCGATACGCGCACCAACGATGTCGCCGCCGATGTCGATGCCGGCATCGGCCTGGAGAGGCTCTATCGCGTCACGGGCATCCAGCGCCAGGCGTTCAACACGGTCTATCAGCTTGCGGCGCTCTCGCGCGAGCATCCCGAGGAGCTTGAGGCGGCCGACCGCTTCCTCATGGTGCCCGAATACCTGAACTACCTGCTCACGGGCAACATGGTCAACGAATACACCAACGCCACCACCACGAACCTCGTCAACGCCCGCACCTGCACGTGGGATGCGTTCGCGCTTGAGGCGGCGGAGGCTCCCGCGCGCCTGTTCGGCGAAATCGCCATGCCTGGCACAGTGGTGGGCGGGCTTACGCCCGAGGTGCAGCAGCGCGTGGGCTTCGATGCTCAGGTGATGCTGCCCGCCACGCACGACACGGGCTCGGCGTTTCTGGCGGTGCCCGCGCGCGATGCGCAGGCCGTCTACCTCTCAAGCGGCACGTGGAGCCTGCTCGGCGTGGAGCATGAGGGCCCCATCACTTCCGATGCCAGCAGGTATCAGAACTTCACGAACGAGGGCGGCTACTTGAAGCGTTTCCGCTTCCTGAAGAACATCATGGGCCTGTGGATGATCCAGTCCATCCGCCGCGAGCTCAACGGCGTCAGCTACGTCGCCGGCAAGGGCGCCCAGCTCAAGCGCGCCGCCAAGGAGATCGGCTTCGGAGAGCTGGCGGATGCCGCGCGCGCCGAGCAGCAGCTGCATCCCGACGCCCCCGTTCCGCACGTCAACGTCAACGACGACCGCTTCCTGGCGCCCGCATCCATGATCGAGGAGATCAAGGCCGCATGCCGCGAGACCGGCCAGCCCGTGCCGGACACCGTCGGCGAGCTGATGCGCTGCGTGTACGAGAGCTTGACCGGCTGCTACGCCGATTCCATCAACGAGCTGTCGGCGCTGACCGGTCGCACGTACACCTCCATCAACATCGTCGGCGGCGGATGCCAGGACACCTACCTCAACGAGCTGACGGCCAACGCATGCGGCATCCCCGTGTTCGCCGGCCCCATCGAGGGCACTAGCCTGGGCAACCTCATGGTGCAGATGATCGGCGACGGCGTCTTCGCCGACCTCGACGAGGCGCGAGAGGCAATCCGCCGTTCGTTCGACGTGGTGGAATATCAGCCCGAATAACCCGCGCGCAGGGTCGCCGCTGCGCGTCGGTCCTGCGCACCCGAATCGGTTCACCGCCGCATCGCGGCTTGAACATAGCCATTCATCCAAGATAGGAGCGCATATGAGCACAGCTTACGAACTGGCACGCGAGACATACGCCGCCGAGGGCATCGACACCGAGGCGGTCCTGGCGAAGCTGGCCGGCAAGGCGATCTCCGTCAACTGCTGGCAAGGCGACGACGTCATGGGCTTCGACCAGAAGGACAACGCGGCTTCCGGCGGTATCATGACCACGGGCAACTATCCGGGCCGCGCCCGCACCTTCGAGGAGCTGACGGCCGACTTCGAGAAGGCGTGCAGCCTCATCCCCGGCAAGAAGCGCATCAACCTGCATGCAAGCTACGCCATCTTCACCGACGAGAACCCCTGGGTCGACCGCGACCAGATCGAGTACAAGCACTTCGAGCCCTGGGTGGCATGGGCCAAGGAGCACGGCTTTGGCATCGACTTCAACCCCACGCTGTTCAGCCATCCCATGGTCAAGGAGGGCCTGACCGTCTCCTCGCCCGACAAGGACGTGCGCGACTTCTGGATCCGCCACTGCATCGCGTGCCGCAAGATCGCCGAGCGCATCGGCGAGGAGCTTGACGACATGGTGCTCAACAACTTCTGGATCCCCGATGGCCTGAAGGACCACCCGGCCGATCGCTTCGGCATGCGCGAGCGTCTGCGCGACTCGCTCGACGAGATCTACTCCTTCGACACGCCGCACGTCATCGACGCCATGGAGCAGAAGGTCTTCGGCATCGGCGTGGAGGGCTTCACCACCGGCAACCAGGAGTTCTATGTGTCCTACGCCGCGAAGAAGGGCGGCAACCACGTGGTGCTCATCGACGCCGGCCACTTCAACCCCATGGAGAACATCGCCGACAAGCTCTCCAGCCTGCTGCTCTTCTTCCCGTACGTGCCGCTGCACGTCACCCGCTCCATGCACTGGGACTCTGACCACGTAGTGCTGTTCGAAGACAACATCAAGGAGATCGCCGGCGAGATCGTGCGCTGCCCGGGCGGCTGGGACAAGGTCATCATCGGCCTCGACTTCTTCGACGCGTCCATCAACCGCATCGGCGCCTGGGCGACCGGCACCCGCGCCATGGAGAAGAGCCTGCTGTTCGAGCTGCTGCAGCCCGTTGAGCGCCTCAAGGAGCTGCAGGATTCGTATCGCTTCTCCGAGAAGATGATCGTCACCGAGCAGTTCAAGACCATGCCGTTCGGCGCCGTGTGGGACGAGTACTGCCGTCGCGAGGGCGTGCCGACCGATGGCGGGCTGTGGGCTCCCATCAAGGCTTACGAGGACGAGGTGCTCTCCGGCCGCGCGTAGGCGAGCGACTTCCTTACGTTCAGTGAAAGCAAGCGGCGGGCGAGGACCTGCATCCAAGTCCGCCCGATCCGCGCCGTAGTTCCCGGCGCATCATCGAAAGGCAGGAACATGGGTATTTTGGATAGCGCCCAGGACGTGCTGGGCCGCGGCGCACAGGCCGCGCAGGGCGTGCTCGACAAGGGCGTCACCGTTGCCAAGGGCGCCGTCTCGGGCGTGGCCGTGGAGCAGCAGCCGTTCATGAAGGCGTTCGTGCGCCTGTGCACCGACGGCTGGGACCAGGGTTGGCACGAGCGCAACGGCGGCAACCTGACGTACCGCCTGACCGACGAGCAGGTGGCCGCATGCCGCCCGTTCTTCTACGACAACCCCTCCAGCTGGGTTTCCATGGGCGTGCAGGCCGACAACCTGCGCGGCGCGTTCTTCGCCACCACGGGCTCGGGTCGCTACATGCGCAACGTGCAGCTCGACCCTGCCGCCAACGTGGGCATCGTCGAGATCAACGACGCCGGCGATGCATGGCGCATCGTGTGGGGCCTGAAGGACGGCGGCGTCCCCACCAGCGAGTTCCCCACGCATTTCATGAACCACAGCGTCCGCGTGGCCGCCACCGACGGCGCGTGCCGCGTGATCTACCATGCGCATCCGCAGAACGTCATCGCGCTGTCGTTCGTCATGCCGCTTGAGGCGCGCACCATCACGCGCGCGCTGTGGAAGGCCATGACCGAGTGCATCGTGGTGTTCCCGAAGGGCGTTGGCGTCGTGCCGTGGATGGTCCCGGGCGGCTCCGAGATCGCGCAGGCCACCTGCGAGCTCATGAAAACCTATGATGCCGCCATCTGGGCGCAGCACGGCCTGTTCGTGTCCGGCCCCGATTTCGACACGGCGTTCGGCCTCATGCATACCATCGAGAAGGCCGCGGCCATCTACGCGGAGGCGCGTATGCTCAACGGCGGCAGCGACGAGTTCCTCAACACCATCACCGACGATGGCCTGCGCGCCATCGCCCGTGATTTCAAGCTCGACATCAACGAAGGCTTCCTGGACTAGCGCAGTCGCCAGCCATAGGAACAAGTGAAAGGCGAATCGATTATGGCAATGTCTCAGGAACGCAAGGGCACCATCGCGGTGTCGTTGACGAACTTCCTGGATTCCGGGTGCATCGTGGCGTCGTCGGTGGCGCTGACGGCGTGGGCCGCCGCATTCGGTTTCGGCTCGATGTGGACCTCCATCCTCGGCGCCATCGGCGCTAACGCGTTCGGCGCGGCCGTCGGCGCGCTCATCGGCGGCTTTCTGACCGACAAGTACGGGCGCACCATCATCTACCGTTACAACCTGCTCGTGTACGCGATCGGCGTGGCCATCGCCATGTGCGCCATGAACCTGCCCATGGTGGTGGTGGGCGTGGTGCTCTCCGGCCTGTCGGTGGGAGCGGGCGTCCCCGCATCGTGGAGCTACATCTCCGAAACGTCCACGTCCACTAAGCGCGCCGCTAACATCGGCATCAGCCAGTTCGCATGGAGCTGCGGGCCGGCCATCATCTTCCTGCTGTCTTTGGCCCTGTCGTTCGTGCTCCCCGGTTTCGCGGCCGATGGCAAGACGCTGCTGCCCGCCGGAACCTACGGTCCTTTCGACGGTCTGTTGTCCACGCGCATCCTGTTCCTCGTGCTGCTCGTGGTGGCGCTTGTCGCATGGAACCTGCAGCGCCAGCTGCAGGAGTCCAAGGATTGGGCGGAGAAGCAGAACGAGACGACCGAGCACGAGTCGTTCGGCCGCATGATGGCCAATGCGCTGAAGAACCCCGTCAACGTCAAGACCATCGTGTTTTTGGTGGCCGTGTACCTGACGTGGAACCTGGCGGCGGGCACCAACGGCCAGTTCATGCCGTATCTGTACGCCGCAGCCGGCAACATCGATTCGGTGGGGCAGAGCCTGCTCGGCGTGGTTCAATGGGTGCTCGTGGCCGTCTGCTCGCTGGCGGTGTTCTCCAAGCTGGGTGATAAGGTGCCGCATCGCATCCTGTTCGGCGCCTCGGCGCTGCTGGCGCTGGCCTCATGGGTCTGCATCGCCATCTTCGGCGCGGCGCTCAATAACGGCACCACCGATTCCATGGGCTGGTGCCTGTGGGCATACGTCATCTTGTGGGGCGTTTCGGCGGGCTTCTCGGCCCAGTGCTTCTACGCGTTGTGGGGAACCGAGCTGTTCCCGACGCGCTATCGTGGCGGCGCGCAGGGCATCATGTTCTTCCTGGTGCGCGCGGCCCTTGGCATTTGGTCGCTCGTAGGCGTCGGCGCCATCATGGGCGATATCTCCACCAACCCGGCCGGCTTCTTCCCGGCGGCGCTCATCATGTGCGGCGTGCTGGTGGTTTCGCTTGTGGTCGGCGTGGTGTGGTGTCCTGACACGCAGGGCAAGACGCTCGATCAGATCACCGAGGAGCGCTACGGCAAGCTGCAGTAACGTTTTCCGCATGCCCGGGCGCGCCGCCCGGGCATGCGCGTTTCGTGGCGCATACGCGTCGGTAGGGAAGGACCTGTCCTGCGCAATCGTGCCGTAGGCGCCATCGTTTTAGGGCGCATATGCGCCCGTAGGGCAGGGGTCTGCAGCCTTCCGCCCATCCCGGCGCTGCCGCAAACTCCGGCATGCTGCGTTTCGCAGCGCGTACGCGCGGTGCGCACAAGGGGCGGGAAATCCCGGGTCCGTGCGCGACCGCGTGCCCATATTCGCAACGGTAATGAAAGGAAAAGGCGATGACCGTCCGTAAAACCGCCGAAGGCCGCACTATCAGCGGCTTCAAGATGAAGCTGTATCCGGGGTTCGCCGAGGAGTACGAACGCCGCCACAACGAGCTGTGGCCCGAGATGGCCGATATGCTCCACGAGTACGGCGGGCACAACTACAGCATCTTCATCGACGAGGAGACCAACATCCTGTTCGGTTACATCGAGCTCGACGATCCCGAGCGTTACGCGGAATCGGCCGAGACCGAGATCTGCCGGAAGTGGTGGGACTTCATGGCCAGCGTCATGGAGACCAACGCCGACAATTCGCCGGTAAGCGTTGACCTGCCGTGCGCATTCCATCTGGATTAGCACTCGCTTGGACGTTGCGCGGCGTAGCAGGTGCGAGCTTGGTTGCCTGCGCAAGCGCCCGAGGGGCCTGTAGCGTCGCCGAATATGACGGTATAGGCCTTCGTGAGCATCAAGCTGTCCGCCGGCATCGCCGGATCGGCTGAATAGGAACCCGGTTCCCTCTATACATTAGTATGAGCGCCCGCAACCTGGCTTGTGTGCAGGTTGTGGGCGCGATTCGTTTGGGCAGGTTTTCCTTGAAACAACTCGCGCAGGCTCGTATAATGTCCAGTTGCGTCTGGTGACTTATGGATACACCCGGGCGCGTGGATTGACGGAGTCGGTGCGTTCGGCCTCAAACGAGCGTGCTTGGGCAATCGCCACATCCACATCTGTAGGAAGGATCTCCGGTGCATGGTGAGGCATGCGAGCGGAAATCCAGATGGAAAGGTTTGAAATGGGAGTCAAACAGTACAGGCCGACTAGCCCCGGTCGTCGCTTCCAGACGGTTTCGGACAAGGCCGAAATCACCTGCGACAAGCCGGAAAAGTCCCTGCTTGCGCCGCTGAACAAGAAGGCGGGTCGCAACAACCACGGTCACATCACCGTCCGTCATCAGGGCGGCGGCGTGAAGCGTCGTTACCGCATCATCGACTTCAAGCGCAACAAGGACGGCGTGCCTGCAAAGGTCGCTACCATCGAGTACGACCCGAACCGCTCCGCTCGTATCGCTCTGCTGCACTACGTTGACGGCGAGAAGCGTTACATCCTTCACCCGAAGGGCCTGAAGGTCGGCGACATGATCGTCAGCGGCACCGATGTGGACATCAAGCCCGGCAACGCCATGCCGCTGTCCTGCATCCCCGTTGGTACGCTCATCCACGCCGTTGAGCTGCAGCCCGGCCGTGGCGCCGCGCTTGCCCGCTCCGCCGGCACGAGCATCCAGCTGATGGGCAAGGAAGGCAAGTACGCCATCCTGCGCATGCCCTCCTCCGAAATGCGCCGCGTGCTGCTCACCTGCCGCGCCACCATCGGCGAGGTCGGTAACGCCGAGCACTCCAACATCACGATCGGCAAGGCCGGCCGTAATCGTTGGCGTGGCATCCGCCCGACGGTTCGCGGTACCGTCATGAACCCTGTGGATCACCCCCACGGCGGTGGCGAAGGCAAGAACAAGACTTCTGGCCGTCACCCTGTCAGCCCCTGGGGCGTTCCGACCAAGGGTCATCGTACGCGCAACCCGAAGAAGGCCTCTAGCCGCCTGATCATTCGCCGTCGCAAGAAGTAGCGCTAAGCGTTAAGGAGTAATAGTGAGCAGAAGTTTGAAGAAGGGTCCTTTCGTTGAGCCTCGCCTTCTTGAGCGCATCGAGAAGATGAACGCGGCCGGCGAAAAGAACGTCATCAAGACCTGGTCCCGTGCCAGCACCATCTTCCCCGAAATGGTGGGCCACACCATCGCGGTGCACGACGGTCGCAAGCACGTGCCGGTTTACGTTACCGAGTCCATGGTCGGCCACAAGCTGGGCGAGTTCGCCCCTACGCGTACCTTCAAGGGTCACGCAGCCGACAAGAAGAAGCGATAAGAAGGGGTGAATCATGGAAGCTAAAGCAATCGCACGCACCGTGCGCATGTCGCCCCGCAAGGCACGCATCGTCGTCGACCTGATCCGCGGCAAGTCCGTCCCGGCTGCCCGTGAGATCTTGATGTTCACCAATCGCGCAGCCGCCGAGGTTGTCGAGAAGACGCTGAACTCCGCTGTGGCAAACGCTGAGTACCAGCATCATGTGCGTCCGGAGACGCTGGTCGTGAAGACCGCCTTCGTCGATGAGGGCCCCACGCTCAAGCGCATCCGTCCCCGCGCCAAGGGTTCCGCTTCGCGCATCCGCAAGCGCACCTGCCACATCACCATCATCGTCGCTCCGCGAGAGGAGGCATAAAGTCTATGGGTCAGAAGGTAAGCCCTACCGGGTTCCGCCTCGGTATCACCGAAGAGTGGCGCAGCCGTTGGTACGCCGACAAGGATTACGCCCAGAACCTGGCAAACGACTTGGCCATTAGGAAGTTCCTGGACAAGCAGCTGGCCCGTGCCGCCGTCTCCAAGGTCGAGATCGAGCGCGCAGGCGACAAGATCAAGGTCATCGTCACCACGGCTCGCCCGGGTGTCGTGATCGGCAAGAAGGGCGCCGAGATCGACGCTCTGCGCAAGAAGCTCGAGAAGGTCGCCAACGGCCCGGTCAACATCGAGGTCGTCGAGGTCAAGCGCCCCGAGCTGGACGCCAACCTCATCGCCCAGTCCGTCGCCGAGCAGCTCGAGGGCCGCGTCGCTTTCCGTCGCGCCATGCGCAAGGCCGTGCAGTCCGCCCGCAAGTCCGGTGCCAAGGGCATCCGCATCCAGTGCGCCGGTCGTCTCGGCGGTGCCGAGATGAGCCGCCGCGAGTGGTATCGCGAGGGTCGCGTGCCGCTGCACACGCTGCGTGCCAAGGTTGACTACGGTTTCTGCACCGCCCGCACGCAGATGGGCGCCATCGGCGTTCAGGTGTGGGTGTACCACGGCGAGGTCCTGCCGGGCCAGAAGGCTCCGCAGCCTCAGCTCGAGGGCAGCTCTCGCCCGAACCGTTCCCGCCGCAACGACCGTAATGATAGGGGGCGCAAGTAATGCTCGTACCTAAGCGTGTTAAGCACCGCAAGGTGCAGCGCGGTTCCATGAAGGGCCGTGCAAAGGGTGGTACCCGTCTGAACCACGGCACCTGGGGCATCCAGGCCCTGGAAGCACACTGGATCACCAACCGTCAGATCGAGGCCGCTCGTATCGCCATGACCCGTTGCATGAAGCGTGGCGGTAAGGTCTGGATCACCATCTTCCCGGACAAGCCGATCACCAAGAAGCCGGCTGAGACCCGCATGGGTTCCGGTAAGGGCAACCCCGAGGCCTGGGTCGCGGTCGTCAAGCCCGGTCGCATCATGTTCGAGATCGACGGCGTCGACGATGCCACGGCCAAAGAGGCGCTCCGCCTTGCAATCAACAAGTTGCCCATCAAGTGCAAGATTGT
>JAUNWR010000049.1:0-12942 GCA_030540215.1 Coriobacteriia bacterium | reverse complement strand
AGCGGATGCGAGATGCACATGGGCGCTCGAACGTCCTCAGACCGCTTCAGAGGCGTTTTAAGGCACGAAAAAAGCCCGAGGGGTACACGAGTACCCAAACGGGCTTAAAACGTCTTAAAACGCAAAATACGGCGTCCTATTTCTCCGTCTCGTCTTCTCCCATGAGTCCGAAATGACGGAACGCATCCAGAATCGCCTCACGCTTCTCGGGTGGGCACTTCGGTTGCTTCTTGTCGCCCGACCTGTCCGCCTGCGTTTCCAGTCCGCACTCGGCCTTCATCTGCGCGACGTACAGGGAGCTGACCTTCATGCCGTGCGTTTTCTGGACGTAATCACGAATGTTCGCGTACGTCGGCTGGTCCTTCTCCTCGGACAGCCCCATGTCCTTCGGACTGATGGAAACCGGTATGAAAGACTTCGATGCAGATTTCCGAGATAGAACGGCAACCGTCTCGATGTGGTCGGTGTGCGGGAACATGTCCACGGGCTGCACCGTTCGCACGCCGTAGCCGAATTGCTTGAGAAAGTCCAGGTCACGGACCTGTGTTTCCGGATTGCACGAAATGTAGACGATGCGCTCGGGCGCCAGCTGCACCGCTGCGCGCAAAAACTCCTCGGTGGAGCCGGCGCGCGGCGGGTCCATGAGCAGCACGAGCGGGCGTCCCTCCTCGTCGGTGCCCGCACGTCCTGCCGCCGCGGCCTGCGCCGCCATGTCGCGCATGAACGCGCCGGCGTCTGCCACCGCGAAGCGCGCGTTGTCCACGCCGTTGTGGCGCGCGTTCTGCCGCGCGTCGCGGATGGAGGATTCCACGCAGTCCACGCCCGTGACCTGCGCCGCGCCCATGGAGGCCGCCACCAGGCCGATGGTGCCCGTGCCGCAGTATGCGTCGATGGCGTGCTCAGCGCCGGTGAAGCCCGCAAGCTCGATGGCCTGGCGGTACAGCACCTCGGTCTGCACGCTGTTCACCTGGTAGAACGACTGCGACGAGATGCGGAAGCTCAAGCCGCACAGCTTATCCAAGATGAAGCCGGGGCCGTAGAGCACCTGCTCGCGCTGACCGAGCACCACATTGGTCTGGCGCTCGTTGATGTTCTGCACCACCGTAGTGATGAACGGGCAGCGGCGCACCAGCTCGCGGCAGAAGCTCTTCGCGCCGGGGAACTGCTGGCCGTTGGTGACCAGCGTGACCAGCACCTCGCCGGTGGTGTGGCCCACGCGCACCACGGCATGGCGCATGAAGCCGGTGCCGCGGTCCTCGTCGTAGGGTGGGATGCCGAACTTCAGCATAAGGCTGCGGACCGCGCGGATGACCTGCTTGGCCTGGGCGTTCTCGATCAGGCACTCCCCCGTGTCGATGATGCGGTGCGTGCCGGCGGCATACATGCCGCACAGAATGTCGCGCTGCGGGGAGGCAGGGCGGCTGGGGCGCTTGCCGCCGCTACGCTTGCCGGGCGCGGCCTTGCGCGGCGCGCCCGGGGCGAACGGGGACATCACCTTGTTGCGATAGGCGTACGGGTCCTGCATACCCAGGATGGGACGCAGCGCCTCGGGGGCCGCCACCTGGGAAAACAGCCGGGCCACGCGCTCATCCTTCGCCGCAAGCTGCTGGCTGTAGGGCTGGTTGACGTGCTGGCAGGCGCCGCACTGGCGCGCCACCGGGCACTGCGGCAGGCCGTTCGTCGCCGCGCCACCCTCCTGTTTGCGCTCCTGCTGACGCCGAGGGCCGACCTGGGGCCGTGCCGCCTGCCGCGGGCGCTTCCCGCCCTGCCCGCCTGCGCGCTTCTGGCCGTTTTCCTTCATGAGCTCCCCTTGTCCGCTTGCATAAAACCGTAACTACCCAGTATACGCACTTGCGCGGCCGTCAACGGCGCACCGCCGGCAACCTCAAGGCAGAATCCACGCCTCCCCGTAACGGGCCGGCAACGGACGCGGCACGGTTCGGCACACGTTCGTCCACGCAGCCGCACGTCGCGCCCGGAGCGCCTATGATGGTGCGGACGACGGCTCGCCCAACGCATGCGCGCCGGACCCGAACGCGCGACCGGGCCCGGCGCGCATACGCCGGCGCCCGCCGCCGAACCCCATCCATACGCCCCGCGCGGGCACCGCCCGCGCTTGCCCGAAACGAGGTCCCATGAAACGACGATCCCTCGCCGCCGCCATCGGCATCGTCATCGTGACGCTTGCCTGCGTGTGCGGCCTGTACGTCCACTTCATCCAAGAGAAGGTGCACGACGAGAGCGCCGACCACTTGAAGGAGATATATTCCCAGGTCAACAACACGTTCTCCATGCTGGTGTCCGACAACTGGAACCACCTGAGCACGTGGAACACCATGTTCGAGGACTCCGCCGCCCACTCGCCCGACGGCTCCGTGTCCGGCGACGACGCCGAGCAGGCGCGCGAGTTCATCGACGGCGAGCAGGCCAAGTGGGGCTTCACCGACTTCTACTTCATCAACTCGCAGGGCGGCTACGCCACCCCCGACGGCGAGCGCGGCACGCTGAACCTGGGCCAGCAGCTCGACCAGCTGAACAGCGGGAACAGCATCGTAGCGGACACCGTCCCCACCAGCGGCACGGGCCTTACGGTGTTCGCCACGCCCGTGACGCCCGCCTCGTTCGACGGGTTCGAATACTCGGCCATCGCCATAAGCTACAACAACCACGACATGGAGGCGGCCCTTGACGTGAACGCCTTCGACGGGCAGTCCAGCTGCTTCGTGATCACGCCGGCCGGCAACCTGCTGTTCTCCGCCACCGACCAATATTCGCAGTCGTCCAACCTGCTCGATTGGCTCGGCCAGATAGCGTCGTTCGGCGCAGACGGCGGCATCGATTCCATCCGGTCCGACATCGACGCAGGTCAGAGCGGCACCACGCAGTTCTCCACCGCCACCAACCAGTACTATCTCACCTACATGCCCGTCGGGTTCGAGGACTGGGTGATGGTGGGCGTGGTCCCGAGCAACGTGGTCAACGCCAGCATGTCGGAGGTGCAGCTGCTCACCATCGCCACCGTGTCCGTGGTGCTGTTCGCACTTGCCGCGCTGGTGGTGGTCATCCTGGTGCAGCACGGACGACGCGTGCTCGATCAGCAGGTCAGGGAAGTGAAATATCGCGAGCAGCTGTTCAGCGCGCTGTCGGGCAGCACCGACAACATCTTCATCATGTTCAGCCCCGACGACGGCGCGGTGGATTACGTCAGCCCGAACACGCAGCGCATCCTGGGCATCCCTTCCGCCGACATCGCCAAGGACGTGCGCAACATCGACCGCTCGCTGGAGCCGGGGTCGGTAAGCCTGCTCGAGACCAACATGCACTCGCTTCCCAGCAACGACCACCGCGATGGCGACAGCACGCGACGCCACCAGGAGACCGGCGAGCTGCGCTGGTACCACGAGACGCTGTTCCGCGCGAAGGTGGGCGACACGGAGAAGCTGGTGTACGTGCTGTTCGACCGCACGAAAGAGACCGAAAGCCGCGAACGCCTGCAGCAGGCGCTGGCCATAGCCAAACAGTCGAACCAGTCGAAGAGCACGTTTCTGGCGAAGATGTCCCACGATATCCGCACCCCCATCAACGCCATCATGGGCATGACGCAGATAGCACGCGACAACGCCGGCAACTGGGATAAGACCGACGAATGCCTTGCCACCATCCAGACCTCGTCGCAACACCTGCTCAGCCTTATCAACGACGTACTCGACATGTCCAAGCTCGAAAGCGGCGCCATCGAGCTGCAGGAGGAATGCTGCGACCTGGACACGCTGCTGCGCGACGTGGACGCCATCATGCGGCCGCAAACCGCCGCGAAGGGGCAGCTACTCACGCTCGACGCGGTGAACGTGCAGCATCGCAGCTTCGCCGCCGACCAACTGCGCGTGCGCCAGATCCTGCTGAACCTGCTGTCGAACGCGGTGAAGTACACGCCCGACGGCGGCATGGTTGCCCTGCACGTGGAGGAGCACGAGCAGACCAGCCCGAATTTCGTGCGCCTGAGCTTCATCGTGCGCGACAACGGCATGGGCATGCCGCCCGAGTTCATCGACCACGTCTTCGCCCCGTTCGAGCGCGCCGAAGGCAGGCAGATGCAGGGCATCCAGGGCACCGGCCTGGGCATGACCATCACGAAGGCCCTGGTAGACGCCATGGGCGGCACCATCGACGTGGAGAGCAAGGAGGGCCACGGCACCACGTTCACCGTGAAGCTGAAGTTCAAGCTGGGCGAGGGCGAAGGCGCGAAACCGTGCCCGTGCAAGGCCGCCGAGGACGACCCCGGCAAGGGCAAGCGAGCGGGCAAGGACACCGAGCGCGAACGCGCGAAGGGCGATGCGGACGAGAAGCGCCCCTCCTATACCGAGGTGTTCAAGGGCCGACGCTACCTGGTAGCGGAGGACAACCAGATCAACCGCATCATCCTGGCCGAGATGCTCGCCGAGCGCGGAGCAACCCTCGAGCAGGCTCAGAACGGCAAGGAGGCCGTGGAACTGTTCGCCGAAAGCGAGCCGCAGCACTTCGACGCCGTGCTCATGGACGCCATGATGCCCGTGATGGACGGCTACGAGGCCACGCGCGCCATCCGCGAGCTGCCGCGCCCCGACGCGCAGACCACGCCCATCGTGGCGCTGACCGCCAACGCCTACGCCGACGACGTGAAGAAGGCCCTGGACTCGGGCATGAACGCGCACGTGGGCAAGCCGTTCAAGATCGCCGACCTGGCGAAGGCCCTCGACGAGCTGCAGCGCGATGACGATCGCTAATGGCGCAGGCGCGGCCGCGCACCCCCCGCGCGGGGGGGGCGGCGGCGCCCCGCACGCCCCTGGGCAATGCCGCGGCAGCGCCCCGCATGGCAGAGCAGCGGCGCCGCACACGCCCTGCGCATAACGCGAGGCTATAATCGGGGACGAACCGCTTTGACCCTATGCACCACCGCACCGAAGGGAGACGCCATGCAATTCATCATCCGTTGGCTGGCCACCGCCGTCGCCGTAGGGGCCGCCGTATGGCTGGTCCCCGGCATCGCCGTGCTGGGAACCACCGAAAGCTGGATCGCCGTCGCCATCACCGGCCTGGCGCTATCGCTCATCGACATGAGCATCAAGCCGCTGCTGCAGCTGCTCAGCCTGCCCATCACGTGCCTGACGTTCGGCATCTTCTACCTGGTGGTGAACACCGCCATGCTGTACCTGGCAGCCTGGTTGAGCAACGGCATGTTCAACGTGGGCTTTTACATCTCCAGCTTCGGCAGCGCGTTTCTCGCGTCCATCGTCATCAGCATCGTGTCCGCCATCATGAACTCCATCGTCGCGGACAACTAGGTGAACGCAGCTCGAGCGGCGGCAACCCAGCCGAACCCGCCGTCGCTCGAGCAGGCTCTACCACCCACTGAGCCACGTTCTCCCGCGCCAATCCGCATGCACCGAAACGCTGCGCCCGCGGATTAACGCACCCAAACGCGCGACGGGCAGAGGGTTCTTGCAAAAATAATCGATACAAAATCTCGTTAACACTTCCATTTTCTCGTTTCGCGACGTATTATGTTACTAGTTTAGTAGCATATGAGCATAGGAGAGGGGTTCTCATGGATATGCTATCCGACGTTGCGCTGCTCTCGCGGATCCAGTTCGCGCTGACCGTGGCGTACCATTTCATCTTCGTTCCGTTATCCATCGGCTTGGGCCTGATCTTGGCCATCTTCGCCACCAAGTACCACCGAAGCCGCAGCGAGGCCGACGGCAACGCCATGCGCTTCTGGGTGCGCATCTTCACCGCCACCTTCGCCATCGGCGTGGCCACGGGCATCACCATGGAGTTCTCGTTCGGCACGAACTGGGCCGACTACTCGCGCTTCGTGGGCGACATCTTCGGCGCGCCGCTTGCCGCCGAGGCCCTGTTCGCGTTCTTCCTGGAATCGGTGTTCCTGGGCGTGCTGCTGTTCGGGCGCAACAAGGTGTCCAGCCTGTTCTACACCGTGTCCGCGTGGCTGGTGTGGGCCGGTTCGTGCCTGAGCGCGCTGTGGATCCTCATCGCGAACTCGTGGATGCAGACGCCCGCCGGCGCCGAGCTGGCCGCCGACGGCTCGAAGGCCGTCATCACCGACTTTTTGGCCGCGGCGTTCAACCCGTCCACGCTGCCGCGCTACACCCACGTGGTGGTGGCGCTGCTGATCCTGGGCGCGTTCGCCTCCCTGGCCGTGGGCGCATGGTACCTGCTGCGCGGCAAGCACGCCGACTTCGCCATGAAGACCATCCGCGTGGGCGCCGTCGTGGGCATCGTGGCCTCGTGCGCCCTGATCGTCACCGCGCACTCCTCCGCTGTGGAGGTATCGCAGGAGCAGCCCACCAAGCTTGCCATGATGGAAGGCATGTACGACGACGAGGTGCCCCCGCTGTACGCGTTCGGCTGGGTTGACGAGGAGAATCAGCAGGTCATCACCCCGTTCTCCATTCCCGGCGGCACCAGCTTCCTGGCAACGGGCACGTGGGATACCCAGTACCAAGGCCTGAACTCGCTCGCGCAGACCGAGAAGTACGGCGACATGGACGTGGCCGACCTGCCCGTGAACCTGGTGTTCCAGTCGTACCACCTCATGGTGGCCATGTACGGCCTGATTATGATCACGGCCATCCTTGCCGTGGTGTTCAGCCTGCGCGGCGGCCGCATCCGCTCCATGCGCTGGCTGCAGAAGCTGCTGCTGATCAGCCCCCTGTTCCCGTTCGTTGCCATCCAGGTTGGCTGGATCACCGCCGAAGTGGGACGCCAACCCTGGGTCGTCTACCCTTCCGCGTCCGGCCCCGACGGCGTGAGCCTGCTGACGAACAACGCCATCTCGCAGTCGGTTTCCGCACCTGAGCTGCTGATGACCCTGGCCCTGTTCGCAGCCGTGTACGTGTTCCTGTTCATCGGATGGGCGCGCGTGATCTCGGGCTTCATCAAGCGCGGGCCCGTCGGCGATGCCGCCCCCGCGGCCGACGCCGCCGATGACGCAACCGCCGCCGTCAAGGAAGGGGA
Organism: Coriobacteriia bacterium; assembly: GCA_030540215.1. Classification (GTDB taxonomy): domain Bacteria; phylum Actinomycetota; class Coriobacteriia; order Coriobacteriales; family Eggerthellaceae; genus Senegalimassilia. The sequence goes on along the minus strand of JAUNWR010000049.1, from coordinate 5,928 downwards.
ATAACCATGAGCGCGCTTGCAGTCCTTTGGTTCTTTCTGATCTTCGTGCTGATCGCCGGGTACTTCGTGCTCGACGGGTTCGACCTGGGCGTGGGCGTCCTGTACCGCGCGCTGGCCAAAGACGAGCGCGAACGGGCGCTCGTGCGCCGCAGCATCGGCCCGGTGTGGGATGGCAACGAGGTGTGGCTGCTCACCGCCGGCGGCGCGCTGTTCGCAGCGTTCCCCGCGGCGTACGCCACCACGTTCTCGGGTTTCTACCTGGCCGTCATGCTGGTGCTGTTCGGCCTGATCGTCCGCGCGGTGTCGCTTGAGTTCCGCGCTCACGACCCGAAATGGGCGCGCGCGTGGGACGTCTGCTTCACCGTGGGCTCGTTCCTGCCGGCGCTGCTACTGGGCGTGGCGCTGGGCAACGTGATCGCCGGCATCCCCATGGCCGCCAACGGCGATTACGCAGGCGTGCCGCTGCTGGGCCTGCTGTCGCCGTTCACCCTGGTGGCGGGCCCGCTCGGCCTGGCCATGTGCCTTTCCGCCGGCGCTGCATGGGTGGCGCTGAAGGCGCCCGCCGGCTCCGCCGTGCATGAGCGCGCCGCGAAGCTGCGCGTGCCCTGCCAGATTGCGGCCCTGGTGCTGTTCGCCGTTGCGACGGTCCTGGCATTCGCCGTGGTGAAGCCCGCGTTCGCGCCGGGAATGCTCGCCGCCGGCGTGGTGATCGCCCTGGTGTTCCTTGCATGCGTCGTCGCATCGATCGCGCTCGGCCGCAAGGGCAACGACCTGGTGGCGTTCCTTCTGCAGTCGGTGGCGGCAGCTGGACTGGTGGCGCTTGCCGCGGTCACGCTGTTCCCCAACCTGGTGGTTGCCGCCCCCGGCAGCGTGGGTGCATCCATCACGCTGATGAGCGCAGCGTCCTCCGACACGTCGCTGGCGTGGATGACCGGCATCGCCTGCGTGGGCGTGCCGCTGGTGTTGACGTACCACGTGATCGCGTACCGCGTCTTCCGCGGGCGTCTGGACGACAAGGATGTGAACTACTAGATGAACGCGCGGGGTTACATGAAATGGCTGAGCATCCTGTGCCTGGTCATGGCGCTGTTCGGCACGGCGGTCATGTTGGTCGGCTACAAGGCGCCCACCATCGGCCTAGTGGCAACGGTGGCGATGCTCGTCATAGCCGCGGCCGCACTGGGATGGAAGGCCTGGGGACGGTAACGCTGCCGGCTCGGTGGCCGAACACCTAGCAACCGGTCGACCAAGCCATCGGCCATACCACCGGCAACCAGCTTGGCGGCCGAGAGCGCAATGCCGAGTCTCCGACCGAGAACCCGACGGCCGATCAACCCGCCGAGCACCCGACAACCGATCCGCCAACTTTCGCAGGGGGCGATGGGAAACGATTCCCATCGCCCCCTTTAGCATCCCCGGGTTTTGTGGGATTCCGTTGCATGGCTTATGCCGGTCGCGTGGATTCCCCGGCAAACTTTTGAAATGCCGGGCAAGCGTCCTAGTATGAAACCCTAGACAAACGGTATCTATTCCCAAAAACTACCAAGGGGTTGTTCCACGAATCATGAAATCGAATAACGACGCCGCAAGCGTCAAGTGTTGTGCGCGCAAAATCTGGTCGCACTTCAAGGAATTCGTCGCTTCGGTCAAAGGCGATCTGAAGGAAACGCACGACGAGATGTTCAAAGGCGCCGACACCCCCAAGCAGCGCCTGCAGCGCTCCGTCAAGCACGGTTTGCTGCTGCTGGCACAGTTGTGCCTGATCATGGGCGTATATGCCGCCGGTTGCGCACTGGCATCCGTGCTGCCCATCACGCTTCCCGGCAACATCTTGGGCATGGTGCTGCTGCTGGTGCTGCTTGGCACGCACGTCCTGAAAACGAAATACATCAGCGAGGCGTGCGACTACCTGATCGACAACATGTCCGTGTTCTTCATCCCCGCCGGCGTCGCCATCATGGGCTGCTTCTCAATGCTGGAAGCTGCGGCGGCGAAGTTCGCGTTCGTCTGCATCGCCACCACCGTCATCGTGTTCTTGGCCACGTCCTACACGGTGCTGTTCGTGTCCTGGATCATGGCGAAGATGGGCAAGGACACCGCGCTCGCACCAGCCGTTGAAGCGGAGAACGCGGCGAAGGCCCAGGCAGACAGCGCCGATTCCCACAGCGCGTACGCGGAGGGCGCCGGCAAGCACCATCCGCATACGCCGGGAACCGGCATCATCTCCCCCGTCGCCGGCAAGGAGGCCTAGACCATGCTGAACCTTATCGCAACCTTGGCGGCGGGCACCGTCGTCTCCTTCATCGTCTTCAAGCTGGCAGTGGCGCTGTACAAGAAGATGCGCTCCCCGCTGCTCAACCCGCTGCTTGTGACGGTGGCATTTATCATCGCCCTGTTGTGCCTCTTCCACATCCCGCTGGATTCCTATGAGTCGAGCGTGCAGCTCATCTCGTTTCTGCTGGGTCCGGCGACGGTCGCCTTGGCATATTCCGTCTACCGCCAACGTCAGATCCTCAAGCAGCACTTCATCCCCATCTTCTGCGGTTGCCTGGTCGGCTCCATAGTATCGATGATCAGCGCCTATACGCTGTGCGAACTGCTCGGCCTGGGCGACGAGATGGCCACGTCGTTCATCCCCAAGTCCGTGACCACCCCGATCGCCATCGCCGTGTCGGAGCAGCTGGGCGGCATCACGTCCATCACCGTGGCGGCCGTCATCATCACCGGCATCCTCGGCGCCATCTTCGCGCCGCTCATGTCGAAGATCTTCCGCGTGAACAACCGCATCGCCAAGGGCGTGGCCATCGGCACCTGCAGCCACGCGGTGGGCACCACGAAGGCCCTTGAGATGGGCGAGCTGGAAGGCGCCATGTCCGGCGTGAGCATCGCCGTATCGGGCCTGCTCACCACCGCCATCGTGATCATCGCCGGCTGCTTCATGTAGGCGCTCCCGCGTCCGTTCGATGCGCTGGCGCGAAAATCCGCAGACTCCCCAGCCCCCGCAAAACCCGCCGAAAACTGCAAAGGGCCCTGCGGCTTCCCGGATCTGCTTCCAACCACGGCGCCGGCCTTCCGACCACGCCATGCGGTTTGAGAAGCAAACGGGAGCCGCAGGGCCCTTCCCTATTCGCCAAACGCTCGCCTGTCGACATCCGACAGGCGAGCGTTTCCCTTTACAGCGCCAAGCGGTAGATCTCGGCGGCGTCCTCCATGGTCAGCTTCTTGAAGCTGCCGAACGGCTCACCCTTGTTCTCGCGCAGGGTGGGGATCATCTCGGCGATGGCGTCCTCGATGTTGTCCTCGTCCAAGCCGAGCTCGCCCAGGCTGATGGGCATGCCCAGACTGGCGAAGAACATGCGCGTCTCGTCGATGGCCGACAGCGCGTCGGATTCGATGTCGCCCGTGGGCGCCAGGCCGAACACCTCGTAGCCGTACTGTGCGAAGCGCGCCGGGTTTGCGTCGTAGACGTATTCCATCCATGCCGGGAACAGGCAGGCCAGGCCGGCGCCATGCGTGACGGTGGTGTCGTAGGCGGACAGCTCGTGCTCAAGGCCGTGCGTTGCCCAGTCCTCATGACGGCCCATGCCCAAAAGGCCCTGATGGCACAGCATGCCGGCCCACATGATGTTCGCGCGGGCGTCGTAGTTCTCGGGCTCGGCCAGCACGCGCGGGGCCTCGGCGCGGATGGTGCGCATGACGGACAGGTTCATGCCGTCGGTAACGGGCACGGCGCCCACGTCGTCGAAGAAGCGCTCAAGCAGGTGGCAGAACATGTCGGTGATGCCGGCTGCCGTCTGGAACGGCGGCAGCGTGAACGTGAGCTCGGGGTTCATGAACGCCAGCTTCGGGCGCTGGTAGTTGCTGGCGTAGCCGGTCTTCATGCCCAGCTCGTCGTTGCTGATGACGGTGTTCTTCGACGCCTCGCTGCCTGCTGCCGGGATGGTGAGCACCACGGCAATGGGCAGCACTTCGGTGTTCGGATATTTCTTGGTGATGAGCTCCCACACGTCGTAGTCGATGCAGGCGCCGTTGGCGATGGCCTTCGCGGAGTCGACCACCGAACCGCCGCCCACGGCAAGCACCCAGTCCACGCCGTTTTCCTTGCACAGCGCAACGCCCTCGCGCACCAGGCCGATCTCGGGGTTGGGGCGCACGCCGCCCAGCTTCACATACTCGATGCCGGCCTGCTCGAGCGATGCGCACACGCGGTCGATAAGGCCCGACTTGATGGCGCTCTGCCCGCCATAGTGCAGCAGCACCTTATGCGCGCCGCGCTCGGCCAGCATGGGGCCGACCTTGCTTTCGGCGTTATGGCCGAACACGAAATGCGTAGGGGAAACGAACTCGAAGTCTTCCATGGGAACCGCCTTCCTTGATTTCGGGACGCCGCGCCGCCCACCTTCGCCCGCAAGCAGCACGATGCGCTCAGTATAACGCTCGAACCCGGTGCCTGGCGCCATCGGGCGAAGATTGCCGCGCTCGTGCGATAAGAAGCAGTTGCGCAACGCCGCAAAACCGTCCCATCCCGGCGCTATGATGCCGGAAAAGGATCGCGGAAAAGCCTTCGAAACGAACGCGAGTGCAAGGCGAAAATGGTTTCTTGCAGGTGCACAAGGGAAAAAATAAAGCCGGGTAGGAAGGACCCGGCTTTCGAAAGGAATCCCGACAGGCAATGTGCGGGGTCTTGGCAACCCGCGTTCCGCTTGGCGACGGAACCTGCAAACCCGAGACAGTCGATTTGGCGAAGATAGTCGTTTGAGTGTTGCAATTTGTCTTCTGTCGGACAGGTAGTATTCTTGCACGCTGACTCATTTTCGCAACCTGGGTAAAACGCAGTTTACGCAGATGAAACAATCATTTTTGGCCTCTGAACTCGCATTATAGCCACAGATGCCACTATTTGTGGCTTTTTATAGAAATGCATAATGCTCCACTATTTATGCATAATCCACTCAAAAGGACGCTCAATCGATAGACGCCGTAAATGATGCGGGGGAACAATAAGGCGCCCCGATCCACATCGGGGCGCCTTATCAGCATGCTTTTGCGTTTGCCGAAACCGGACGGACCGCCCGCAAACCCGGCGAAACCGCCTTCGCCGTGAATCTACGCGTTCGCCAGCGGGCTGGGAACGGCGTACACACGGGCCGCGTTCTCCTGGTCAAGGTCGTAGAGCGCCTTGGCGTCGCTGCCGAACAGCCTCATGCGCGACACCTGCTTCTCGGCGTTGTCCTCTTCCTCCTGCTGCTCGGAGATGAACCAGTCGAGGAACTTCATGGTGCGATAATCCTTCGCCTCGAGGGCGGCGGTGTAGATGTCGTTGATGGTGCTGGTGATGTACTTCTCGTGCTCCAGCGCTGCCTCCAGCGGCTCCAGATGGTTGCTGAAGGTCTTGTCGGGCTGGTCGATGGCCTGCAGCTTCACCTTGCAGCCGTTCTCATGCAGGTACTTGCGGAAGATAAGCGCATGGTCGCGCTCCTCCTGCGTCTGGATCTCGTACCAATGGGCGAAACCCTCCAGACCCTCTTCCGCATAGTAGTCGGCGAACGACAGGTACAGGTACGCCGAGTACAGCTCCTTGCGAATCTGATCGTTGATCAGCTCGTACACCTTTGCATCCATAGCATCCTCCTTCAGGACACGCGCCCAGCCGACCCGCCGGGCTTCCCATACCACCTCATACTACCCCAGACACTTCGGGGGCGTAGCACTATATGTCCGGATTCCCCAAAGCAGCCACTTCAAGGCGCTCCCAATGTCGGCCAGACGCTTCAGCCAGAACCCCAGACGGACACTTGGGGGAAACGTCCGGATCTGCCGCGCGGGGCAGAAGATCCCCATAACGCAGAAGGGCCGCCGCCCGGGGATACGGGCGGCGGCCGGGGGTACGGAGGGCGGCGGCTCGGGGGGCCGCCGCTCCAAGGGCCG
>JAUNWR010000048.1:0-13125 GCA_030540215.1 Coriobacteriia bacterium | reverse complement strand
GACAGGATTTGAACCTGCGGCCCCTTGACCCCCAGTCAAGTGCGCTACCAAACTGCGCCACAACCCGAACTTTCAAACTGCTGCTGTCCGAAGCAGCTCGTTTATAATACCAAAACCAGGAAAGCGCGCAAGGGGTAATTTCAAACTTTTTCGCGAATCATGAAAAAGTTCGCCCGCGCACAAAGCCTGCGCTCAGCGACCTAGTGCAGATAGTCCAACGCATGATCGAGGATCACGTCCGCCAGCTTGTCCTTAGGCATGCTGGGCGTCTCGTCGATCTCATCGGCGTCCACGAAGCACACGGCGTTGTCGTCGGTGCCGAATGCCAACCCCTCGCCCACTCGATTGGCGACGATGACATCGGCGTTCTTCTTCACGAGCTTCGCCTGGGCGTTGGCGATGACGTTGTCGGTTTCGGCAGCGAAACCGACAACAACCTGGTGCGGGCCCTTCTTCGCCCCGAGCGTTGCCAGGATATCCGGGTTCTCGACCAACGTGATGGTGCCAAGGTCGGCGTCGGCCGCGCCCTTCTTCAACTTGTGGTCCGCTGCATGAGCCGGGCGCATATCGGCGACGGCGGCGGAGAACAGCGCGATATCCGCTGAGGGAAACGCCTCTTCGCAGGCCTGCAGCATCTCGAGCGCGGTGTTCACGTGCACCACGTGGACGTCTGAGGGAGCGGGAATGGAAACCGGCCCGGTGATGAGCGTCACGTTGGCGCCACGGCGACGGGCCGCGCGCGCGATGGCGTATCCCGTCTTGCCGCTGGAACGGTTGGAGATATAACGCACCGGGTCAATGGGCTCGACGGTGGGCCCGGCGGTTATCATGATGTGCTTGCCCTCAAGATCTTGCTTCACGCCCAGAACCTCGAGCGTGCGCGCGACGATGGCGGCAGGGTCGGCCAGACGACCGCGCCCCACGTCGCCGCATGCCAGATATCCTTCGTCGGCCTCGACGAACACGGCGCCGCGAATGCCCAGCTTGCCGATGTTGTAGCGCGTTGCGGCCGCCTCGTACATGTGCACGTTCATAGCCGGCGCCAACACGAGCGGTGCGGTGCACGCAAGAGCCGTGGTGGTGAGCAGATCGTCGGCGATGCCGTTGGCAAGCTTGGCCAGGACGTTAGCCGTGCAAGGCGCGATGACGAAGGCATCAGCCTCCTCGGCAAGCGAGATGTGATGAATGGGATCGGTAGGGTCGTCGAACAGGTCGACCGCCACCTTCTCGTGGGTAAGCGATCGAAACGTGACGGGATCGACGAAATGCGTGGCATGCTCGGTCATGCACACCTTCACGCGGACCCCGGCCTTTTGAAGACCGCGGACGATTTCGCAGGCTTTGTATGCGGCAATGCCGCCGGTTACGCCCAGCAGCACTGTTTTCTGAGGTTTTTGAGCCTCGCTACTCATGGTAATCCTTCCCGGTAAGATACGGCGCGAGCACGTGGGCAAGCACCGAAGCATGCATCGGCGTGCCATTAAGGCACGGGACATATACGAACTCGCTACCTTCGTACGGTCGGCCAGCTTCCTCGACGGCCTGCCGGTACCAAGGCACTAATTCATAATCGATATCATAAAGGGTTTCAAGGCAATCTACCGCGAAATTCGGGCAAACCATGAAGACACGGCCATCTCGCGCCTGCGCCCAACGCTTGAGAACGCCTCGGGTAAACGGTTGCAGCCATTCGCGGCTTTTATCGAACCGGCAGTTGTAGCCGATGGTCCACTGCGTTCGATCGAGACGAAGGCGACCCGCCACCGCCAAAGCGGTCGCGCCTGTCTGAGGCTCGTACGTATCGCCCTGTTCGATATCTTTCATCGGTATGGAATGGTAATTGAACAGCAGCCTATCGCCCGCCTGCGCGTTGAAGCCCGCAGCCGAAACGGTTTGAGCGATCGCTTCGACATAGGCGCTATCCATACCGTACGAATCCACGAACGTCACCGGCGCCTGCCATGACAGCTCGGTCATAGCCGCCGCAACACCGTCTTTGACGCTCAACGTGGTGGAATGGGCGCTTTGCGGATACAGAGGAAGCACCACCACCTGCGTACAGCCCTGCTCGCGGAGGGCAGCAAGGGCATGCTCGATGGAATCCTCGCCATAGCTCTGCCCTACCCGCACCCGGGCATCAATGCCGTCGTCTCGCAAGCGCTGCTCCAGCAGATTCCGAAGCTTGGCATGCTCCACGTCGAAGGGAGACCCCGATTCGGTCCAGATCTTCCCGTATTTCCTTCCGGACTTCACCGAACGCGTGGGAAGGATGAACAAGTGCAGGATCAACCACCATGGCGCCTTGGCCATAGGGCGTATGCGCTCGTCCATCAAAAACCTTCCGAGATATCTGCGCACATCGCGCGGTTCGGGGCTTTTCGGCGTGCCCGTATTCGCGAGCACAACGCCGATGCGCGGGGTCTCACATGATTTCATAGCAACCGTCTCCAAACTTGACCTGCGAAAATAAGAAGGCGGCCATTGAAGCCGCCTCAAATAACGCGCCTTGCGGAAAAGCACGTTACCAAATACTATAGAGCCCCGAAATCCTCCAGATGGTGTACCGGAGCCGTGGGATGCGGCGATTCCGCCAACAACTCGAACACTTCCCTGCCCGCCTCGGTGCGACCACAGCTGCGAGGCGCCAGCTGATCGAGCACGGCAGCAAGGTCGTCGGTAAGGTTGTCGGCGAAGAACAGGTCCTCACCTGTCATGGGCTGGGTGAACCCGACCTGGAAGGAATGCAGGAACTGTCGATCCAGCCCGAAGTTTGCATCGGCATCCTTAGGAGCACCGGAGTTGTACACCGGATCGCCCACCAACGGATGCTTCGCGTACTGCATATGAACGCGGATCTGATGGGTCCTTCCCGTGTACAGCTTGCAGTCGATGAGGGTATAGCCGTTGTCGCGCTGGCCGTGCTCGAAGCGCTCGAGCACGCGGAAGGTGGTGAGCGCATCTCGCGCCGAGGGGCATTCGCGAACCGCCATGCGCGTGCGTTCGTTGAGCGAACGGGCGATGGGCGCATCGATCATGCCGGTATCGTGCGGGATGACGCCGTGCACCAAGGCAAGGTAGCGACGATCGACCGCGCGATCGCGGATATCGGCCATAAGCGCCAAGCCGGCGGCATCGTTTTTTGCGGCCAGCATAAGGCCCGTGGTGTCGCGATCGAGGCGATGCACGATGCCGGGGCGATCGCTTTCGCCCTGAACGTTGCACAGGTGCTCGACGCCGCAATGGTAGACCAGGGCATTGACCAACGTTCCGTCGGCATGGTCGACCGACGGATGGCACACAAGCCCCGCCTGCTTGGAGATGACGAGCACGTCGTCGTCCTCGTAGCGGATATCGAGCGGGATGGCCTGGCCTTGCACGGGACCCTGCTCAGGGGCGTCCAGCACCTCGTACACCACCGTATCGCCTGCGCATAGCATATGTTTCTTGGCGACGGTAGCGCCGTTGACGTACACAGCGCCCTCTTCCACGGCCCGGGCCGCCGCGCTGCGGCTGGGGTACAACCCGCGCGCGGCCAGCACGGCGTCGATACGCGAACCGGCATCTTCGGCGCAGGCGGTATAGCTTTTCAACGCGCCCATCTAGCGCACCTCCTCATGATGTCGTTCACGGACGATCCATCCAATCAAAAACAAAACAAGCCCGCAGGTCACACCGATATCGGCGATGTTGAACACAGGGAAATCCATGAAGCAGAGGTCGATGAAATCCACCACGTAGCCTAAGGCGAAACGATCGATGGCGTTACCTATACCCCCGCCGATGACAAGCCCTAGCCCGATGAGTTCGGGCCAGCTGATGCGGGCGCGCTCGTGCACCGCGAACGCCGCAAGCGCCGCGCACATGACGATGGAGAACACGCCCAAGGCAACCGTGGCGCCCGAGAACATGCTCCAAGCGCCACCGGTGTTGTGCACAAGGTGCAGCCTGAACAAACCGGCAATGGGACCGGAAAGGACGCTGCCCGCCGCATGGGCGTTCATGCATAACTTGACCGCCTGGTCCAGGGCGATCCAGCAAAGGGCCAAAGCGCTCATAGCCCCCAAGCGAAGCGCCTGGGTTCGCACCGAAGGCGCGGGGCCGGCGCATACCGCGTCGGCCCCTTCGCTTCCAGCGATGTTCATAGGTTCATGCTGGGTCAAACCGTTTACTCCTCGGTGAAGCCGATGGCGTCGAGGGCGTCGCCGCAACGCTGGCACACATCCGCGTGGTTGGCGTTGCCGCCGAGCTCGCGATAGTTCCAGCAACGCGGGCACTTGTCGCCCTCGGCGGGCTTTACCTCACATGCAAGCTCTTCGCCTGCAGCGAACGTCACGCCGGACACGATGAACAGCTCCTCGAACACGGAGGCGTCGAAGGCGGAAAGCGCATCGAGGGTTGCCTGCGGAGCGGTAACCGAAACGGTGGCTTCCTGGCTTTTATTGATGACCTTGGCGCCGCGAGCATCCTCAAGCGCCTTGGTGACCACGTCGCGCACCTCGAGGGCGCCGCCGAACGCGGCGAGCACCTTCTCCTCTGCCTGCTTGCCCGGAAGCGCAGGCACGAAGTCGGAGCGATGCGGCCAACCTGCCAGCTGCACGTTGCACACGCGGTCTTCACGGTTGCGCATGGCCTCGGGATAGCACTCCCACACCTCATCGGCCGTGAACGACAGGATGGGCGAAAGCACGCGCACGAGCACTTCCAGGATGTTGAACAGCACCGTCTGCACGGCGCGACGGCGCGGGCTGTCGGGCGACTCGGAGTACAGGCGGTCCTTCGTGACGTCCATGTACACGCTGGACAGGTCGTTGACGAAGTCGTAGACGGCACGGTAGACGCCGTTGAACTTAAAGCTGTCGTAGGCCTGCTCGACGTCGGCGAGCAGCTGGGCGGTCTTGGCCATCATGTACTGGTCGATGGGCTCGAGGTCGTCCCAGTTGGAAACCGCGTTCGCCTGATCGTCGAAATCGGACAGGTTGCCCAGCAGGAAGCGGAAGGTGTTGCGGAAACGGCGATACGCGTCGGAGACCTGCTTCAAGATATTGTCGGAGATGGACACGTCCTGCGCGTAATCGGCGGATGCGACCCACAAGCGCAGCACATCGGCGCCCCACTTGCTCGTGACATCGGCCGGGTCGACGCCGTTGCCCAGGGACTTGGACATCTTGCGGCCCTGCTCGTCGACGGTGAAGCCGCACGACAGGATGTTCTTATATGGTGCGCAGCCATAAGCGCCAACGCTGGTGAGCAGGCTGGACTGGAACCAACCGCGGTGCTGGTCGGAGCCTTCCAGGTACATATCGGCCGGGAACGTCAGGCCCTCGTCCGCGCGGTGCTTGAGCACGCTGGTATGCGTCACGCCGGATTCCCACCACACGTCGAGGATATCCTTCTCAGGAACGAGCTCGGTGCAGCCGCACTTCTCGCAGTGCGTGCCGTGCGGCAGGTACTCGCTGGGCTTCTTGGTGAACCAGGCGTCGGCGCCCTCTTCGTAGAACAGCTTGATGACGGCGTCGAACGTTGCCTCGTTGGCCACGGTCTCGCCGCACTTGGCGCACTTGAACACGGGGATGGGCACGCCCCAGCTGCGCTGACGCGAGATGCACCAGTCGGGACGGTCCGACACCATGGAGCCGATACGGTTGACGGCCCAGGCAGGATAGAAGGTCACATCGCGCTCGATAGCGTCCATGGCCTTGCCGCGCAGACCGTTCTCCTCCATGGAGACGAACCACTGGTCGGTGGCACGGAAGATGACGGGCTCATGGCAACGCCAGCAATGCGGGTAGCTGTGGCTGATCTTACGTGCAGCCACGAGCGTGCCCTGCTCGCGCAGCCAATCGATGATGACAGGGTTGGCGTCGTCGGTATCAAGGCCGGCGAACGGACCCGCATCCTCGGTGAGCACGCCGTTGTCGTCGACGGGCATGAGGATGGGGATATCGAACTGCAGGCCCACCAGGTAGTCGTCCTGGCCGTGGCCCGGAGCGGTATGGACGCAACCGGTACCGGAGTCGAGCGTGACGTGGTCGCCGTAGATGATCTTGCCCTTGAGGTCCTGGCGGATAGGGCAGGTATAGGTAAGGCCGCACAGCTCGGTGCCCTTGAGCACGACGGGCTGACCGTCCTGACCGCACACCAGGGAATAATCCTCCCAACCGGCGATCTCGGCGACTTCCTCGACGAGCTCCTTGGCGAAGATGACGTTGCTGCCGTCGACCTGGACCATGACGTAGTCGGCGTCGGGCATCAAGCATACGGCGGCGTTGGCCGGAAGGGTCCACGGCGTGGTGGTCCAGATGAGCACGTAGGCATCGCCGGTGGCACCTGCGGCCTCGAAGATGCCGGGCATGGCGTCAAGCTTGAACTTCACGTAAACGGACGGGGAAACCTCGTCGGAATATTCGATTTCGGCCTCGGCCAGAGCCGTATGGCACTTCTTGCACCAGTGGATGGGCTTGCGGCCGCGGTAGACCTGGCCCTTGAGGTACATATCGCGGAAGATCTCGACGTTGCCGGCCTCGAAGTTCGGGATATAGGTGAGGTACGGGTGATCCCAGTCGGCGTTGACGCCCAAGCGCTTGAAGCCGTCGCGCTGGATGCCGACGTACTTCGTTGCCCACTCGCGGCACAGGCGTCGCAGCTCGGGCTGCGGCGTTTCCTTCATCTTGTCGGGGCCCAGGGTAACCTCGACCATATGCTCGATAGGCTGGCCGTGGCAGTCCCAACCCGGCACGTACGGAGTGAAGTACCCGCGCTGAGCATGGCTTTTGTTCACGAAGTCCTTCAGCACCTTGTTGAAAGCGTGGCCGATGTGGATGGGGCCGTTGGCGTAAGGAGGACCATCGTGCAGGACGAAGGGCTTGCCGTCCTTGTTCTTCTCGAGAACCTGTTCGTAGATGTGCTCCTGCTCCCACTTCTCAAGCCTTTTCGGCTCGGATGCCGGCAGGTTGCCTCGCATCGGGAAATCCGTCTGCGGGAGATTCATGGTGTTCTTGTACGTGTTCGCCACGAGATCGCGCCTTCCTTTGCCTAACTATGCCCAGACGGCGCATGCCGTCCTTGCTTATAAACCCGATTAGTATATAGGAAACCCACGGAAACGAAACGCGCGCACGCCACATTCCGAAAAAGCACTCAGAGAAAACGCGGCGCCGTTCGTTGCGGTAGCGCAGCGATAAGGTTTCGGAAGGTTATACTGTTATGGATATGAAAGCTGTATACGGGGCGTTACGCCATATACGCCGCATCGAATCCAAGGGTCTGCGACGTCTCACCCCGCAGACGGGCAACCTGCTAGGAAAGGCACGACCATGAACCGAAGCTTCGAGATAGTGACCGACTCTTGCTGCAACCTTACCGAGGAAACCATCGACCGCTACGAGTTGCACGTGCTGCCGCTCACATTCATGGCCGATGGCGACGACACGGTGTATCACAGCTATCTCAAAGGCGAGAAGACCGACCTTTCGCAGTTCTACGCCATGATGCGCGAGGGAAAGGTGTTCCGTACCTCGCTTCCCAACCTTGCCGATACCGAAACGCTGTTCCGCAGCTTGCTCGATCAAGGCAGGGACATCCTGTACCTGGGCTTTTCCAGCGGCCTGTCAGGCACCTATGAGGCCACCGAGCTTCTGGCGAAGCAATTGCGTGAGGAATACCCGCAGCGAAAGCTATTCACCGTCGACACCCTGGCCGCCTCGGGTGGCCAGGGCCTTTTGGTGTGGCATGCATGTCAACACGCCGAGCAGGGCGAGAGCATCGAGGAAGTACGTGATTGGACCGAGGCCAACAAGCTGCACCTGGCGCATTGGTTCACTGTAGACGACCTGATGTTCTTGTGGCGCGGAGGCCGCGTCTCGAAAACGAGCGCCTGGGCCGGCACCCTGCTCAACATCAAGCCGGTCATGCATGTTGACGACGAGGGGCACCTCGTCCCCCTGGAAAAGGTTCGCGGGCGCAAGAAGTCGCTGACCGCATTGCTCGACCACATGGAGCGCACCGGCACGGCACCGATCGCCGAGCAAACGGTCTTCATCACCCACGGCGATTGCATCGATGACGCCAAGTGGCTCGAGAACAAGATCCGCGAGCGCTTCGGCGTCCAAGACATCCGCATAAACTACGTCGATCCCGTCATCGGAGCGCATTCCGGCCCGGGCACCATGGCGCTGTTCTTCCTCGCCTCAAGCCGCAACTAACATATTCAACGTATACGCAAACGTGAAGAAGGCTCCCCGCGGGGAGCCTTCTTCATAAGGAGTATGTTTGCGGCATTATGCGAGCATGACCTGCGCGCACAGGAGGATACCGCCGAACACCAACGTGAACACCACGATGGGCCACACGAACTTGAGCCACTTGGAGTACTTCATATCCAACATGGTCAGGGTTGCCAAAACCAGTCCGGTAGGTGCGAGGTAGAGCATCGCGTACTGACCCCACTGATAAGCGCAGACGATGGAGTAGCGATCGATGCCGACCGTATCGGCCAGGGGAGCCATAATGGGCATTGCCAGAACGGCCAGACCGGAGGAAGACGGGACCACGAAGCCGAGCAGGAAGAACAGCAGCATCATGATCAGGATAAACGCCGGACCTGCCATGCCCTGAACCGCGTTGGAGGACCAGAACAGGAGCGTGTCGGAGATCAGGCCCTCTTCCATGATCAGATTGATACCACGAGCCAGGCCGATGATCAGGGAAACGCCGACCAGCGAGGATGCGCCGTTGATGAACGCGTTCACCACAGTCTTCTCGTCGGTACCCGAGATGAACATGATGATGATCGAGATGGCCAGGAACATGGCAGCCATCTGCGGGAACCACCAGTGCAGGTTCATGACGCCGTAGACCATGAGGACGAAGGCGGCGATGAACAGGACCAGGATGGCCTTCTTGCGCAGGCTGAAGCCCTCTGCGTGAGCAGCGGCGGTCTCGCCACGCTCGACGCTGAACAGCTGGGCGAAGTGCTCGCGATCCTCGTAGGTGTAGGAAGCCTCGGGGTTTGCCTTGATCTTCTTGCAGTACCAGTACAGATAGCTGATGACCACGATAGCGCCCACGATGCAGCCGCCGACGCGCCACTCGAAGCCCTCCATGAAGTTGATGCCCGCCGCGTTCGAGGCGATAACGACGCTGAACGGGTTGATCGTGGAGAACGTGGTGCCCATAGAACCGGCCAGGAAGATAGCGCCGACGCATACGATGGAGTCGTATCCAAGCGCTAGGAATACCGGTACCAGGATCGGGTAGAAGGCCACAGCCTCCTCTTCAAGGCCGCACGAGGTGCCACCGAGGACCATGAGCAGGGCGACCATGAACACTAGCAAGAACTCATGTCCCTTGGTCTTCTTCGTCAAGGCCATCAGACCGGATTCGAACGCGCCGGTCGCGTTGACCACGCCGATCAAACCGCCGAGCACCAGGATGAACACCATGATGTCGACGCCGTCGATCGTGCCGGATACCATTGCCTGCGTGACATCTGCGATGCCCTTGGGCTGAGCCTGAAGCTGCTCATAGGTACCGGGGATCGAAATCGCCTTCGTAATGGATCCGCCGGTGAACTGCTCGATGCCGATCTGCACGCCGAGCTGATCGAGTTCGTCTTGCGTAGCGGGAACCTCGCTCAGCTCGCCTTGCGGGCTCGTGACCGTAAGCACATTGGAATCGGCCACATACTGAAGCTTCGCGTACTGTCCTGCCGGCACGAACCATGTTGCGATAACCGCGATGATGGTCAAGACGAACAGGATGGTAAACGCTGTCGGGAAACTAAGCTTCTTCTTCCTCTTCTTCTTCTCCTTCACCACGGGCCCGCCTGCGGAGTCGACGGCAGCGGCCTCGGTAGACATATGCACCCCCCCTTTCATGGAGTTCCGGATTCTCATCCGGTATAGCGTTGTCGCAACTTCCGCACCCTGCTTGGCTCAGTTTGCTTGGCTGCGAGCGACTTGCGCCCGTCTTGTTCGGGCTGACCACATGATTGCCAGGTTTAGCCGTATACCGCCAGAGGAAAGCTGGGTATATACCCAGGTATAAACCGGGTATAGGTGCCCTTTATCAGGCGTATCTTTGTTTGGGAGATTTAGCGTATACTGGACCCGTTCTGACCGGGACCCATGACCAAACGAAAGCGATGTGCTGTGGATTCAAGCATGTTCCTGTTTTACTACTCGATCGCCATGCAAATAAGCGCGATCCTGACCTCGGCATGCTGCCTGGCGTCTTGCCTGGTTTCGCGCAACAAGGTGCAGCTGTACTGCTTCGTGGGTTTTCTCATGTACAACGCCGATTGCATGCTCGTGTTCCGCGACGATTACGTGATGGCATCGGAGTCGGCGGTGTCGCATGAGGCGTTCTTCATCGGGGACCCGGCGTTCTCCATCATCTTCGGTTGCGCTACGCTCATGTCGTTTTGGTTGATGGTGTGCGCCTACGTGGACGAAGATTCGATCATCGTCAAACTAGGCCCGGCATATCTGTTCGTCGGCGCAAGCCTTGCCGTGACGTTGTTCCTTCCGCAAGGGTATGTGCACATGTTCGTGTTCTACTCGCTTCGCGAGGTCTTCATCGCCTGGATGTTGTTTTTCGCGGCATATAAGTACATCACCACTGAGGACGAGCGGCTACGGCTGCGACTCAGCCGCTTCCCGAAGTTCTATGTGCTGCTTTGGGTGCTGCTGCTTGCGGTGGTCGCCGAGAACGGCTTCGTCCTGCTGGTAATCGGGCCTGGGCACGTGGATATCCCCCTGGGCTTCTTCCCGGAACGCAACTTCGCCGAGAACCTGCTTGCTTTAGTCTGCGAGTTCGTGGCCCTGCGCTCTTCGTTGACATACCTTTCCGTGCGTCACAGCGAGCCTCCCACGCAAGGAGGCGAGCAGGTGGAAACCTATATCGATCACAACCTGGTGCCGTACGCGGCATCCCACAAGCTCACGCCCCGCGAAACCGAGATCTTGCGACTGGTGCTGCTCGGCAAGGACAACCAGAACATCGCTGCCGAGCTATCGCTTGCGCCGGGAACCGTGAAGGTGCACGTGCACAATATCCTGAAGAAATCTCAGAAAGCGAACAGGCAGGAGCTGATCCAGGATTACTGGGATTACTAGCAGCTCATCCGCTTGCCCCCAAGCATGCCTATCGGCCATGCGCGTAGGGGTTCCATCGGGCGGGCCATCAAGCTTGCACCCCCACGCGGCGAAGCGAGCCGTCTCCAAGGCCGCAAACCGGCCAAATAGGAGAGCGCCTGGGTCCTCATTATGGACGCAGGCGCTCCGTGTATCGTGCTACTTGTAATCAGCGGGATTCTTAGCGGCGGTGCCGGTGGTGTTGCCATCGTTGCGCAGCTCGTGGCCGAAACGCACCGCCCCTTCCCCGAAGCGATCTTTCACCAGGTCGGTCGCCGCAAGTAAGCCCCGTCGCTTCGACTCGTCTTGGATGCGCGGCTTCGCGTCGCCCTCAAGCGGGGCGACCTGCTTCACATCGAACAGGCTGCCCTGCTCGCCTTCCGACTCGGAAAACCCGGACACGGACACCCCGATAAGGCGCACCGCGATGCCGGGTTCCCATAGTTCATCGAGCATGCCGCAAAGCTCGGGAGCGAACAGCAGCTCGTCGTCGGTCGGCCGGGCAAGCCTGCGCTGGACCGAGCGGCTCGACCTATCGGGATATCGAAGGCGCAGGCCGATGGTGGAGCCGCGCAAGCCCTTGCCGCGCAACCGCCGGCCCACTTTGGCCGCCTGGGTGTTGATCGCCGCCTCGATGTCCTCGCGCGTGCGAAGATCGTTCGCGAACGTGACCTCGTTCGACACCGATTTCACCGGCGCATGTTGCTGGATAGGCGAATCATCAAGGCCGCAGGCCCGCATATACATGACGCGCCCGTTCTTCCCGAACAGCCGCTCAAGGCGCGCCGGTCCCTCGCACACCAGCTGCCCGAGCGTTTCCACCCCATGGCTTTTCAGGCGTAGCTCGGCGGCCGCGCCGATGCCGCTCATGCTGCGCACGGGAAGCGGGTCGAGGAACGTGCGCTCGGTCCCGGGATAAACGACGGTAAGGCCGCGAGGCTTGTCCATATCAGAGGCGATCTTCGCAACTGTCTTAGAGGTTCCCACCCCTACCGAGCACGTGACGCCGAGCTCTTCCACTCGCTGCTGGATACGCCGCGCGACGGCAACGGGATGCTCCCTGTTGGTGCGCGTAGGGGTGACGTCGAGGAAGGCCTCGTCGATGCTGACCTGCTGCACAAGCGGCGTCTCATCGTTCAAGATAGACATGACCTGATTGCTGACCTGCTTATAACGATCGAACCTGCCAGCTGCCCAGATGGCCTGAGGGCAAAGCTTGCGAGCCGTTACCGCTGGCATGGCGGAGCGAACGCCGAACACGCGCGCTTCATAGGACGCCGTGGACACCACGCCATGCTTGTCGGCGCTTCCCCCGACGATGACAGGCTTGCCGCGCCAACCGGGATGGTCAAGCTGCTCGACGGAGGCGAAGAATGCGTCAAGGTCGACCAGCAGGATTGCCGGCCCATCCCAGGGTTCCAAAGGCAGCATGCCCTCATGTTCGCTCGAATCGATCATGCGTTCCAGTTTACCACGGGGCGCGGAGCGCGAAACGCTGTGCTACTATAAGCGTTCGGCTTTATCGCGATATCAGGCACTAACGGGAAGGAGGGCGCTTTGGATGGATTGAACGGACGCCTTCACACCACCGGATGGGGCGCCCTCGCTCCCGCGCAGGCGGCTCCCGACATGTTGCCCGATTCCGAGATCTCCATCATCGATTGGCTCGACTTCTCGCAGACGCTCAACCCGCTCGGCATGCCCGATGCCTTCAGCCCGGCGCTTAACCTGTTGACGCAGAATCCCATCACGCCCGAGGAAGAACGCGCGGCGCAAGCCCAGATTCCCGGGCTGCTGGCGAATCGCTACGGAGTACGCCCCGATTGCGTTGCCGTCGGCGCATCCGCCACCGACGTGCTGGCCGCCGTGGCAAACTCGTTCGAACCACGATCCGTGGCGGTGCCCGTGCCCTCGCGCGCTGCCTATGAGCGATGCCTGGGAACAGCCGGCCATCGCATCGTGGAGGTTCCTGGCCCCGATGGCTTCGTGGTCC
>JAUNWR010000047.1:11093-13340 GCA_030540215.1 Coriobacteriia bacterium | reverse complement strand
ATGCATCGAAGGCTGCCGCAGACGTCGACAAGGCTGCCACGGGTGCGGATAACGCTTCCGCCCAGGCAGCCGGCGACGGCGACAAGCTCGCTGCCGCTGACGAGGGCGACAAGCCCGCGGCAAGCGACGGGCAGGGTGCGGGTGCCGTAGCGACTCCCGATACCGCCAGCGGCACGGTTGACGAGGTTGCCCCCGGCAACCAGCCGGCCGACCAGCCGGCGAACCCGGAGCCCGAGTCCGGCAAGCCTCGTTCCCACGTGTTCACCTATAAGGTGACGGAGAGCGGTTCCGTGTCCGGCGTGATCAACGACGCTAAGGCGACCAAGACGGTCAGCTTCAAGGTGACCGACGACGGCGCCGGCAAGCTGACGGTCGAGCGCCAGGGCGATGCGGCGAGCCCGGCGTTCTCCTTCGCCAACACCTACACGGTGAAGCCTGCTAACTCCAGCGTGACCGACCAGGTGACGGTGACCAAGACGCTGACGGGCCGCGATATGGCCGCCGGCGAGTTCGCGTTCGAGCTGCTCGAGCGCGGAGATGTGGTAGCGACCGGAACTAACGCCGCCGACGGCAGCGTGGCGCTGAGCCCGGTGGAGTACACGCAGCCTGGCACGCATCGCTACACGTTGCACGAGGTCGGGGGCGGCACCGTCGCCAAGGGCGTGACCTACGACGGCGCGACGTACACCGTGGTCACCACGGTGAAGGACAACCGCGACGGCACGCTCAGCGTGACCCATGCGCTGGAAGGCGCGCGCGAGGCGACCTTCGCCAACGCCTACCAGGCGACGTCCACGACCGTGACCATCGGCGCTTCCAAGACGCTGGTGGGCAAGAACCTTCAGGACGGGCAGTTCACGTTCGTGCTGACCGCGGCCGACGGCACCGAGCTTAAGGCGAAGAACGCCGCCGACGGCAAGATCGCCTTCCCGGCGCTGACGTTCGACAAGCCCGGCACGTACGAGTTCGCGCTCACCGAGCTCGACGATGCGCAGGCGAACGTGACGTACGACAAGCACGCGTACAAGGTGACCGTGACGGTCGTCGATGACGGGCGCGGCCATCTGAACGCAACGGTGGCAGGCGATGCCGACGTGCTCGCGTTCACGAACACGTACGCCGAGCCTCCGGCGCCTGTGCAGCCCACGCAGCCTGGCGGCAAGACCTTCACGCCGCGCGGGCCGATCGGCAAGGTGCTGATGCAGACGGGCGACGACAAGCTTGCCCTGGTCCTGCCGCTTGCGGCAGTGGCCCTGGCGGGCGCGGCGTCCATCGCGGCGCTGGTCATCATGCGCCGTCGCGATAAGCGCTAGCGCAGCCGCTTCCGGCGAAGGCCGGATATGAGAACCTGTCGCCGCACCTGGGTAGGGCGGCGGCAGGATACAAGAAGAGGGCCGGGTTGATACCCGGCCCTCTTCGCGTTTCGCTATGTTTTGGATTCCTACACGGGCTTCACTTCGACGCCGGCCTCGGTCAGCGCGGTGCGGATCTTGCCGGCGAACTCGAGCGCGTGCACGTTGTCGCCGTGGATGCAGATGGTGTCGGGCTTCACGGTGATGAGCTTGCCCGATGCGGACTCGATGGCGCCCTCCTTCACGGCGCGCACCACGCGCGCCATGGCGAAGTCCTCGTCGGTGATGACGGCGTCGGGAAGCTTGCGCGACACCAGCAGCCCCTCGTCGGTGTAGTTGCGGTCGGCGAAGAACTCCTGCGCGGTGCGGATGCCCTCCGCCTGACCCGCGCGGATGAGCTCGCTGTTCGCCAGGCCCACCAACACCAGGTCCAGGTTGGCGTCGTGCACGGCGGCGGCCACGGCACGGGCAAGCTCCGGGTCCACGGCGGCGCGGTTGTACAGCTGGCCGTGCGGCTTCACGTGATGCATGCGCGCGCCGGTGGCGTGGCAGAAGGCCTGCAGCGCGCCGATCTGGTACAGGATGTAGTCGTAGGCCTCGTCGGGCGACATGGCTATGTCGCGGCGGCCGAAGCCCTGCAGGTCGGGGTAGCCCGGGTGCGCGCCCACGGCCACGCCCGCGTCGGCGGCGAGCTTGACGGTGCGGCGCATGACCGCCGGGTCGCCGGCGTGCATGCCGCACGCCACGTTGACGCTGGAAACCAGCGGGATGACCTGATCGTCAAGCCCGAGCGTGTATCGCCCGAAGCTTTCCCCCAGGTCGGAGTTAAGATCGATGCTCGGCATGTTCAACACTTCCATTTCCATATACATGAGCGTGCGCGGTTGCGGCATGT
>JAUNWR010000047.1:0-11083 GCA_030540215.1 Coriobacteriia bacterium | reverse complement strand
GTGGTTGCTGGCTTTTAAAACCAGTGCAATTAAAAATTACTGGCGCGGGCGGGTGGGCGGCATTCCGACCCCCCCCACGGCGTCGGTTCGGGTTGTTCTCCCTCGGACAAGCCTTAGGCGAATCGGTGCGGCTGTTCGGCTAGCCCTTCAGGTCCACGTTCTTGGTGTCCGTGATCAGCATGTAGCCGGGGGCGTGCGTGATGGCGAACGGCGGCTTGCTGTTCATGACGATGGACTGCGGGGTGACGCCGCATGCCCAGAACACCGGCACCTCGCCAGGGTTGATGTCGACCGGGTCGCCGAAGTCGGGCTTGGCGATGTCCTTGATGCCGATGACGGAGGGGTCGCCGATATGCACGGGCGCGCCGTGCACCTTCGGGATGGCGCCGGAGATCTGCACCGCCTTCACCACCTGGTCGTAGGGGATGGGGCGCATGCTGACCACCGTGTTGCCGCTCATGGAGCCGGCCGGCTCGCACGCCAGGTTGGTCAGGTACATGGACACGTTGCGGCCCTGCGTGTTGTGGCGCATCTCGATGCCCGCCTCGATCAGCTCGCTCTCGAAGCTGAACGAGCAGCCGATGATGAACGCCACCAGGTCATCGCGCCAGTAGTCCACCACGTCGTCGACCTCGTCCACCATGACGCCGTCCTTGTAGATGCGGTATCCGGGGAAGTCGGTGGCCACGTCGCAGTCCTTCGCGCAGATGTGCGTCATGCGCTCGCCCACCTCGGTGACCTCCAGGATGGGGCAGGGTTTGGGGTTGCGCTGCGCGAACAGCAGGAAATCATAGGCCTGCTCGCGCGGCAGGATGATCAGGTTCGCCTGCGCGTAACCCGGGCACAGGCCGCTTGTGGGGGCGGCGAACTTGCCTTCGCGGATCAGATGGCGCGCCTCGGCGGGCGTGGCATGGAGCATCTGCTCCCATACGTCGGCGTCGACGCCTTCGGGCTTTGCAGGTACCGGCATTTCGATTCCCATAACGCTTCCTTTCGTTGATCCCTACACTTCGCCTGCAAGGAACTGCTCGATGAAGCCCGTGTCGGCCAGGCCGGCGCGGAACGTCTCGTTCTCCATGATGGCGTATTGGAAGTCAAGGTTGGTGTTCACGCCCACGACCACCATCTCCTCGAGCGCGGTGCGCATCTTGGCGATGGCCTCGGTGCGGTTGCGGCCCTGCACGATGATCTTGGCGATCATGGAGTCGTAGTACGGCGAGATCTCGAAGCCGTCGTAGGCCGCGGTGTCCACGCGCACGCCGTTGCCGCCGGGCAGGTGCATCTGCGAGATGGTGCCGGGGCTGGGCATGAAGTTCTTCTCGGGCGTTTCGGCGTTGATGCGGCACTCGATGGCGTGCCCGCGCAGCACGATGTCGTCCTGGGAAAACGACAGCGGCTCGCCGGCGGCCACGCGGATCATCTCGCCCACCAGGTCGGTGTGCGTGACCATCTCGGTGACGCAGTGCTCCACCTGGATGCGCGTGTTCATCTCCATGAAGTAGTAGTTGCGCTCGGCGTCCATGAGGAACTCGATGGTGCCGGCGGACGTGTAGCCCACGGCGCGCGCGGCCTTCACGGCGTCATCCATCATGCGGCGGCGCAGGCCCTCGTCGGCGTCCAGCAGCGGGCTGGGGCTTTCCTCGATCATCTTCTGGTGGTTGCGCTGCACGCTGCAGTCGCGCTCGCCCAGGGCCACCACGTTGCCGTGGTTGTCGGCGATGATCTGCACCTCCACGTGGCGCGGGTTCTGCACGGCGCGCTCCAGGTACATGGTGTTGTCGCCGAAGGCGTTGACGCTTTCGCGCTGGGCGATGTTGAACATGTCGGCGAAGTCCTCTTCGCTCTCCGACACGCGCATGCCCTTGCCGCCGCCGCCCGACGACGCCTTGATCATGATGGGCCAGCCGATGGTGCGGGCCTGCTCAAGGGCCACGTCCACGTCATGGATGCCCTTCTTCGTGCCGGGCACCACGGGCACGCCGGCGTCCATCATGGTGCGGCGGGCCTGGCTTTTGTTGCCCATGCGGTCGATGACCTCGGGCGTGGGGCCGATGAACACGATGTCGTTGTCGCGGCACAGCTTGGCGAACGTGGAGTTCTCGGACAGGAAGCCGTAGCCGGGGTGGATGGCGTCGGCGCCCGTGCCCTGGGCCGCGGCCAGGATGGCGGTGGTGTTCAGGTACGAATCGCGCGCCGGCGCGGGGCCGATGCACACGGCCTCGTCGGCCAGGTAGGTGTGCAGGGCGTGGCGGTCGGCCGTGGAGTACACGGCAACCGTCTTGATGCCCATGGCGCGGCATGCGCGGATGATGCGCACGGCTATCTCGCCGCGGTTGGCTATGAGGATCTTGTTGAACATGGGGCTCGCCTGGCCTTACGCGTTCGCGCTGGTGGAGATGCGGAACAGCGGCTGGTCGTACTCGACTTGCGTGCCGTTGGCGGCCAGCACCTCGGTGATGACGCCCGGCGCGGGGGCCGTGATCTCGTTCATCATCTTCATGGCCTCGACGATGGCCAGCGTCTGGCCGGTCAGCACCTCCTGGCCCACCTTCACGAACGGGTCCTCGTCGGGGCTGGGGCCGGCGTAGAACGTGCCCACCATGGGGCTGCGGACCACGCTGGCGTCGTCCTCGCCGGCCACGGGCGCGCTTGCGGCGCCGGCCACCACGCCGGTGGCGTCCTCGCGGGCGTTGAGCAGCTGGCCGACGCGTTCGGCCATGAGGGGCAGGGTGGCGCCGGACAGCGCGCCGGCGGCGGGCTTGCGCTCGAGCTCGATCTCAACCTGGCCGTCCTTGAAGCGCAGGGCCGTCAGATCGCCCTCGTCCATGATGCTGAGGAGGTCGAGGATGTTCTCGCGGCGCTGCTTCATGGCGTCGGCGGTGCCGTTGGTTTCGTTCGTGGTCATGGGGTGCTCCTATCGGTTCGACTCGCTTGCGGGCTGCTCTGCGGGCTGCAAGCGTTGTTGCTCGGTTTTGCTCAGTTCAATCCACAGCTTCTGGCTGCCGGACGCGTGCGCGCGGGCCTGCGCTTCCAGGATGGGCGTGAGCCTTCGCGCCGTCCTTCGCGGCGATATGCCGCCGTAGCAGGGGCGCTTGACCATCTTGGCGAGCGCATCCATGCGGCGCGCCTCCTGGCGGTACAGGTCCTGCGCCTGCTGGATGGTGACGGGGGCGAAGCGGATGACGCGGCCCGGCGTGCATTGCACCAGCTTGGGCAGGTCGACGCTGCAGACGGTGCCGACCTTGGCGTAGCCGCCGGTGGTCTGGCGGTCGGAGAGCATGATGATGGGGCGGCCGTCGGCGGGGATCTGCACGGCGCCCAGCGCGATGCCGTCCGAGATGATGTCGCTGCCGTTCACCGTCTCGATCTCGGGGCCGTCCAGGCGGAATCCCATGCGGTCGCAGCGGCTGGTGGTGGTGTAGGGCTGGCCGTAGAAGGTGTCCACGCCCTCTTGCGTGAACATGTCCTCCTGCGGGCCGGGCACCACGCGCAGCGTGATCTCGGGGTCGTCGAAGCCGTAGAACTCATCGTCGCGGTCGACGGTGTGCGAGCCCAGGTTGGGGATGAAGTCGATGTTGCGCGTGCAGAACGGCAGGTAGTCGCCGGTGATGAGCGCGCGGCCCTTCCATCCGCCGATGCCGCACTTCAGGTTGGTGGAGCGGCTGCCCATGACCTCGGGCGCGTTGATGGAGCCGCCCGCGATGGCAAGGTAGCCGTACATGCCCGTTTTCGGGGCGCCGAAGGCCAGCACGCTGCCGCGGTGCACGGCCAGCGCGGTGTACATGGGCGCGGGCTGGCCGTCGAGCGTGGGGCGGAAATCGCCGCCGGTGATGGCGACGTAGGTGCTGGTGGTGAAGCGAAGCGTGGGCCCGGCCAGGCAGAATTCCAGGACGGGGGCGTCGGGGTCGTTGTCGACCAGCAGGTTGGCCGTGTGCAGCGCGCGGGTGTCCATGACGCCCGACGGGCTGAAGCCGCTGCCCAGATAGCCGGTGCGGCCCCGGTCCTGCACGGTGGTCAGGATGCCGGGCTTGATGGCGGTGACTCCCATGCTAGGCCTCCTCTACGATAACGTCGCACTCATAGCCGCCTGCGGCGATCTGCGCCTCGATGGCGTCGTACTGCTTCTGCGTGATGGGCTGGAAGCGAAGGTACTCGCCGGCGCGGTACAGGATGGGCTGGGCACGCTCGGGGTCGTACGGGCGCACAGGGCTGCGGCCGATGATCTGCCAGCCTCCGGGGCTTGCCAGCGGGTAGATGCCCGTCTGCGCGCCGCCGATGCCCACGCTGCCCGCGGGGATCTCGGTGCGCGGAACGGAAAGGCGCGGCGTATGCAGCCGCGGGTCTAGGCCGCCCAGGTAGGCGAAGCCGGGTAGGAAGCCCAGCATGTCGATGAGATAGTCGTGCGCGCAGTGCAGGCTGATAACGTCCTGTTCGGACATGCCGGCATGGTGCGCCACCGTGGGCAGGTCGGGGCCGAACTCCCCGCCGTAGCAGACGGGGATGATCACGATGCGCTTCACGCCCGCCTCGGCGGCGGCCAGGTTGCGCAGCTTGCCCTGCACGCGTTGGCACAGCTCGTCGTAGCCGATGACGCACGGGTCGTAGGTGACCATGAGCGAGCAGAACGTGGGCACCAGCTCGGTGACCCCGAGGATGGGATCGTCGGTGAGCGTCTGCGCGGCAACGCGGATCATGCCGCTGGTTTGCGGCGATATGGTTTTGGCGAACTCCAAGTTGATAGCGGAGTCGCCAGCGATGGTGATGTTGAATCCAGCCACTGTTCCCCTATGCTGTCGGATTGCGTACCTGCCTATGTTAGATGATGTTCCCCTCCATGCTAAGGCAATTAGCCGCAAATAGGCATTTTGGTAATATACTTGCAACCTATTAATTGGATAACGATGAAGCCGCGGATAGGCGGCAAAAGGCGCGGCTGCGCAGGTGGGTTTCCGGGTGCGGGGCCTATTGCGCGGCGGCGGGGCGTCGGCCGTCGGCGCCGCCGAAGCGCGCGGCGTTGCTGCAGCGTTGTTGCGCCTGCGGTGTCGTTGCGGCGAGCGCGCGGCATCGAAGCGCCTGCGGCGCCGTTTCGCCGATTGCAAGATAACGGGAGCGAGGGTCTCGGTTGGTTAAGAACGTCATATTCCTGGCGGTGTTCCTGTTCGGTTACACCGTGCAGGCCATCACCGGTTTCGCCGGCAACATCTTCTGCATGCCGGTGGGCACGCTCACGTTGGGGCTGCAAAGCTCGGTGTCCATCTTGAACGCCACGGGCTTTCTGGCCTGCACGGTGCTGGCGGTGCTCAACTTCCGCAGCATCCATTGGCGGGAGCTCGGCAAGATCGTGGGCGTCATGCTGCCGTTCGTGGCGCTGGGCGCCTGGCTTGACTCCGTGGTACCGCTGCATGCGCTGTTGAAGATATACGGCTTGGTCATCCTTGCTGTGGGCATCAAGAACCTCGTGCAGCGCAAGCAATCGTTCCTGCCGGAGTGGGCGCTGTGGGGCGTGCTGTTGGCGGCGGGTCTGATCCAGGGCATGTTCGTTTCCGGCGGCGCGTTGCTGGTCATTTACGCGGTGCAGAAGCTCACGGACAAGGAGCAGTTCCGCGCAACGCTGGCGGCGGTATGGTCCATCCTTAACCTGCTGTACGCCGGAGTGCAGCTGTACCAGGGCCACTTCACCCATGAGGTTTGGATCATGGTGCTGTGCTGCATCCCGCTCATCGTGCTGGCCACGGTGGTGGGCGGCAAGCTTGCCAAGCGCATCAGCCAGGAGCGCTTCCTGAAGCTGACGTACGTGCTGCTGCTGGTCATCGGCGCCGTTTTGCTGATCACGTCGTAAGGAGCTTCCGGCGCTCCGGCGGTCTTGGGCGCCGGCTCGATTGGGCTTGAGGCTTCGTGCGGGGGCTTGCCGCCTTGGGCGGCATCCGGTGCCGGGGTGCACAGGCGCGGCGGATGGGGCAGAGCGTATGCAGGGAAAGCCGATTTGGGATTTTGACCTGCGTCTAGAAACAGAAAAGCGGGGGCCGATGGCCCCCGCTTTCGCGTGTTTGCTCGTTTCGCCGTTCGCTTTGCGCGGTTAGTCCTGCTTGACCACCAGCACGTCGCAGCGGACGTTGCGGATGAGGTACGTGGAAACGCTGCCCACGAACACGTACTTGATGTTGCTCAGGCCGCGCTCGCCGCAGATGACCAGGTCGGGCTCGGTGGGCTCGATGAGCTGCTTCTGCAGCGTGTCGGTGATGCGGCCGGCACGGACGATCAGCTGCACGGAGGGGATGTCGGCGTTGTTGCGGGCCTTCTCCAGCAGGTCGGCAAGGTCGGTCTCGATGCGGATCTTGCCCTCGTTGCACAGAAGCTCGAAATCGACGCCCGATGCCTCGTAGGGCACGGAGTCGATGACGTGGCCGAACGTGAGCTCGGCATGCTCTTCCTCCGCCAGGGCGATGGCGCGCTCCATGACCGCTCGCTGGGTGGATGCGCCGTCGAGTGCTGCGAAGATGCGCTTGTAACCGAAAGCCATGATAACCCCTTTCGTTGTGCGCGGCGCTTGGGCGCCTGCGCGGATGTTTTCAGGTCGGCTCGAGCGTGTGCCACGAGATCACGCGCCCGTGTTCTGCGGTTATTGTACCGCAATGTGCGCCCGCCGGCGGTGACGGTTTGCTTTCGGCCCAAGGTGCTGCCCCGGGGTTTCCCGGTGGGGAAGCGGGGCGCGCTCAGGCGGGCTGCGCGCGGCTTCCGCCGATGGTCGTTGCCGGCGAGCTTGTCCGAAATGCGGTTTTCGTGCTCCGGCTAACTTTGTTGGTTGCCGCGCGGGCGGCAACGCGGTGCGAAAGTGCTAATCTGGACGGCGAACCTATCATCGTGCGTTATGCGCACCGGCACGCAAGGAGCACCTTATGATCGACGAAAGAATGTATGGCCTGGGAAATGCGCCCTCCGCGATCCGCGAGCTGTTCGCCTACGGTTTGAAGCGCAAGGCCGAGATCGGCGAGGACAAGGTGTTCGATTACTCCATCGGCAACCCCAGCGTGCCCGCGCCGCAGAAGGTGGCCGACACCATTGAGGAGCTCATGAAGCTGCCGCCGGTCGAGCTGCACGCGTATTCCCCTGCTGCCGGCATCCCCGCCGTCCGCCAGACCATCGCCGACAGTATCGCCCGCCGCTACGGCATCCCGGCGAAGGCGGGCCGCGTGTATATGACGGTGGGCGCCGCCGCGTCCATCGCCATCAGCCTGGGCGCCGTCACCAACGCCGGCGACGAGGTCATCGTCCCCAGCCCGTACTTCCCCGAGTACAAGGTGTGGATCGAGACCATGGGCTGCTCCATCGTCGAGGTGCCCACGCAGGTCCCCAGCTTCCAGCTTGATGTGGAGGCCATGGGCGCCGCTATCAATGAGAAGACCGCGGCCGTCATCATCAACTCGCCGAACAACCCGGTGGGCGCGGTGTACACGCGCGAGAACCTGGAAGCCTTGGCGGCCATGCTGGAGGCGAAGAGCGCCGAGATCGGCCATCCGATCTACCTGATCAGTGACGAACCGTATCGCGAGATCACCTACGGCGTGGAGGTTCCCTACGTTCCTACCATCTATCCCCGCACGCTGGTGTGCTACTCGTACTCCAAGGCGCTCAGCCTGCCGGGCGAGCGCGTCGGCTACGTGTACGTTTCCGACACCATGGACGCCGAAGAGGCCGATCGCGTGTTCTTCGCCGTCGCCGGCGCTGGCCGTGCGCATGGTTACATCTGCGCGCCGGTGCTGTTCCAGCGCGTTGCCGCGGCGTGCGTCGACGAGCCGTCCGATGTTGAGGCGTACGCCACCAACCGTCGTATCCTGACCGAGGCTCTGGACGAGATGGGCTACGAGTACGTGCAGCCCGACGGTGCGTTCTATCTGTGGGTGCGCGCTCTGGAGCCTGACGCTCAGGCGTTCAGCGATCGTGCGAAGCAACATGAGCTGCTCATCGTGCCCTCCGACAGCTTCGGCTGCCCGGGCTGGGTGCGCATGAGCTACTGCATCGCCCGCGAGACCATCGAGAACAGCCTGCCTGCCTTGAAGGCGCTCAAGGAGTCCTACGACGCCGAGTAGCGTTTACTTGATTTGCCGTTGAAGCGCGAGCTGGGCGAGGAGCCCGGCTCGCGCTTTTTGCGTTTGGGCGGGGTTTGCGGTTTCGCAAAACGCTGTCGGGGTGGTTTGCGGCGCTGGGGTTGGGCTCGGGGGTTTGCGAGACGTTGTTCGAGCGCTTTTGCGGTGCTGCCTGGGTCCGACCGTTTCGTGGCATAGGGATCGGACCCAGGCATTTGCGGGCCATTTGCGGTGCTGCTCTACGCCCAGGCGCTTGCGAGGGCGTGTGCGACGGCGGGGGCTTCCTCAGCTGGGATGCTGTCGCTTCGCAGGATGAAACGTGCGCGGGGTGCGCCTGCCGCGCTCGCCGTGCTTGCCTGCGGCTCGGAGTCGGTCGGGGTCGCGCTTGGTGAAACCGCGC
Organism: Coriobacteriia bacterium; assembly: GCA_030540215.1. Taxonomy (GTDB): domain Bacteria; phylum Actinomycetota; class Coriobacteriia; order Coriobacteriales; family Eggerthellaceae; genus Senegalimassilia. The sequence goes on along the minus strand of JAUNWR010000047.1, from coordinate 2,599 downwards.
CGGCGAAGCTCGATAGCGGGGCGATGCGGATGCCGGCGGCTTCAGCTGCGGCGGCAAGCTCGCGTTCGTCGCGTTCGCTTTCCAGCTGCATGATGAAATGCAGGCCGTCGTTGAGCCCGGTGAACGCAATGCGCTCGCCGAAGGCTTCGTGCAAGGCGGTGACCAGGGAATCCTGCGTTTTGCGCGCGTGGGTGCGCAGGCGGTTCACGTGGCGGTCGTAATGCCCCTGCTCGATGAAGCGCGCCAGCGCCAGCTGATCGAGCGGGCTGACGGTGTTCGCATAGAAGCCCAGCTGTTCGCGGAAGCGCTGCGCCAGCTGCGGCGGCAGTACCAGGTACGCCATGCGAAACGCTGCGCCCAGGCTTTTGGCGAACGAGTTCAGGTACAGCACGCGTTCGGCGGCATCGATGCCGAACAGCGAGGGTATGGGCCGTCCGGCCATGCGGAACTCCGAGTCGTAGTCGTCCTCGATCAGGTAGCGGTCCCCCTCGCGCGCCCAGTTCAAAAGCTCGCGGCGTCGGGCGGCCGTGGTCACGATCCCGGTGGGGAACTGATGCGACGGCATGATGTGTGCGACCGACGCGCCGGAGTTTTCCAGCGCGGCGATGTCGATGCCGAAATCGTCCAGCCCGATATGCGCAACCGGCGCGTCTTGCTGCTCGTACATGCGCGTGAGCAGGGGGTATCCAGGGTCCTCTACCGCGTAGCGCCTGGTGCGCCCCAGCAGCTGCACAAGCAGCTGGTACAGCGTTTGCGATCCAGCGCCTATGACAACCTGGTCGGGCGACACGTCCATCCCGCGGTATTGCCGCAGGTGATCGGCGATGGCGCTTCGCAGCTCGGGCGACCCCGCTGCGGAAGCGGCTTCGGCAAGCGATGCCGCCGATTCGTCTGAAAGCGTCCGCCGGACGGCTTTCGCCCAAGCGGAGTAGGGGAGTATGGTGGTCGCAAGCGTGCTGCGCGTGAAATCCGCGAGCAACGGCGCATCGGACGGGGCGTTTTGCGTGCGGGGTGCGGCGGGATCGTCGGTCGACAGGGCGAAGCCGGCTTCAGATGGCAGGGCCGTTGAGCCTTCCGGATGCCCCTTTTCTCGCAAAATAGGCTGAAGGTCATTTTTGTTTGCGGGGTGGCTCTCGTGCCCTTCGCTTGCGACTGTACTCGCCGTCTCTGCTTGGCGTCGCGCGCTTCCCGGTTCTTCGATTTGGGCGGCAGGCGCAAGGTCGCATGCGTAGTAGCCGCGCCGCTCGCGCGAGCGGATGTAGCCTTCGGCGACAAGCTGGTCGTATGCGGCCTCGATGGTGATCAGGCTGACGCCCAGCTGTTTCGCCAAGGCGCGTTTTGACGGCAATTTCTGCCCGGGTTCGACTTTTCCGTGCGCGATATCGTGACGGATGCAACGATATAGATATTCGTAAAGGGCCAGGTCACCACGCGATTCCATATCGTAGAAGAACACTTGTTCGTCACCGCTTTCCCGGATTGTTTCACGTGGAACATCTGGTTATATAAAAAGAAACAGTTTTGGTGATACTACCATACCCAGATGAAGCGTAATCTTCGGGCATTCACATTCTTAGAGAAGGAGTAGGAAATGACCGAGCCTCAAACCGCCGAAGAGCGCGTTGCCCTGAACCGCCAGCTTGCCCAGATGCTGAAGGGCGGCGTCATCATGGACGTCACCACGCCTGAACAGGCGCACATCGCCGAGCAGGCGGGCGCTTGCGCCGTTATGGCGCTCGAGCGCATCCCCGCCGACATCCGCGCCGCCGGCGGCGTGTCCCGCATGAGCGACCCGAAGATGATCAAGGGCATCCAGGAGGCCGTGTCCATCCCCGTTATGGCCAAGTGCCGCATCGGCCACTTCGTGGAGGCACAGGTGCTGCAGGCCATCGATATCGACTACATCGACGAGTCCGAAGTGTTGTCCCCGGCCGACGACACGTATCACATCGACAAGACCCAGTTCAACGTGCCGTTCGTCTGCGGCGCCCGCGACCTGGGCGAGGCGCTGCGCCGCATCGCCGAGGGCGCCACGATGATCCGCACCAAGGGCGAGCCCGGCACGGGCGACGTGGTGCAGGCCGTGCGCCACATGCGCATGATGAACGCCGAGATCCGCCGCATCCAGAACCTGCGCGCCGACGAGCTGTTCGAGGCCGCCAAGCAGCTGCAGGTGCCCGTTGAGCTGGTGAAATACGTGCACGAGAACGGCAAGCTGCCTGTCGTGAACTTCGCCGCCGGCGGCGTTGCCACCCCGGCAGACGCTGCGCTCATGATGCAGCTGGGCGCCGAGGGCGTGTTCGTGGGCTCCGGCATCTTCAAGTCCGGTAACCCCGAGAAGCGCGCGCAGGCCATCGTGAAGGCCGTGGCGAACTTCACCGACGCCAAGCTCATCGCCGAGTTGTCCGAGGACCTGGGCGAGGCCATGGTCGGCATTAACGAGAGCGAGATCGCCCTCCTCATGGCGGAGCGCGGCAAGTAAGGTTTCGTTTTGCCTACGGCAAAACGAAACGGCTCGACGCTGCGGGCCTTGTGGTGTCGGTTTGGCGTGCCGCCAAACGGCGGGCCTCGATGGGGGGGGGCGGGGGGGGGCCCCCGG
>JAUNWR010000148.1:0-1718 GCA_030540215.1 Coriobacteriia bacterium | reverse complement strand
TCACCTTGCCGTCAGGTGGGATCGGCTTCGCGCATCCGGCGACATGGCGCGCGCTCCGATCACTTCATGGCGTCAAGGTAGCGCTCGACGTCATCGACGAGGGGCGCAAGCCGCACGACGCCTGTCATGGGGGCGGCCTTGCGGGCAAGCAGGCCAGGCTTGTACACGATCATGGTGACGGTTTCGTCGGCATAGATGCGGGGTAGGGCGGCATCGCCGGTTTGCGCCGAAACGCCGGAGGAGACGTCGGCCGCTATGGTGAACGGCGCGTCCTTCGCCTTGCCCGCTGCCTTCGCATGAGCTGGCGTGCGCTTGCCAGCCTGCGCGCGCCGTGCGCCGCCTATCCGCTTGCGGGTCAGCTTGCCATGGAATCGCCGGCGGTTCGCAAGCTGTATCCAGGTTGCGTACGGTTCACGCACCTGCATGCCGGAGAAGCCCGTGCCAAGGATGGCGTCGACCACGCCGCTGGCGCGATCGAGCTCGCGCGCCAGCTCTTCCGGCGTCGGCGCGACCAGTACCGAAAGCGGCCATCCGTGCGCTTCGGCGGCGGTAACCGCCTCGAGCGCAGCCGTTCGCGCAGGCTCGGCGGAAAGCTCCTCGGGCGGTCGCGGACATACAAGCGCAACGGGCCATCCGGCTTGCGCGAGCGCGCGTCCGCATACCCAGCCGTCGCCGCCGTTGTTCCCGCTTCCCGTTAAGATCAAGATCGGCGCTGGGTCGGGAACCCACGAGCGCATTTGGTCGGCTATGGCGCATCCGGCGCGCTCCATCAATGCGCCAAGCGAAGTTCCGCCAGCCGCGATGCGCTGCTCCAATTCGGCAACCTTGCCCACATCGAGCACGTGCGTGCGCTCGCGAATCTGCTTGATGCCATCTTCGGTCATGATGCGGGTGTCGCTGATAAGGCCGTTGAGCATGATAAACGGCGCCCGCCCGCGCCAGGCCCGCCATGCGCGCACGGCAAGCGTGGCCGCCCATGCGAGCACGCCCGCACACCATATAAGGGTCAAGGCCGTCTTATCGTGCACGCACAGCGACGCGAGCGCGCGCAGCTCTGCGGGAGTGGTAGGGATATCGTCTACGCCTGCGACCAGCCCGAACGCCCATGCGGGCAGTAGCACGATAGCGAACAAGGTGGCGTAACGGCAGACGATCTGCCCGCCGGATGCGGGCGCGGCATCGGGTCGAACGATGCGCAAGCGCAGCAGCTTTTGCGCGGGCGTCTGCCCGCGCGTGATCACAGGGAACAAGGCGAACACCGCGGCGATGGCCGCGCATTCGCATGTCCAGAACGTGGCGTGCTCGATACCGAAGCCTGCAAGCAGCCGGCTTCCGTTGACAGCGTGCACGGCGAAATAGCCGCACCCGGCAAGCGCTTGCGAAAGCGCAAGGTCGAGCCCGAACGTCAGCGCGCGCCGCGTGGCGGATGCGGTCGTTCCTCGCTCGGCGGCCTGCCGTGCGGCAACGCGGACATCGGGCAGTACGCGCATGACCGGCCCGGCAAGCCAGAACCCGACCATGCATCCGAGCGTGTTCGTCATCAGATCGTCCACGTCGAAGAGCCTATACGGGTGCTCGTAGATGCCCCAGATGCCGGTGAGCTTCGTCGTCTCGAACGACAGCGTCACGCAAAAGCCTCTCAGGAGCGTCTTCCACCCAGATCGGTGGAAATAGTAGCGCAGGTACTCGCCGAGCGTCACTAGCAGCAGCACATTTAT
>JAUNWR010000147.1:0-1733 GCA_030540215.1 Coriobacteriia bacterium | reverse complement strand
GCATGAACTCCGAGGTGTTGAATATGAACGCGGAAACGGTGATGCCGATCAGGGGCAACCATTCCCGCAACGTAAGCTTGCTATCCACGAACCTTGTCATGAAACCGAGCGCTTCCTTCCCTTTTTCCCTTTGCGCGGATATGGGATTGTAGCCCCATGACGAGCTACGGCGGATACGGATGCGCGCCTTCAGATAACCCTCATGAACCGCCCACCGCATGCACACCGATAAGGCGCAAATCTCGATCGCGCAACGTTGCAAACAAGCAGCTTAGGCTGAGCGCAGGGGCCCGCCGCATGCGCAGCTGGACAACGTGAAAGCGGGGCCCACCGCATCGCGAAGCAAGCCGCCCGCGCCGGGCAAACGCCCGTCCGCCGCAGGCCGCAGCCCATTGTTTCGGCTTCGTTAATATACCGTTTCGAGGGAATTCCGAAACCTATAATGCAACCCGTTAACACAACACCGCATCCGCTAGGAGGTTCACGCAATGACTTACGCTGAGCGCATCATCGAGCAGGTCAAGGCGAAAAACGCCGAGCAGCCCGAGTTCATCCAGGCAGCCACCGAGATCCTGGGCACCCTGCAGCCGGCACTCGACGCGCATCCGGAGTTCGAGGAGGCCGCCCTGCTTGAGCGCATCATCGAACCCGAGCGCATCATCCAGTTCCGCGTCCCGTGGGTCGACGATTCCGGCAAGGTCCAGGTCAACCGCGGCTTCCGCGTGGAATACAACTCCGCCATCGGCCCCTACAAGGGCGGCCTGCGCTTCAACCCCACCGTCACGCTCGGCATGCTGAAGTTCCTGGGCTTCGAGCAGATCTTCAAGAACGCTCTGACCACCCTTCCCATGGGCGGTGGCAAGGGCGGCTCCGACTTCGACCCGAAGGGCAAGTCCAACAACGAGATCATGCGCTTCTGCCAGTCCTTCATGAACGAGCTCTCCCGCCACATCGGCCCGAACACCGACGTGCCGGCTGGCGACCTGGGCGTCGGCGGCCGTGAGGTCGGTTACATGTTCGGCCAGTACAAGCGCCTGCGCAACGAGTGGACCGGCGTGCTCACCGGTAAGGGCCTGTCCTTCGGCGGCTCGCTTGCCCGCACCGAGGCCACCGGCTACGGCCTGGTGTACTTCGTCGACGAGTACCTGAAGTCCAACGGCGACTCCTTCGAGGGTAAGAACGTCGTCGTGCACGGCTCCGGCAACGTTGCCATCTACGCCGTCCAGAAGGTTTCCCAGCTTGGCGGCAAGGTCCTGGCCTGCTCCGACACCAAGGGCTGGGTCGAGGACCCCGACGGCATCGACTACCAGGTGCTCGAGCACGTCTACAACAAGAAGCGCTCCGGCCATGACAAGGGCGTTTCCCTGGCCATGTACGTCGACGAGCGCCCGAACGCCATCTGGCACGAGGGCGACGGCCGCGGCGTGTGGCAGCTGCCCTGCGACATCGCCCTGCCCTGCGCACGTGAGAACACGCTGCACCTCGACGACGCCAAGGCCCTGGTCGCCAACGGCTGCAAGGTGGTCGGCGAGGGCGCGAACATGCCCACCACGCTCGACGCCACCGAGTACCTGCAGGAAAACGGCGTGGCCTTCATGCCCGGCAAGGCTGCCAACGCCGGCGGCGTGCTGGTCTCCGGCCTGGAGATGAGCCAGAACGCCGAGCACCTGAGCTGGACCTTCGAAGAGGTCGATGGCAAGCTCGAGCAGCTCATGCGCGGCATGTTCCACAAC
>JAUNWR010000046.1:8417-13754 GCA_030540215.1 Coriobacteriia bacterium | reverse complement strand
ACAAGATGACGCTCGCCGCCCTCGAGGCAACGCTGCGCCTGTATCTGGACCCCGAAGATGCGCTTCGCCGCATTCCCACGCTGCGCATGCTCACCGAGGACGCCGAAACGGTGCGCGAACGCGCCGAGGCGCTGATGGCAGCCTTGGCCGAGCGCGTGATGCCCGGCCAAGCGCATCTTGAGATCGTGGAGGAAACGGGCCGCGCGGGCGGAGGATCGCTTCCCATGTGCGACATCCCCACGTTCTGCGTGCGCATGCGCTTCGAAGCCGGCAACGCGCAAAGCTGCGAGGAGCACCTCCAGCGCAACCGCGATGTACCCGTGATCGGCCGCATCAAGCGCGAATGCGTGCTGTTCGATGCACGCACCATCACCGAAGAGGACATCCCCGAGATCGCTTGCGCCGTTGCCAGCTATTTCGCGGCCATCAAAGGGCGAAAGGAGTCGTAGCGCGCTATGGCAACCGAATCGAAACGAGACCTGGTGCTCGGAACCGCCGGCCACATCGACCACGGCAAATCCACCCTGGTCCAGGCGCTCACGGGAACCGACCCCGACAGGTTGAGCGAGGAAAAGCAGCGCGGCATCACCATCGAGCTCGGCTTCGCCCAGCTTGAGCTGCCCGATGGAAGCGCCATGGGCGTTGTCGATGTCCCGGGGCACGAGCGCTTCGTGCGCCAGATGATCGCAGGCTCCACCGGCATCGACGTGGCGCTTCTGTGCATCGCCGCCGACGACGGGATCATGCCGCAGACCGAGGAGCACTTGGCAGTACTGCAGCTTCTGGCCGTGCCCACCTGCGTGGTGGCGCTGACGAAATGCGATCTGATGGACGAGGAATGGGTGCTGTTCATGGAGGACGAGGTGCGCACGCGCCTGACATCGACGCCGTATGCCCAAGCCACCATTGTGCCCGTGTCCGCACGAACCGGGCAGGGCCTGGACGAGCTGCGGAAAGCCATACAGCTTGCCGCCCGCGCCACCGCCGGCCGCGCCGAGCAGGAGGCGATGCGCCTGCCCGTGGACCGCAGCTTCACCATCAAGGGCGCCGGCACCGTGGTCACAGGCACGCTCTGGAGCGGTATCGCGCACGTTGGCGACGAGGTGGAGGTGCTGCCCTCGGGCCTGCGCACGCGCATCCGCGGCATCCAGGTGCACGGGCAGGCGGTGGAGCAGGCAACGTCAGGACACCGCACCGCGTTGAACCTGAACGCCGTGACCACCGACGACGTGCGGCCGGGCAGCTTCATCTGCACCCCAGAAGCCGTCACGCCCACCGACCACTTCGATGCGGATATCACCTATCTCGGCCTGCCTGACCAGGACAAGCCGCTTGAAACCGGCTGCCGCGTGCACGTTGCCCACGGCACCACGGAATGCATCGGACGCGTGCTGCTCATGGACGACGTGAAAAGCATCTCCCGCGGCCAGACGGCCGCCGCGCAGATCCGTACTGAATGTGATTTGCCGGTTGCATACGGTGACCGGTTCGTCATCCGCTCATACTCCCCCGTCCACGTGATCGGCGGCGGCGTGGTCTTGCGCGCCCACCCGAAGCGCACCACTACGGTCAGCGAAGCGGACCGAACGCTGCTCGACGCGCTGCGCACAGGCGATGGCGCGAAAGCGGTGCAATCCGCGTTCGATGCGGCGGAGTTTCCCGTAACACCCGCCGATATCGCCCATGCAACCGGGTTTCCCCTTGCGGAAACCGCAGATGAGCTTGAAACACTCGCAAAGCGCGGCGGCGCAGAGAAGCTGCCCGGGACCGCGAGCGCGAACGTCCGGTTCGCAAGCAAGCGCATGCTGCAGAAGCTTTCGGGGGCAATCGAGAACTCGCTGCTTCGCTTCCATAGCGCAAACCCCGCCGCAACCGGCATGTCGAAAGAGGCGCTGCGCCAAGCCTGCATGCCCCGCTGCGCGCCCGACGCCTTCGATGCGGTGCTTGCACGCGCATGCGCGGAAGGCAAAGCCGTGGCCGATGGCGGCATGATAAGCCACCCGCAAGCCGGCGTCGGCGCTCGCAAGCTCGAGGAAGACAACGCCGAAAAGCTGGCCGAGCTGCTAGCTGCGGCGGGTTCGAAACCGCCTACGGTTGCCGATTTGCTCAAGCAAGCGGACCTTGCGCCAAAGCAGGGATACAAGGCACTCGGGCTGCTGGAGAAGCAAGGCCGGGCCGTCAAAGCCAGCGAAGAGTTCTACTTCGACGCCGCTGCGCTTTCCGCACTCGAGCAGGCAGTTCGAGACGCATTGGCCAACGGCCCCGCTTCCGCGGCCGACCTCAAAGACGCCATGGGCCTGAGCCGCAAGCACGCCATCCCCGTGCTCGAGCACTTCGATGATACCGGCGTCACGCGCCGTGTCGGCGACGCTCGCGAGTTGGCAAGCTAGGCTGAGGGCACCGATCGGTATCGCGATAAACCGATTCAACAGCCCACCGAAGGGTGCGAACCCCCGCCCAAACGCGTAGTGCGCATCCACAAAACGCCTCCCTTCCGCTAGTCACGGAAGAGAGGCGTTGTCGTTTTCAAAGCGAACGGAAACGGGATGCCTGCCCCAACAACCCGCCCCGCAAGCTAAAGCTAACGATATAAAAAGGAGCCCAAAAGGCTCCCTTTACGGCTTCTATGGCGGAGACGCGTGCGAATCGAACACACCCGAGACGTTCTGCGCGCCTCACAACGGCTTTGAAGGCCGCGGGGCCCACCAGGACCCATCCATCTCCACGTGATTTCGTCAATAATTGTACCCGAACCGTAATCTGATGCGGCCCTATTCGATAAACGGCGCCTTTTTTCCAAAAAATGGTTGGATAGCAGTAACAAATACTAGGATTCGCGCAAAAAAAGAATGCCGATGAGCGTGAGGACAACCATCGCGATGCCCATCATGCCCGCTGCTGCGATCACCCGTTGTTTGAGCGAAGGACGTTCAAACCACGTGAACAACTTCTCTAGCAGCCGGGTATCGACGAGCAACGGAATCGGCCAGTCCATGCCCAGCCACACGCATACATACGATACCGCGCATGCGACCGCGGGCAAACGCGCCATGTCCCCTTGCGGGTTCATGCCGGAGACGACGCATGCGTAGCCCATGAACACGCCCCAAGCGGCCACCAGGATGTCCCATGCCACCCCCACGCCTAACGGCAGGCGGTGCGCGATGCCGGACCAAAACTCCCACAGCCACTGCAAGGCCGCATTTGCGCCGTGCACAAAAGCCTTGAATCTTCCTCGCTCCTTAGCGACGCCCGATACCGAGGCGCAAGGTACCGCAGACGGCGCAGCCGGCCCCACCGCATACATGAACGCCGCGCGCATCGCCGCCACCGATCCGAAGCGGTGAGCGGGATCGAAAGCCGTCGCCTGAGCCACCACGTCGCGCACCGATTCAGGAACCCCATGCGCGCGCAAACGCTGCTGAACCGTCGAGGGCGCAGGCGTCTCCTCGCACAGCAGGTAGAACAGGAGCATGCCAAGCGCATAGATATCGCTGCGCACATCGGTCTGACCGTAGCCGAACTGCTCGGGCGGCGCATACGCACGCGTTCCGAAATGGCTGGTATCGCACACGGCGTCCTTGTCGAAGGTGCGGGCGATGCCCAGGTCTATCACCAGGACCGTGCCACCCTCCACCATAAAGTTCGATGGCTTGATGTCGCGATGGATAAGCGGCGGATCGAAACGGTTATGCAGCTCGGCGATGGCATCGCAGATGCCGGGAAACAGCCGCTTGGACACATCAAGGGACGGACCGGTTTCATAGAGCTCGTCGGCAAGCGTGCGTCCGGGCACGAACTCCATCACCACCGCATCCTGCTCGCCCAACGAATAGCAATCGATGATGCGCGGCAGGTGCAGGAACCGTTGCCCCAGACGCTGCGCAGCCAGCACCCGCCCGTACGCGCCGCCCAACCCCGATTCGGCATCGAACACCTTACGCACGTAGGGACCCTGCTCGGCGCCGTTGGCCCCGACGAAGAACACGCGCTCCGTGCGCTCGAGGCGGCCTTCCTTCAATACGGCATCCACGCGATAGCACTCATCGCGCGCAAGGCTGTCAAGATGTTGTTGCAGGGATTCGTTCATAACGATGATGATGGTAGCAGATACGTCGGACCGCAAATGCCCGCACGCTGCGAACGGGACCGTAAACGCAACGTCTACGGCGTTACCAACTACTCGGTGATGGTGTCCTCGCGAAAAGCGTACAGCTGTTCATCGACGGTTTGCAGCGTTTCGCCATGGTTGATGCAGAAGATGATGATGGCATCCCGGCGGTTCTTGCAATACAGCTCGTTGCAGCCGCCCGCCTGCAGCAGGCGGTTCGTCTCGCGCAGCGACAGCTTCATGGCGAACGCCAGCTGCAGCAGCTTGTTGCGCGAGGGGTTGCGCTGGCCGACGAAGATCTGATACCCGAACGTGGGGTTGATGCCGGCTTGACGAACCACCTCAGGACGCCTCAAACCGCGCTCATCGAGCAGCTGCTGAAGATAATCGGGCAGGCTGCGGCACGCAAGCTTATGCTTGCTCGCGAACACAGCAGGGTCGGGCGAATCGAGCAGCTCGTTGAGCAGGTCCTCGGTCATGGGTTCTTTCACTCGCCGCTTCCTTCTGCGCTTCGCCGGTTTTCGTTTCCTTGGTTCCATAGTAGCAAACAAATGCCCATCGGATACGGGCGCGACCGCCCGACCCGATGGGCACGGCCTTTCGCGAAACCTAGACGATGTCCCAGGAAACATCCGAACCGCGGCCGATGAAGGCGTTTTCGTACAGCACCTTCACCACATCGCCCTCGAAGTACAGGTTGCCCGAAACCGTGCCGCCTGCGGCAAGGGTGCCGGAATGCAACTCGTTGTCGCCATCGGTGTAGAACGCTTGCGAGCGCTGGGCACCTTGGGCATCCTCGGCCTTCCAGTCGTACGGATTGAACGATGCCTGGCTGTTGCCGTTGTTCTGGTAGGTCACGCTTACCTGCGTGATCGGCTTTCCGTCATAGTTCTGAAGCCCGGTGACCACGCCGTCGACCGTGAGCACGAGGCCGTTTTTGAGCGTAATGGAGTTGCCCGCCGCCGTTGCTTGGCTGTTCTCGGTGGCCTCATCGGAAGCAGGAGCGGTGGTCGCAGGCTGCTCGGTTGCCGGCTGCGGCGCCACCGAGGTGCCTGAGAGCGCATCGTCGATAGCCGAGCTGTACATGCTTTGCGTGGCCAGCACCACAACGAAGGCGACGACGTTCATCACCACGCCGGCGATGGACAGGCCCTTGCCCGACTTGCGCCCTTTCACGCACGCGATCGTGCCGATGAGCGCGAGCACGAAGCCGATAGCGGCGAGCA
>JAUNWR010000046.1:3954-8407 GCA_030540215.1 Coriobacteriia bacterium | reverse complement strand
CGATGTCGCCAGGGCGATGATCCCCAGAACGAAGCCGGCGATTCCCAGCCCTGATTTCGACGGCTGTGGCGCCGGCGCGGCTTGCACGGTGTTGGTTTCCATGAGCATTCCCTTTCCCTAAACGATGCACTGACGTGCTGAAACGATATCAATGCTAGGGAAAGGGCCGTGTGATTTCATTAGCTGGCAGCTACGATTCCGAAACCTTTTCGGCGAAAAGGGAGGGCGCCCACATGCGAACGAGGCAAAACCATCTCAGCGAAAAGGAACGGCTGTCGCATATGAAAACAACGAAGCCCAACCGGTCACCATCGGTTACCGGTTGGGCTTCGGATCGATTTCAGGACCCAAACTATCGAACTGCTCGCGATATCGAGCGCGGTGTGCACCCGCATGCCCAGGCTGTCGCGCGGTTTTGAACCTGCAGCCCGGCCGCAACACCATACGCAGATTGCGCATGCGTGCGCAGCAAAGGCATCGAGCGCAAATCACACATGCATCCCCGGTACGCCACGCCAAGCGGCCGTCCCGCCCATGCGATTAGCCAGCAATATCAGTCGCAGACTAGGCCTGCATACCCAGCTCTAGGGCGCGCAGGTTGCCTGCCAGCTTGTCCTTCTTACGCGCCGGGACCACGGCGGCCACTGCCGCGCGGATTGTCTCCTCGCTGCAGAAGCGGGTCTCGGCGAACAGCTTGCCCACCAAGATGACGTTGGCCAAGCCCTTCAGGCCCGCCTCCTCGGCGATGGCCGTGGCAGGCACGGCACAAACCGTGACCCCGGGCATATCCGGGATGTTCGGCACAAGCGTACTGTCCACGATCACCAGGCCGCCAGGCTGCACGCTATGCTCGAACTTATCGAGCGACGGCTGGTTCATGACCACGAGCACATCAGGGTTGAGCACGAGCGGGCTTCCGATGGGGTCATCGGAGATGCACACGCTGCAGTTGGCGGTGCCGCCGCGCATCTCGGGCCCGTAGCTGGGAAGCCAGGAAAGCTCGCGGTCCTCCAGCAGGCCGGCGTTGGCGATGATCTTGCCGGCGAACAGGATGCCCTGGCCGCCGAATCCGGCGAGGACGGCTTGCATGCAACGTTTCGGTTCGCTCATCGCGCACCCTCCTTCGCTTCCGCAAACTTCTCGGGATGGGCCACCGGGCAGTCGGCGCTGCGCGCGGCCGCGGCCTGCGCCGCATCGGCGAACCCGTCGGCAACCACATCGCGATACACGCCCAGCGGATAATACGGCAGCATGTTCTCGCGCATCCACGCGAAGCTGTCCTGCGGCGTGAGACCCCAGTTCGTGGGGCACGTTGACACCACTTCCACGAGCGAGTACCCGATGCCGTCGATCTGGTTCTGGAACGCCTTCTTGATGGCGCACTTGGCCTGGCGCACATGCTTGGGCGTGTCCACGGTCACGCGCTCCAGATACGCCGGACCGTCAAGGCTGCTCAACAGCTCGCACACGCGAACCGGGTAGCCGGCGGTGGAAACGTCACGGCCGTAGGGGCTGGTCTGCGTCACCTGGTTCGGCAAGCTGGTGGGAGCCATTTGCCCGCCGGTCATGCCGTAGATGGCGTTGTTGATGAAGATGACGGTGATATGCTCGCCGCGCGTAGCCGCATGCACGGTCTCGGCCATGCCGATGGAGGCGAGGTCGCCATCGCCTTGATAGGCGAACACCACATTGCCCGGCAGCACGCGCTTGACGCCCGTGGCAACCGCCGGGGCGCGGCCATGCGCCGCCTCGATCATGTCGCAACCGAAGAAGTCCGGCGCGGTGACGGCGCAGCCCACCGGCGCGACGCCGACGGTGCGGCCTTCGATATCAAGCTCATCGATGACCTCGGCGACCAAACGATGCACGATGCCGTGCGGGCAACCCGGGCAGTAGTTCGTGACCACGGGCAGCAACGACTTCGGACGCGAGAACACCACGCGGCCTTCGCCCTGTTTCTGCTCAGCCATGTTATTCACCACCCTTCCCCGCAAGCTTGCGGATCGCGCCCAGCACCTCATCAGGCGTGGGGATGATACCGCCCGTGCGTCCGAAGAACTCCACGGGAACACGGCCGTTGACCGCCAAGCGCACATCATCGACCATCTGGCCCATGTTCATCTCAACCGACAAAAACGCCTTCGCACACCCCATGCAGCCTTCGATGGCGTCCACGGGGAACGGCCAGAGCGTGATGGGGCGCAAAAGGCCCGCCTTGATGCCCTCGGCACGGGCGCGCACGACCGCCGAATGAGCGATGCGCGCGGTGGCGCCGAAGGACACGAGCACGATCTCGGCGTCCTCGCACATAAACGTCTCGGCGCGCTGCTCGCGAGCCTTCACCGTCTCATAGCGCTCGAAACGCTCGATGTTCAGGCGCTCGAGCTCGTCAGCCGTCAGGTAGAGCGAGTCCACGATGTTGTGCTTGCGCGCGCCCTTGTGGCCGGTGGTGGCCCAAGGCTTCTCCGGCAGCTGTTCCACGCGCTCGGGAAGCACGACGGGCTCCATCATCTGACCGAGCATGCCATCGGAGAGGATCATGGCGGGCATGCGATATTCGTCGGCCTTCTCGAAGGCCAGGTACGCCAGATCGGCCATCTCCTGAACGGTGGAAGGCGCGAACACGAGCACCTGAAAGTCGCCGTGGCCCATGGCGCGGGTGGCCTGCCAGTAGTCGGACTGGGAGGGCTGGATGCCGCCAAGGCCCGGGCCGCCGCGCTGCACGTTGACGATAACGCCGGGAAGGTCGGCGCCCGCCATATACGACACGCCTTCGCCCTTGAGCGACACGCCCGGCGAAGACGACGACGTCATAACGCGAGCGCCCGCCGACGATGCGCCGTAAACCATGTTGATAGCCGCGATCTCGCTTTCCGCCTGCAGATACGTGCCGCCCTCCTTGGGCATGCGCTTGGCCATGTAGGCGGCAACCTCGGTCTGCGGCGTGATGGGATAACCGAAGAAGAAGCGGCATCCGGCGCGGATGGCCGCCTCTGCCATGGCCTCGTTGCCCTTCATGAGCACCTTTTCCTGAGACATCAGCGCATCACCTCGATCGCAACGTCAGGGCACATAAGCGCGCACGAGCAGCAGCCCGTGCACTTGGACGCATCGATCAGCCGGGCCGGATGATAGCCCTTCGCCGTGATGCGGGAACGGTCAAGCTCGATGATATGGGCCGGGCATGCGTCCACGCACAACCCGCAGCCTTTGCAGAAACCGTCATCGACCGTTATCGCTGCCATGAGCCTTCCTTTCTCGTCTGAGCCGGTCCAAACGACCGGCATATGGTTATCGAACACTCCCCCGAAGAAACACCTTGAACAAAGGCATGGCCCTGCTCGAATCCACCGAAGCGAACCTTGCCTTTACTCCCAGGGTTTTCGCACGTGCACCGAAACAGGATAGCGCACGCCGGGGATATCGGCATCTTCCAGCATGTTTTGAGGCACCGCGGAAAACGCCAGGGGCAAACCCGCCAGCAAGGCGACCTCTTGCGCAAACGAAGCGCCGCGGCAGAGCACTTCCCCATCGGTGAAATCGGCCAGGTGCGTGTTGTTCGCAACCGCCGTGGCTCGCAGATGGCTGGCGGCCTCGATCTCGCGAAGCACGGAAAGCGCCTCGGCGGGATCGTGCGTGAGGTTGCGGCTGCGGTTCACCACATACAGCAGGTCGTAACCGCCCTCGTCGACGCCGCGCGCGAACCTGCCGAGCGCGGTGGCGCCCACATCGTCGCCGCCTGCATCGATGAGCAGCAGCCTTCCCGTTTCCCCGCGCGCCCAATCCAGGGCGGCGGAAACTTGCCCGGAGATGGCAGGCGCATCGAGCGTGGTTCCCGCATACCGCGGTGCTATCACCTGCACGCCGGCGTCCTCGAGAAGACGCCGGTAGTCGCTGCTCCGGAAGTACGGGTTCACCACGTCCAGGTCGGCAAGGCGCACCTCAAGGCCGGCCTTTCGCGCATCAAGGGCCAAATTGATGGCCAGATTGGTCTTGCCGACGCCGTAGTGCCCCGTGATAACGGTTACCGGTTTCAACCGTTTCACATCGAACAAGCTCAAAACCGCACCTACACCAAACCCTCGGGAACCTTCGTCTTCGGCTTGCCCTCCTGGCTCTCATCTGCCTCGCGGATGGCGGCTCGGCGGATCTTGCCGTTGACGGTCTTGGGGAGCGCGTCGACGAACTCGACGATGCGGGGGTATTTGTAAGGCGCCGTACGCTGCTTGACCCATTGCTGCAGCTCGCGCACGAGCACCTCGTTGCCATCGAAACCGTCCGCCAGCACCACCGTGGCCTTGACCGCCTTGCCGCGCACGGGGTCGGGCACGCCGGTGACGGCGCATTCGCGCACGGCGTCATGCTCGAGCAGCACGCTTTCAATCTCGAAGGGACCGATGCGGTAGCCCGACGACTTAATGACGTCGTCGTTGCGACCAACGTACCAGAGGTA
>JAUNWR010000046.1:0-3944 GCA_030540215.1 Coriobacteriia bacterium | reverse complement strand
TCCGGTGTGGTACCAACCGTCGTACACGGCCGCTTCGGTTTTCTCGGGATTGCGGTAGTACTCCAGCATGATGCCCGGGGCCTTCTCATGCACATCAATGCAAATCTCGCCCGTCTCGCCGACGTCGCAGCGGCTGCCGTCGCCGCGCTGCACCTCGATGGTGAACGCCGGCGAAGGATGGCCCATGGAGCCGGGCTTGGGCACCGCATGCGTGAGGTTGGCTACCGTCAGCGGCGTCTCCGTCTGGCCGAAGCCCTCGAAGATGGTCAGCCCCGTGTGCTCCTTCCAGAAGTCGAACAGATCGGGGTTGAGCGCCTCGCCGGCGGTGGTGCAATACGTGAGCGTGCTCAGATCGTGGGCATCGACGTCAGCTTGCATCATCATGCGATACATGGTGGGCGGGCAGCACAACGTGGTGACCCCGTAGCGCGGGATCAGGTCCAGAATCTCATCGGCGTGGAAGCGGTCGAAGTCGTACGTGAGAACGCAAGCCTCCATGAGCCACTGGCCGTAGTACTTGCCCCACACCGCCTTGCCCCACCCGGTGTCGGCGATGGTCAGATGCAGCCCGTCGGGCTTGACGTTGTGCCAATGCTTGGCCGTGACCAGATGCGCCAGGGCATAGTAGGAATCGTGCAGCACCATCTTGGGATTGCCGGAGGTGCCGGAGGAGAAGTACATGAGCATGGGGTCGCCGACGTGGGTTTCCACACGCGAGAAACCTTCATCGGCATCGCGCACTCCAGTGTTGAAGTCATGCCAGCCCTCACGCTGCGCGGGCACGGCGCACACGCCCTCGGGGCCGGAAAGCACCGCGCCCACCGGGCCATCGACGGCAAGCCAGTTGCCATCCGCGTCCTGCTCGGTCAGACCGCCACCGGCGCCGTTGACCAAAAACAGGTTCTCGACCGAGGGGCAACGATCCACCACGTTGTCCACCACTTGCGCGATGGTGCCGATGGAGGTGCAGATGACGGCCTTGATGGAGGCGCCGTTCAAGCGATACTCCAAGTCATGCTCCTTGAGCATGAACGTGGCCGGCACCATCACGGCGCCGAGCTTGGCGAGCGCGGTGGCAACGAACCAGAACTGATAATGACGGCGCAAGATCACCATGACCATGTCGCCCTTGCCGATGCCATGCGCGGCAAGGTAGTTCGCCGTCTTATCCGACCAACGCTTCATGTCGGCGAAGGTGAACAGGTGCTCCTCGCCCTCGGGGTTGCACCACATCATGGCGCGGCGCTCGGGGTCGTTATCCGCGATGTCGTCCACCACGTCGTAGCCGAAGTTGAAGGTATCGGGGCACTTCACCTTGAAATCGGTGAGCACGCCCTGCTCGTCATAGGTTTCCTCGCAGTAACGCAGATTGATGTTTCTCATGATGTTGCCGAACTTCCTTGGAATATGGTGCGCGAAGCCAGGCCGCGCACGATGCGGTCGATATGAAGGTTGGTTTTTGGCAAGCAACCCTAGGCGAGCGCTTGCCTAGATAATGTCTTCCTTCGCCTTCAGAACGACAGCCAGGAATTTGCACGGTGCGCCATCGATGGCGATCATGCCGTGCCCACGTCCGGAATCATAGAGCAGCATATCCCCCGGGCCGAGCTCCTCGGTGTGCTCCTCGTACTGGAAGCGCATGCGGCCTTCCAGGATGTAATCAAGCTCCTGCCCGCTGTGATAGGACAAATGGATGGGCTTGTCCTGCAGCTCGGGGCGGTAATCGGCCGTCACGAAGAACGGCTCGCACAGCTTATTGCGATAATGCGGGGCCTTGTGCAGGTACTCAAGCCCGCTGCGGCGCTTGACCGCCAGGCCCTCATCGGCGCGCGTAAGGGTATAGCCCGTCAGATGCGGGGTTTCGCCGGTAAGCAGCTCGATGGGATCGACGCCCAGATTCGCCGCGCATTTGTACAGGAAGGTGAACGAAAGCTCCTCCGCCCCCGACTCCTGCGCCTGGTACTCCGCCAGGCTACGGCCGGTGGCATCGGCCATCTCCTGCATGGTCAGGCCCATATCCTCGCGCAACGCGCGAATCCTATTCGCCACCTCTTGATAATTCGGCTCCATGTAAACCTGACCTCCTCACGTGCAATCGCGTTATTCCACACAGTGATAAAGATAGTACGCTTGAAATTGTTTCCAATATGTTTCATGCCGGCGAAGAAGCCCTCGCCGGCATGAAACGGAATCATATATTATTCCTGCGGCTTGCGGACGAAGCGCACGGCGAAGTGCGCATCGGACGAGCCGGGGGCAAGGCGGGTTGCAAGGCAGTTGCGGCCGCACAGCTGATCGAGCGCGAAGCCTGCGCCCTCCTCGCTGTCCAAGAACGCCTTCACCACGCCAGCGTTCTCCTCACGCGTGACCGTGCAGGTGGAATACGCCAGCGCACCGCCCGGGGCAACATGACCCGCCGCGGCCTTGAGCATGCCGAGCTGGGTTTCCACGAAACCGGCCAGGTCCTCCTCACTGGTGCGCCAACGGATCTCGGGGTGGCGGCGAAGCGTGCCCATGCCCGAGCAGGGGGCGTCCACGAAGATGAACGAGAACATGCGATCCGGCATGATGTTGTCCAGCTCCAGCGCATTACCGGTGAAGGCCTCGGTCACCACGACGCCGTACTGCTCGGCGCGCTTCTCAAGCAGGCGCGTCTTGTAGGCGTGGTTGTCGATGGTGACGTACTCCTCGATCTGCGACCCGTACTTGCGGCAGGCGTTGGACTGCAGCAGGATGGTCTTCGTGGCGCGGCCAGCACCGATCTCGAGCACGCTTTCGGGCTTCTCGTCGGGCAGCACGTTGGCGGCAACCATCTGCGCGGCGGCGTCGGAGACCAAGATCTTGCCCTGGTCCAGCTGGCGCGCAAGCGCGGGCACCAGCAGCGCGCGGCTTTCGGGCACGCGCAGGCAGCCCTGCACGTTCATGTCGCCGAGCGCCACGGGCTGCACTTCCTCTTCAGCGCGCTCGAAGGCCTTGAGCACGTGCTCGTCATCCACCTTGCAGGCGTTGACGGCCACGTACAGCGGCGCCTGCTCGTTGGATGCGCGCATGAAATCGATGGCGGCCTGGGGGCCCATCTCCTCCATGAGCTTCTTGGCCATCCACGTGGGGAACGCCTGGGTGCGGGCAAGCGCATCGAGGTCGGTGGCCGGATTGCCGAACGGGAAGTCGATGCGCAGGCGCACGATCTTGTGCAGCACGGCGTTAGCCACGCGGGCCGCAGGGCCCGGGCTGAACGACTTCACCATCTCGACGCCCTGGTCGACGGCCGCATGGGCTTCCTTGCCCAGGAAGATGAGCTCGTACGTGGAGATCTGCAGCGCATCGCGCGTCTCGCGGAAGATGTCCTCGGGCGTGTCGAGCGCGCGGTCGATGATCTCGTCGAGCGTACCGCGGGCGCTTACCGTTCCAAGGGCAAGGAGCGTGGCGAACGCACGGTCTTCAACGGACATGGTGGACTTGTCGATCACCTGAGCGATGACGTCCTGCGCGAACGCGTTGCGCTCGCGAACGGTGCGCACCACGTCGAGCGCCGCCAAACGAGCGGGCGTGGCGTTGGACTTGCGACGCGGGCGTGCCGGCTTGGCCGAACCGCGGAAGCCGCCCTTCTCGCCGCCGCGCGGCGCGCCCTGAGCACCCTGCTCGGGCTTGCGACGCGGGTCGCGAGCGGTGTTGCGGCCGCGGAAATCGGGCTTCGGCTCGCGCGCGGGGCGATCGCCGCCGGCATGCTGCGCGCCCTCGGGACGCTGGCCGCCCTCGGCGCCTTCGCGCTTGAAATCGGGCTTGCCGTCGCGCTTGAAGTCGCGCTTCGGGCCACGGTCGCCCTTGAAGCCGCCACGGCGGTCGTCTCGGCTGCCGTTGTAGCCGCCGCGACGCTCATCGCGCCCGCCGTTGCCGCGATACTCGCGCTTTTCGCCGTCACGACCGCCGTTGCCGCGGAAATC
>JAUNWR010000045.1:0-13866 GCA_030540215.1 Coriobacteriia bacterium | reverse complement strand
GCCATCCTGCGCAAGCGCTCCCAACAGCGCGCCGTGGTGCGCGTGGTGTTGCGCGAGGGAAGGAAACGCCAGGTCAAGCGCATGCTGTCCGCCATCAAGCACGGCGTTTTGGCGCTGCACCGCGACAGCTTCGGCCCCATCGAGCTAGGCGACCTGCCCCGCGGCCAATGGCGCGAGCTCACTCCTGAAGAGGTAACGGCGCTGCACGCATCTATTAAGTAGGGGAATGCGAGCCGCGTGAACAGGGGATGGACGCGTGAACAGGGGACGGAGGTGCGTTCACGGTTGCCCTTACATTTCCCAAAGAGCTCGCGTGAACACACCTCCGTCCCCCGTTCACGCCCGTTGGCGGGTCTCGCGTCGCGCGTTGTTCGTGCGCAGGGCCCGTCGCCCGATGAGCATCCCCCCATGAACACACCTCCGTCCCCTGTTCATGTTCCCCTCGTGCTTGCGTGGGGCGGCGGGATGCGTGCTGCTGGGAAACGGCTATAATGGTCACCCGGGTAAACTGCTGGTGTTTGCGAATTCGGCGTTTCGCCTTGTCGCGGGCCTTCTTTGACCTGCGAGGCGGTTTCGCGCTTGCCGATGCGATGCCGGCTTGCCCGCAACGTCCTATCCTAGATCGGATCCGGAAGGTCTGCATTGCCTTATGGCACAAACAATCGATCAAGCGAAAACCGGCGGCTTCGAACGCGTAGCCGTCATCGGCTTCGGCCTCATCGGCGCCAGCTTCGCCGCCGCATTGCGCGCGGCGAACCCTTCGGCGCAGGTCATGGCCGTCGACACCGACCTGGCCACCCGCGTCGAGGCCGTCAACAGAGGCTGGGCCACCGCCACCGCCGCCCCCGATGCCGCGGAGTTCCGCGCGTTCATCGAAGACGGCTGCGACCTGGTGGTTTTGGCCACGCCCGTCAGCGTGGTGGAAGGCTATTTGAAAGACCTGGCGGAGTGGGGCTATCGCGGCATCATCACCGATACCGCTTCCACGAAAAGCCGCATCATCGAGATGGCCGCGCACACGCTTCCGTATCCGCAGAACTTCGTTCCCGGCCACCCTATGGCCGGCTCCGAGAAGAACGGCATCGTGGGCGCCCGCGCCGACCTGTTCAAGGGCGCGTACTGGATCTTGTGCCCCGACGCCGACACGCCGGCGGAGCATTTCACGCGCCTGCACGAGCTGATCACCGGTATCGGCGCGCGTGTGATCAGCCTGCCGCGCGAGCAGCATGACGCGGCGGTGGCTGTGGTCAGCCACGTGCCGCATTTCACCGCTAGCTCGCTCGTGCAGCTTGCCGTGCGCCACGCGAAGGGTCAGGATTCGCTCATGCGCCTGGCAGCGGGCGGGTTCAAGGACTCCACGCGCATCGCGGCCGGCTCGCCCGAGCTGTGGTGCGGTATCGCTTTCGACAACAAAGATGCGCTTTTGGGTGGTTTGCGCGAGATGCAGGGCATCGTCGGGCAGTTCGCCGACGCGCTTGAAGCGGGCGACCGCGCAACGCTGACCAGCCTGCTCGCCGAGGCCGCCGACGCCCGTCGCGCGCTGCCGGCTGCATGGCTGCCGTGCACCGAGCGCCTGCTGGAGGTGCGCATCCCCATGGAGGATCGCCCCGGCGTGGTGGCCGAGGTCACCACCATCACCAGCAAGGTGGGGTGCAACATCCAGTCCATCGAGATCGACCACGTTACCGAGGACTCGGCCGTGCTCTCGCTCGTGCTCACCGACGAAGGCGACATCGGCAAGCTGTCGGCGCACCTTATCAACGCCGGTTTCTCCGTTTCGTTCAGCCCGCTAGCGCCTAAGGAGCACACCCATGTCGGATAACGTCACCGTCATCAAACCGCTTGAAAACCCTATGCACGGCTCCACGCGCGTGCCGGGCGACAAGTCCATCAGCCACCGCGCCGTGCTGTTCTCCGCCATGGCGGAAGGCACCTCGCGTGTGTCGGGCGTGCTGGATTCCGCTGACGTGCGAAGCTCCATCGGGGCCGTGCGCGCGCTGGGCGCCCAGGTCAGCCTGGAGAAGCAGGCCGACGGAAGCCTTGCCGGCGGCATCACCGGTTGGGGGGCTGCCGGTCCCAGCCAGCCCGCCGAGCCCGTGGATTGCGGCAACTCCGGCACCACGGTTCGCCTGCTCATGGGCATCCTGGCGCCGTGGGATATCCAGGTCACGCTCACGGGCGATTCGTCGTTGTGCAAGCGTCCGATGCGCCGCATCACCGCGCCGCTCATGAAGATGGGCGCGCGCTTCCTTCCCGAGGGCCGCGAGACGCTGCCCATCACCGTCCACGGCGGCGGGCTGCGCCCCCTCACCTACGATGCACCTATGGCATCGGCCCAGCTCAAGACCGCTGTGCTGCTTGCCGGCATGTACGCCTCGGGAACCACCACGGTCAACGAGCCGGCGCCGAGCCGCAACCACACCGAGCTCATGCTTCCCGAATACGGCGTGGCCACCACGGCCGGCGCCTGCACGGCCAGCGTGACCGGGCCCGCCCAGCCCCAGGCAGGCGAGGTGCTCGTGCCGGGCGACCCCTCTTCGGCGGCGTTCCTCGCATGTGCGGCGGTTTTGCGCCCCGAAAGCTCGATTCAGATCGAGGACGTCAGCCTGAACACGGCCCGCATCGGTTTCGTGCGCACGCTCGAGCGCATGGGCGCCCAGGTCAGCGTCGCGCACACGGGCGCGGCGGGCAAGGAGCCCTATGGCATCATCGAGGCCTGCTACACGCCCGACCTGCGCGGTTGCGAGGTGCCGGCTGACAAGATCGCCGGCATCATCGACGAGATCCCCGTGCTGGCGTTGGTGGCGGCGCACGCGCATGGAATCACCGTGTTCCGCGAGGTGGGGGAGCTTCGTGTGAAGGAAACCGACCGACTTGCCGCTATAATGGACGGTCTGGCCAAGTTGGGCGTGGACACGTGGTGCGAAGGCGACGACCTTTACATCGAGGGCCAGCCCGACCTGCAGGTCCCCGAGGGGCTCGAGTTCGACTCGCTCGGCGACCATCGCCTTGCCATGACCTGGTCGCTCGTTGGCCTTACCGGCAAGGTTTCTGTGAACATCAAGGATTTCGAGGCCGTGCGCGTCAGCTACCCCGGCTTCCTGGACGATATCGAAAGGCTTGCACGATGATCATCGCTATCGACGGCCCGAGCGGTGCCGGCAAATCGACCGTTTCGAAGGCGGTCGCGCGCCGTTTAGGCTTCTCGTGCCTGGATACGGGCGCCATGTACCGCTCCATCGCCTGGCAGGCGCTGCAGGATGGCGTCTCGCTGGAAGATGGCGAAGCGCTCGGCCGCATCGCCGATATGCACGAGATCGGGTTCTCCCATGAGCCGGGCGACCCGCTGCCGCGCCGCGTCTCCATTTCCGGCGTGGATGTGACCGATGCCATCCGCACCGCCGAGATCGACCGCTCGGTCAGCGCCGTGGCCGCCGCCCCTGCCGTTCGCCAGGCGCTTGTGGCTCAGCAGCAGCGCATCGGCCGCGCGGGCAACTACGTGGTGGAAGGCCGCGACATCGGCACGGCGGTGTTCCCCGAGGCTGAGCTGAAGGTGTTTCTGACCGCCAGCGCCGCCGAACGCGCCCATCGCCGCGTGGCGCAAAACGAGCGCCGAGGCGTGGGCAGCACCGATTACGCCGAGGTGCTCGCCGACATCGAGCGCCGCGACGCCATCGATTCCTCGCGCGATACCAGCCCGCTCAAGCCGGCGCCCGATGCCGTGCAGATGGATTCCACCGGCCGCACGATCGAGCAGGTCATCGAGCGCATCTGCGCGCTGGCCCAGGAGAAGGGTGTGCACGTATGAGCCTGTTTCTGAGATACGAGGATATGTGGGACCGCGCGCTTGGCGGCACCACCGACGAGAAGCAGATCCCGCATTGGTTCGCGAACTTCGCGTATGTGCTGATCGGCTTCGTATTCAAGGTGCTGTTCCGCTATCGCGTTGACGGGCGCGAGAACCTTCGCGCGTTCAAGGACCGCTGCGGCGCGGTGGTGGTTTCCAACCACACGTCGTTTCTGGACGTGGTGCTCATGTACGTGGCGGCGCGCCCGAGCCAGTTCGTGCGCTTGATGGGCCGCGACTCGCTGTTCGGCAACGCGCACGGCCTGGCGGGGCAGATCCTCTCGCGCGTGGGCGCGTTCCCCATCAAGCGCGATTCGGCCGACCGCACCGCCATCAAGCGCGCGGCGCACATGCTGAAGGGAAACCAGCTGGTGGGCATCCTGCCGGAGGGCACGCGCCGTGGCAAGGGCAGCAAAACGCCCGAAATCCACTCCGGTGCGGCGTTCATCGCGAAGATGGGCAAGGCGCCCATCCTGCCCATGTGCGTGCGCGAGGCGGAGAACGTCAAACGCAAAGGCGAGCGCATGCATTTCCCCAAGATCACGGTGGAATACGGAAAGCCCCTGGTGGTAAGCGATTTCGACTTCCTGCCGAAGGAAGATCGCTTGGACGGGTGCTCGTGGTACGCCATGCGCGAGGTGTTCGCGCTGCATCAGCGCGTGCCGCGCGAGCAGGTGGATATGCGCGCGCTGTTCCCGGACGGCCGCGACTTCTCCGAGGTGTTCGCCGCTCATCCCATTCCCGAGCACACCCCCGAGGAGGCCATCGAGCTGACGCGCCCCACGAAGAAGGCGAAGGCCGAGCAGTAACAGCAGGTTTGGGGGAGCATGGGCCGCGAGACGCGAACCATACGAAAGGACCGGACATGGAAGTCATCCGCAGCAAGAATGCAGGCGCATGCTATGGCGTGCAACGAGCCCTTGACCTGGCCCTTAAGGCCAGCGAAGGGGATGGTAGCGCGTTCACGTTGGGGCCGCTCATCCACAATCCCCAAGTGGTGGCGAACCTTGAGGCGCGCGGCGTGCTGGCCGTCAAGGAACCCGAGCAGGCCACGCACGGGGCCATCATCATTCGCAGCCATGGCGTCACCCCGGCCGTGCGTCGCTCGGTGGAGGCGCGCGGGCTTCCCGTGATCGATGCCACATGCCCGCATGTCGCGCGTGCACAAAAGGCCGCGGCCACGCTTGCCGAGGAGTGCGGCTACGTGGTTGTTGTGGGCGAGGAGGGTCATCCCGAGGTGGAGGGCTTGGTGGCTTACGCCCACGAGGCCGGTGCGCAGGTGCACGTGGCGGAAACGGCCGCCGACCTGCTCGGTGAACTGCCCGAGCACGTGGGCGTGGTCGTGCAGACCACGCAAACCCGCGATGCGCTTGACGACGTGCTCGAGGGCATCCGTGCCCAGGGCGTTGCTGCGCAGGTCAAGGATACGGTGTGCACGGCGACGCGCCAGCGCCAGCAGGCCGCCGCGGAGCTTGCCGGGCGGATGGACGCCATCGTGATCATCGGCGGCCGCAATTCGGCCAACACCACGCATCTTGCCGAGATTTGCGCCGCGGAATGCCCGCGTACGCATCACATCGAGTCGGCTGCCGAACTTGATCCCGCGTGGTTCGCGGGCTGCTCCACCGTGGGCGTCACGGCTGGCGCCAGCACCCCCGACGATCAAATCGACGAGGTAGTGCAGCGCCTGGAGCGCATGTAGCGATCTGCCGTCCTGCAGGTGGGCCCGACAGCCTGCGTTTCCCTATCCGCTACCGTAGCGTCGCCTTCCCCGTATATCCCCACGTAACCCGTCCCCGTCCGTGCATGTTCCGACATGTGAGGGCGGGGACGGTTTTGTGTTCGGGCGGTGTGGAAACGGGGCGATTTGTTGTGCAACAAATCTCGCGAAAACCGGGTTAGCCTTGAAGCATGAAACGAAGCCGAACCGGCGCTGCGAACGCGCCGGGGCGCGAATGTGATGCGGAGGTTGCCACCATGTGCAGGATATTGCTCGTCGAAGATGCCGTGCCCGAGGCCGCTGCGCTGCGCACGCTTATCGAGCAGCATCCCTGCGCCGGAGCGATCCAGCTGGAGAGCTGCGCGTTTTCCCAGGTGCGCAAGCGCATCTCGCAGAGTCCGCGCATCGATGCGCTGTTCGCTCCCGTGGACGCTCCCGGTGCTTTACCGACGTGCGATCCCGACGAGCGCGCCGGCATCGCATTGGTTCGCGAGCTTCAGGACCGCGACATCCTTCCGCTGACCGTGTACTGCACCACGCGCGCCGCCTACACTTCGGCGGTGTACGGCACCGACCATCAGTATCTGCTGCTGGCTCCCTATTCGCCCACCGAGGCGCGCAACGCCCTGGACAAGCTGTTCGGCCTGCTTGGCCATCGCGCGGCTAACCCGCTTGCGTTACGCTCCAACGGGACCGTGCACATCGTTGACCCCGTCGACGTGGTGTATGTGAAGAGCATGGGGCGAAAGGTGCTAGTCAGGCTTTCGGATAAGCGCATGCTGGAATCGTACGCGGCCTTGTCCGAGCTTGAGCAGCAGCTTCCCGGCAGCTTCGTGCGCTGCCACAAAAGCTATCTGGCGAACATGGAGCACGTCGTCCAGGCCTCAAGCGATGGGCTGGTCATGGACAGCGACGAGGCCGTGCCCGTCAGCCAGCGCCAGTATCGCAGCGTCCGCGACGCCCTCATGTCGTTCTCCGCGTCGTAGGCGCCGTTCCGCCCCTTGCCCAGTTGCGCTGATTTTCCGCGTCGCGCTCTCACCGTGTGTCTTGGCGGGCGTGGCATGCTACCATGATATGCTGCGAAAAATCGACGGCATACGGGTGAGCGGAAGCGGAAAGGCGGTGTTGACGTGGGAATTTATCCTCCTCAGGATGTGGCGAAGCAGGCTGCGCAGTTCGCGGGCTGCCGCAAGCGCCGCGCTCCCGAGCCCCCGAAGGCCGTCATCGAATCGGTGCTTCCCGAAAGCCCTGCCGATGACGCGGGCTTCACGCCGGGCTGCATCATCACCAGCGTGGACGGCCAGCCCGTGCGCGACATGATCGACTGGCGCTGGCTTACCGCCGACGACGTGATCACCCTCGGCTACACAGACACCGACGGCGACTCCGGCGAGGTGGAGCTTGAGCGCTACGAAGGCGAGGAGTGGGGCTTCGAGTTCTCGGGCGTGGTGTTCGACGGCGTCAAGCAGTGTCGCAACGCCTGCATCTTTTGCTTCATGCGCCAGCTGCCCGACGACATGCGCCCGTCGCTGACCCTGCGCGATGACGACTTCCGCCTAAGCTTCCTGTCGGGAACGTTCGTCACGTTCACCAACTTGTCGGCCGAGGACGAGGCGCGCATCATCGAGCAGCACATCAGCCCGCTGCGCGTTTCCCTGCACGCGTCCAACCCCGAGGTTCGCCGTCGCATCATCGGCCGGCATGCCCAGCACGGCATCGAGGTGATGGACCGCCTGCTTGCCGCCGGCATCGAGTTCCACGCCCAGATCGTGCTCATGCCCGACGAGAACGATGGCGACGCGCTGCGCGAGACGCTCGATTGGGCGTACGCGCGCCCGGGCATCCTGGATATCTGCATCGTGCCGCTGGGCTTCACCAAGCACCAGACGTGCTTCACGAAAAGCTTCAACGACCCGGTTGCCGCCCGTGCCGCCATGGACACCATCGTGCCTGCTCAACAGCGTGCCCTTGCCGAACGCGGGCACCTGTGGGCCTTCGCCGCCGATGAGTTCTATTGCAACGCCTATGGCGATGCGCTGCTGGAGAACCTTCCGTCCACCGAGCATTACGGCGATTTCGGCATGTTCGAGGACGGCGTGGGCATCATCCGCTCGTTCGTGGACGACTGGGAGGCGGCGGAAGCTGCCGGGCTTGACGCGCAGGCCGCGCAGGCGCTCAAGCAGGCGGGCATGCGCGTGCGCTACATCGCCGGCATGGCCACGCCGCATTTCTTCCGTCCGCTGTTCTCGCGCGGCCCGCTTGCCGGGGTGGTGGAGCCGCTGTTCGTGGAGAACCGCTTTTTCGGCGGGAACGTCGACGTCACGGGGCTGTTGTGCAGCTGCGACATCGTCGAGGCCATCCGCACCGATGCGGCCGAGCACCCGGGCTGGACGTACGTGGTCCCCAAGGTCATCTTCAACGACGACGGCGTCACGCTCGATGACGCAACGTTGGAGGATATGGGGAAGGCGGCGGGCGTGCCCGTGAGCGTGGTATCCTGTAACGCGACTGGGTTCTTGCCGGAACTCGTCGAACTGGCGCGCGGATAGCGGCGCCGCAAACGTAGTATTTTCCTCAACCGAAAAGGATTTGATATGGCTCTGCCCATTGTGGCGGTTGTTGGACGGCCGAACGTCGGCAAGTCCACCTTCGTTAACCGCATTGCCCAGGCCGACGAGGCCATCGTGCACGAGATGCGCGGCGTCACCCGCGACCGTTCGTATCACATCGCCGACTGGAACGGCGTGCCGTTCAAGCTCATCGACACCGGCGGTATCGAGATGGGCGACGACGACGCGTTCCAAAGCTCCATCCGCACGCAGGCGTTCGCCGGCGTGAACGAGGCCGACGTCATCGTGTTCATCGTCGACGGACGCACCGGCATCAACGCTGACGACGAGGAGGTGGCGCGCGTGCTGCGCAAGACCTCCAAGCCGGTGTATCTGGTGGTGAACAAGATGGACAACCCCGACACCATGGACCAGGTTTGGGAGTTCTACCAGCTGGGCCTGGGCGATCCGTGGTCGGTCTCCTCGCTGCACGGCAACGGCACGGGCGACCTGCTCGACGCCGTGGTGGAGGACCTGAAGAAGGTCGAGACCGCTGACGACGAGGAAGAGGACGGCGGCATCAACATCGCCATCATCGGCCGCCCCAACGCCGGCAAGTCCTCGCTGACCAACCGTCTGACCTCGGACGACCGTTCCATCGTGTCCAACGTCGCCGGCACCACGCGCGACGCCATCGACACCGTCATCGAGCACGACGGCCAGCGCTACACCATCGTCGACACCGCCGGTCTGCGTCAGAAGAGCAAGATCGACGAGGACGTGGAGTACTACGGCTTCGTGCGCGCTATGCGCGCCATCGACCGCGCCGACGTGGCAATCCTTGTCATCGACGGCTCCATCGGCCTGACCGACCAGGATCAGCGCGTGGCCGGCTTCGCCGCCGACCGCCAGTGCGCCATGGTCATCGTGCTGAACAAGTGGGACCTGGTTGAGGGCCCCGACGCCAAGGCCGAGGTGCGCGAGAAGATCACCGACCGCATGACCTTCGTGGGCTATGCCCCGGTTGTGGCCACTTGCGCGCTCACGGGCAAGTCCGTCCATCGCATCTGGGAAGCCGTCGACGTCGCGTACGAGAACTTCTGCAAGAACATCCCCACCAACCAGCTTAACGTCTGGCTGGGCGAGATCCGCGAGGGCGGCCACACCGTGTCGAAGGGCAAGGCCATCCTGCGCATGAAGTACGTCACGCAGACGGCAACCTGCCCGCCGCAGTTCACGTTCTTCGTGAACCGCCCCGACCTGGTCAACGACAACTACGAGCGCTTCCTGGAGAACCGACTGCGAAAGTCGTTCGACCTGACGGGCACGCCCATCCGTATGAAGTTCAAGAAGAAAGATTAAGAGAGATTCGCTGTGGAACTGCTGGGAGCATTAGGGGTTTTCGCCGTCTCTTTCCTGTTGGGGTCCATCCCCTGGGGCGTCATCATCTCGAAGGTGTTTTACCACACCGACATCCGCGAGCACGGCTCGGGCAACATCGGCACCACCAACGCCATGCGCACCATGGGCAAGGTTGGCGGCAGCGCCGTGTTCGTGCTGGATTTCGGCAAGGGCATCGTATCGGGCCTGATCGCGGCCGCGGCCGCGGCCATGTTCGGCGGCGGCATGTCGCTGTCGGGCCATGTGGTCGGCTACGACGATTTTGTCACCGTGGCCTTCCTGGGCTGCGTGTGGGGGCATATCTTCAGCCCTTGGCTAGGGTTTAAAGGCGGTAAGGGCATCGCTGTGGCCGTCGGCTGCCTGTTCGTGACGTTCGGCTGGCAGGGCGCATGCCTTGAGCTGGCCATCTTCGCCGTGCTGGTGCTTGCCACGAAATACGTGTCGGTGGGCTCCATCGCCGCTGCCGCGGCGTGCCCGCTGTTCGCCGCGTACTACTTCCTGTACGCCACGTTCGCTCCGGCGGCGTGGGTGTGCACCACGGTGGCGGCGCTTACGGTGGTGTGGGCGCACCGCGAGAACATCGCACGGCTGCGCGCCGGCAACGAGCGCCGCATCGGGAAAAAGGATAAGGAAGCGTAAGGAAAGTGGACGACGACATGAAGGTTGCAGTCATCGGCGCCGGTTCGTGGGGAACCGCGTTGGCGCAGACGCTGGCCCTCAACGGGCATAACGTGAGCCTGTGGGCGCGCAAGGATTCGGTGGTGCACGGCATCAACCACGAGCACGTCAACCCGCGCTACCTCTCGGATGCGAAGCTGTCCGATAACATCGTGGCCACCACGTCGTACCGCGATGCGCTGCATCGTGCGAAGGCTGCCGTCATCGTGACGCCCTCGAACCTGCTGCGCGGCGTGGCGCGCGCCCTGTCCGATGTGGTGGACGATCAGTTCCCGATCATCATCTGCTCGAAGGGCGTGGAGGCCGAAAGCGGCTATCTGCCCGTGGGCGTGTTCGAGTCCGAGCTGGGCAACAAGGATCGCTTGGCGGTGCTTTCGGGCCCCAATCATGCCGAGGAGGTCATCAAGGCGAAGCCTGCGGGCACCGTCATCGCATCGTCGGGCCAGGACACGGCGGTGATGTTCCGCGACCTGTTCGCCTCGCCGACGTTCCGTACCTACACCAGCGACGACGTCACGGGCGTGGAGCTGTGCGCCGCGTTCAAGAACGTCATCGCCATTGCCGTGGGCGTGGCGTATGGCTTGGGCTATGGCGACAACACGGCGGCCATGCTCATGACGCGCGGCTTGGCCGAGATGAGCCGCCTGACGGTGAAGTGCGGTGGGCAGGCCATCACGTGCATGGGCCTGGCCGGCGCGGGCGACTTGATCGCCACGTGCACCTCCGAGCATTCGCGCAACCGTTCGTTCGGCGTGGAGCTGGCGCAGGGCGGCACGCTTGACGCGTATCGCGAGCGTACTCACATGGTTGTCGAAGGCGCGCTGGCGTGCAAAACGCTGAAAACGCTGTCGGACGCCTACGACGTCGAGCTTCCCATCACCGACGTGGTGCGTAGCGTGGTGTGGGAAGGCGCCGACCCGAAAGCGGCGGCAAAGGACCTGTTCGCACGCCCATTGACCACGGAGTTTTACGGATTATAGGTTTGACCGGGGCCTCCCAGGGCTGTATAGTTCCACCTGATATTGTTTTGCCAGTGGGCGGTTGCTGCGTTTTGCGGCAGCCGCTCTCTTTACACACAGGGTGAACAGGAGACGACGACCGCATGAACACACCTCCGTCCCCTGTTCATAATGAACGCATCTCCGTCTCCGTTTCGCTCTCAAGCTCCGTAGGGCGTGAACCGGCAGGTAGATGACGGGCCCCCCTTGCGAAAGGAACCGCATGAGCAATCAATCGTCCACCGTTGATACCCTTGCGCGTCAGGTGAAGATCGTCGCTTCCAGCGCGGTTGCGGTCGTCGTCCTGACCTTGGCGTTCGCGACCGCGCCTGCTTCGGCGTTTGCCGTCGACGCCACCGGTGTCGGCGACCAAGGCTCGCCGTGCGTCCCCACCCAGGAGCAAGTCGAAAGCTACCGTGCGGATGGTTCTCTCGACGAGCGCGTCCAGGTTGCCGAGCGCCTCGGCCATGCGCAGCTGTCCGCCGACCTCACGCAGCAGGCTCTTGCGCGGCAAGCGGCGGCGCTTGGCCAGGGCGCGGATATGTTCTCGCTGCGCTCCGCGGTTCCTTCGACTTGGAAAAGCGGTATGGCCACGGTCGGCGTCGGACACGTGCTGGCGTTGCGCGTGTCGTTCCCGGACCATTCCTTTGCCGACGACGATACGCTTGAGGCGCTCGATGCGCTCATCAACGGCGGCGGCACGTCCGCGTTCCCGTATGAAAGCCTGCACGCCTACTATGAGCGCGCAAGTTACGGCGCGCTCGACATCTCCGGAACCGCCGTGGACTATCAGGCGAAACACGAGCGCAGCTACTATCAGCACGACATCAACTTGCTGTTCGTCGAAGCGCTTGATGAGCTTGACGAGACCCTGGACCTTTCGCAATTCGATGGAAACGGCGATGGGTACATCGATTGCGTGTACCTGCATTTCGCCGGGCCCGATGCCGGGTGGGGAAGCACCTGGTGGAGCCAGGAATGGACGGTGCCGCAGCAGGCTCCTCCCGAGGTGTACGAGCGTTCATGGGACGGCAAACGCCTGTGGAACGCGTGCCTGCTGGCCGACAACTCCGCTGCGGAGATGGCGGCTTCAACGCTCATTCACGAGACGGGCCATGTGCTCGGCCTTCCCGATCTATATAGCTATCGGAGGTCGACGATCGACGTGTCGGGGCGCTCGGGATGCCTGACGTTCGACCTGATGGACAATAACGCCGGCGACACCAACGCCTTCTTTAAATGGATGCTCGGTTGGATCGATGAAAGCAAGGTCGTGCGCGTGGTCGCGAACGCCGATGGGGTCGACGTGCAGCGCGGTGGCGTAGCGCAGCACTACGACGAGCATTCGATCGATCAGGTGCTTTCCGCGTTCACGAGCTCCGACCTTGCCGAGTGCGGCGGGTTTATCGCCGTGTCCGATTCCGAGGATCTGCTCGACCCGGCGAAGGGCTTGTTCTCGTCGTTCTATCTGCTGCAATACGATCGCTATGCCGGCAACCAGTCGCTGGTGTACAAGCGCGGCGGCCAGGATTTCGAGCTGCCGTCGGGCTTCAGGCTCTTCCGCGTGCAGGCGGCGCTTTCCGCGGAGGGGGACGACTATCTATACCAGAACACCTCCGGAGCACCTGGCAACCAGCTTATCGAGCTGGTCGACCCTGACATGGACGCCACCCATTCCGACGGTATCGGTTACGCACCCGCTGCGATTACGGGCGACGGGTACGGGTGCATGCTGTATGACGGCCAGGAGGTGTCGCCGACCACCTATCCCTCCACGAATTTCGGCGAAAGCATCGGCGGCGGTTTCACGGGCTTGACGTTCTCGTTTGGCGAATGCGGCGAAGATTCCGGTGCCGTTACCGTTTCTTGGTCGGATGCCGACGAGCCGGTTCCGGGCAACTTCTCCCTTTCCCTGCAGCCTGCCACGCTGCTGAACTGGGGTCCTGTGACGTTCGCCATGTCGTATCCTGCACTCTATAAGGCGCTCGAGAACGAGGCGTTCCCGTATCTCGTGATTGATGGAAGGCGCATCTTCTCCGCTGCGGACGTGAGCGGCGAAACCGTTTCCATGCGATATCAGCTCAATCCCGGCGAGGTTTTGCCGACCAGCGTCTGCGAGGCGGTGTTCCCCGCGGGTTGCTTCCTGTTGGGCGTGGCCGATGGGGAAGAGGTGTATTCCGAGGAGATCCACGTGCCGTTTTCGCCGTCCGGCCTGGTTAGCTTTGGCAAGCATGGCTTCTATGAGCTGGAGACCGACCCTCTGGACGAAGGCGTCGGCATCTCCTCGGTGTTCTCCCGTGACGATGGGTCGCATTGCTTCCTGCGTGCGGTCGGCGAGAACCTGTATCTGGAAACCATCGACGAGAAGGACCCGTCGAAGGTGAGCGAGGCGAAGATCGAAGGCGCGGTGCTTCCAACGTATCCGCAGGCCAGCGCGGTGCTGCAATGCGCCGTGCTGCCCGATGACCGCTGCCTGGTGACGGTGTCGTTCGAGAACTTCGATGCTTCCGGCTTGGCGCGCGCCTACTTGGTGGACCTTGGGTCGCATCGGGTACTCGGCGAGGCGTCCCTCAGCCGGTTCCCTGGCACCGTTCGCGCCATGGCGGTGGGGAACGTGCCGGTTTTGGGGATGTATGCGTATCAGCTTGGCTTCGGCGAGGGTTATGTGATGAC
>JAUNWR010000044.1:0-13871 GCA_030540215.1 Coriobacteriia bacterium | reverse complement strand
GCTATGGGATAAGAGCCGCGTCTGTACTCCGCCGTTTTCCCAAGTCGGCCGGCATGAGCCAGGGGAAACGGTTTCGCTCTCCCAAAGGCTGGCGTGAATTCCAAAGGGCGCCCATTTGTAGGGATACAAGAAGAGAAGAGAAGAGGGTGGAATGACATCCTGTCGCAAAAAAATGCGCCCCCGAGCGAAACCGCTCGGGGGCGCATTGCGTTACCTATGACTGCGCGTTAGACCCTCATCAGGCGCTACACGTCGGCGGGGCGCTCCACCGCATCGTATTCGGCTAGCGATGCCGCATAGCCGGACTCGAGATACTGCGTGGAATAGTAGTACACGTCGCCATTGGACGCCTCGGTGCGCTCGATGTCCGGATAGTTGCCGGAATCGCGCACTGCCTGCCACGTTTCCTCGATCTGCTCGTCGGTCATGCGGAAGGGCGGGTTCTTCAGGCACTCGGCGGCATAAGGGCGCGGGTACACACGCGAATCCTCGCGCACGCATTCGACGAACGTGACCACCGGATTGTCCTCGGCAGCCAGGAACGCCCAGCGCGCATAGCTGGCGGTCATGAGCGTCTCGTCGTACAGGTAGTAGCTATGCATGCCCATGAGCACCTTGATGCGGTTGCACTTGATCTCCTTGCGCACGGGTGCGGCGTTCTCGTCCTCCACGAGCACCCATTCGCCCTCGATCTGCTCAAGGCGGTAGCCTTCAGGGATGCGCAGGCCGGCGAAGGGGCTCCTGTCGTCCTCAACGGGTTGCTCGTCTTCGGCAGCTTGCCCATTGTCACCCGCGTTATCGGGGGAAGCCGGGGCGGGTTCGGAAGCCGTAGGCGCTGCGACGGCGGCAGCGCTTTCGGCAGCTCCCGCGGCGTTGCCGGGCTGCGCGGAGGCATCGGCTGCCGCGGGTTCGGCTTCAGCGGAACCCCGGTCAGCAGCTTCCGACGCCTTATCGGCAGCCTCGGCCGCCTTCTCCTCGTTGTCGGCCTCGATCTGCGCCAAGCGGCGGTTCGGGATCTTCGGAGGCACGCCCACCGCTCGGGTGGCCGAACGAACCGCGGCAGCCTTCTCGCGCTCGGCGGCGCGTTCCGCTTCGATCTCGTCCTTGTGCTCCTCTTGGTAGTCCTCGAGCCATTCGTACACGAACATCTCGAAGTCCTCGTCCGTCATATGCTCGGGCACCAGGCCAATCTCGGGCCAGCGCTCGGGCGTGACCAGGTGGCTGTCGGCAGACTGTTTGCGCACGTCATCGAACACGTCGGCAAGCGCGTTGTTCTCGGCCAGCTCGCGTGCGGCCGCAAGCTCCTCCTCCGTGGGCTCGTCGGCAGCGGACACTTCAGGCGCTTCGTCGACATCGGCCGCAGCGGCTTCATGCACCGTACCGGCACCATCGGCGGCAGGGCCCTGCGTCGCAGCAGCGGCTTCCTCACCCGCAGCGTTTGCGGCGCTCTGCTCGGCTGCCGCCTCCCCCACGGCCGATTCCACAGCTTCTGAAACGATATCCTGGCCCAGGGACTCCCCGGCCGTCTTCATCTGCTCGCTCATTTCGCCTCGCCGGCCTTCTGCTTCGCAATGGCTTCGTTGACCCTCATCTCGACGCGCGTGTCGCGCAGGCTGCAGTGCTCGCACATCAGGCACGCCACCGACATCTCGTCGCAGGGCAGCTTCTCGTCCATCTCCGCAAGCGGCATGCCGCAACGGTACATCCAGTCGCCCACCAGGCCGCGCACGGCCTCGATGGCGAACAGGGTGGTGTGCCCCTTGCCCTTCGGCACGCCATCGACCGCGGCTTCCACGTCCTTGGGCGTCAATTCGAGCGCCTGCGAGAACGTCTTGCCCTCGATCATGGAGCAGATGGCGCTTGCGCAACCGGTCATGGCCAGGCATCCGCGGCTTTTGAAGCCCACCTTCACGAACACCGGATCGGCGACGGAGTCGTCCACCACGGCGAACAGGCGCAACGCCACTTCGCCGCGCTTGGACTTGCCCACCATGCTCTGCACGTTGAAGCCCTCGGGCTTGCCGGCGTTCTTAAAGTTCGCCACGATGGCGAGCATCGTTTCCGAGTAGCCTTCCACGCCGTTGTCCAGCTCGGTCTGATACACATCCTTCGTGCGGATGAGCGCACGATCGTCCGGCTCGTGATAGATATCACGGCCCTCATCCGGTTCATCGAACGTTATTTCCTGCTCGTTCGCCATATCGATACCCCCTACAGTTAACGTTGCTGTTACTATGCGTTATTTTCCATATGTTATGATGGCGAACATGGCGTTTCGCGCATACCCTCTTTGAGGGAATTTGCGAACAAGTAAGCCGGCCTTTTGGGGAAGGGGACGGCCACCTGGCAAAACGCACCGTCGAAAACCAGGAGGGGCAGTGGGCATCAGCAAAGCGGGCGATTCGATCGCCCAGCGCATACAAGGGCACACGGGGGCGTCGGCTTCCGAGCGACCGATAAGCATCTCGAACGCCGTCGGTGCGAAGGCGAGCGCTCAAACGCGCGCAGATCGCCTTGTGCCCGATGATGCCGCTCACCCCATGCCAACCGGCATGAAACTGCTCAGCCTGTACATCCCGCTCATCCCCTCCATCTTGGGCCTGTGCTTCGCACGCGCCGGCCTCATCGTCGCCGGCTACGGCAGCTATACCCACACCGATGAGGGAATATTCACCGATGGCGCCATGCTTGTGGCGCTTTCTATCATGGCCGTTATCCTGCTG
Organism: Coriobacteriia bacterium; assembly: GCA_030540215.1. Lineage (GTDB taxonomy): Bacteria > Actinomycetota > Coriobacteriia > Coriobacteriales > Eggerthellaceae > Senegalimassilia. Next base: position 11,148 of record JAUNWR010000044.1, on the reverse strand, counting down.
GTCATCGGAACGCGGAAGATCCGCCTGAAGAAGCGCACCACCAACCGCATCATGCGCGCGTGCATCGTGCTGGAAACGGCATGTGTCCTTATCCTGCCCCTTATCCACCTCGCAGGGGTCTTCTCGCCGAACGTGCATTTCTGGCTATGCGTGGCCGTCACGTTCTTCGGATCGTTCGCCATCTTCTATTGGCTGCGCCGCGCCCGGGGATGCGGCAGCACCACCGCCGTGCTGTACGTGTTCAGCGCCCTTGCCATCAGCGAGGTGGAGATTTACATTTGCTCGCTCATCGGCACCTACGGCTTCTACGTTGCCGCCGCGCTCACCCTTCTGCAGTTCCCCTGTATGCTAAGCGCCCGCAAGAACAAACTGGCGAACGATATCGAATCGTTCACGCCCAACGACGACTTCTTCGGATTCGCCACCACGCTGCTGTCGAGCAAACGCTTCCTCACGGCAACGGCAACGAGCATCGGCGTGCTCTCCATCGTGGACGGCTTTTTGCGGGGCTACCCCGACGGCGTGCCCATCGCGTTCCAACCTGCCACCCGAGTTGCATATGGCCTGCTCACCATAGCCATCTGCATCATCGTCATTTCCATGATGATGCGCAAGCGCAAGAGCGTCATGACCGTGGGCATGTTCATCCTCTTGGAATTGCTGGCATGCATCGCGCTGGTGCTGTACGCGGCCTTCCCCGGCATGCCGGATATCGGCGCCGTGTTCACCACCACGCTCAACGCGCTGCTGGTGGCGTTCGCCTGGTACATCATCATCGCGTTCATGAGCTTCGGCTGGCGCGACCCGTACTACTACGCGCTGGGCGGCTGGATCGTATGGCTCGGCTGCCGCGCCATCGCGCGCGTGACGCTGATAAACGTGCAATCGCTTTCCACGAACGATCTGCTCATCAACGCCGTCATGGGCACCTGCGTGGTCATCTCCACGCAGGTCGCGCTCGGCCAGTTCCTCAAGGTCTCCCAGATGGAAGCCGATGAGCGCCACGATCTGCACGTACGCCGCATGGAGCGCTTGGAGAAGCAGCTGGAGCGGGCGAAGGCGAACGTGGAAGCTCTTACGATCCTGAAAAACAACGCTGGCGAATACAGCGAGTGCGCCGCTTGCGCAAATGCGGCGCCTATGGGCGCCGGCGCCGCCGGCGCAGTCGGCGCCTCGAACCCCTTGCAGTGCGCAGGCATAGCGCCCGTCGAAAGCGTCGAGCAAGATGAAGCCGCGGACGAGAGCCGCGACGCGCAGCCTGGTTCCACGCATGGGATGCGACTGGTGCGGCTGATGGGTCTCGACGAGGGCGATTCCATAGCCGACATTCGCAAGGCCACCATGCGGAACAACGCCGAGCAGATGGGCAAACAGTTCCTGCTCTCCGATCGCGAGATCGAGGTGCTTGCGCTGTACGCGCTGGGTTGGACGCAGAAGCGCGTCGCCGAGGAGCTCTACATCAGCCCCAGCACCGCACACGCTCACATCAAGCGCATCTACGCGAAAACGGGCCTGCACTCCCGCCAGGAGATCCTGGACTTCATGGACCAGTACACGTCCTAGAAAGCTGCGTCTATAGGGTCACTGACCTCTACGTCCTCTTGGCCGCGCTCTAGCGCCGTCAGTGCATCAAGCAAGGGTTGCTGCGTGCCGTCGAGCATGCGCAGGTTCATGGTGACCGCATCGGCGAAGTCGGTTGACAACACCCTGGCGCCGTGGTCTTCCGCCAGGCGCATCAACTGCTCGTAACGCGGATATGCTATACGAATGCGCAGGTCAACGCAACGCGACACCACCACCAGCTGCGCGGCATCGATACCCGCCTGGGTTGACTGGGTATACGCACGCACCAGGCCACCCGTGCCCAGCAGCACGCCGCCGAAATAGCGCGTGACCACGCACACCACATCAGTCAGCCCCGCATGCTGCAGCACCTCAAGGGTAGGCAGGCCCGCAGTTTTCTGAGGCTCGCCGTCGTCGGAATAGCGAACGCGCCCTGCAGCGCCCGCGCCGCCCTGGCGCAGGATGTACGCGTACACGTTGTGACGCGCCATGCGGTTCGCCGCACGGATCTCCTCGAGGAACGCCAGCGCCTCTTCCTCGGTCTCGACGTGGGCCAAACTGGCGATGAAGCGGCTTTTCTTCTCCTCGATCTCGGCGACGGCGCGCCCCTCGATGGTGGTGTACGAGCTCATTCGATTCCTAATCTCCAATGGTCATTTGAAGCAAGTATACTTCTTCGCGCAGGTTGCGCGCAGTCTCGCGGCTGATGGCGCCCTCGTCGCGCATCGCCTGGATCTCCTCAAGCTCGATGCGCAGCGCATCGGCCTCAACGTCGGACACACGTGCCTTGATCACCTGGATCTTCTGCGTGTCCATGCCCTCGAGCGCTCCGCGCATGCCGCCGGCATCCATGCCGACGACGCTGCCCGCAACGTTGGCCCTGGCTAGCTTCTCCGGCTCGTTGGCCGCGCGCAAAAACGCCAGCGTGGAGCGGCATTCCGCCGCAAGCACGCCCGCACCGTCTGCGATCTCGAGGTTCTCGTCTTTCATGCGAAGCTCGTAGTACGCAAGCGCGCATTCCTCCAGCTCGATGCGAAGCTGGCGATGCTGCTCGATCTGGGCCTCGTCGTCCACCACGTGGCGAACCGCGCGATCGACGCGACGCGCCGTGTGCACGGTGCCCACCTTCAGGCGACTCCACACCTCGCCCAGCGCCTGTCGGCGCGTATGCGCGCGCAAAAGCGTGCGACGAGAACTTTCAAGGCGCTCAATCTCGCGCTCGCCCTCGGCACGGGAGACTCGTCCTTCGCGGATGTACTTATCCACCTGGGCCTTTTGCTGCTCGATGGCCGTTGCGCGCAGCTCGAGCAAGCACGGGGCGGAGGTGTTCTTACGCCGCAGCCGTTTGATGCGCTCGCTGTACTGCCGAATGACTATCTGCGTGGAGGCCTCATTGGTCGGCGTCTTCTGCTCGCGCATTTGGCGGATGACGCGCTTGAGGATCTCGATGTGGGCCGCATTCACCGCTTGTTCGTCCTGCTCGGAGGCCTGCTCCTTCGGCGCAAGCAGCGGCACCACGAAGTTCGCCAACAGCAACGTGCACAGGATGACGCCCGACGCCAGGAAGATCAGATTGTCGCGCTGAGGGAACGCCTCGCCCGTGGAAAGAGTGAACGGGATGGTCATGATGATGGACAACGTGATGGCGCCCTTCGGGCCCGAAAGCGTGGTGACCAGGGCATCGCGCACCAACTGCCCGCCCGTGCGCGGCTTGGAGCTGCGATGCATGCGCTCCATGATGAGCACCCACAGGAAGCGCACGCCCACTACCAGCGCCGTGACGAGAAGCACCAGTGCGCACAGCAAAAGCGAACTGGTCTCGCTGCTGTGCCACGACGGCATGACCGCCTTCGGCAGCTGCATGCCCAGCATGACGAACACCACGCCATTGATGACGAAGACGAGCGCCTCCCACACGCTGTTCGACGCAAGCTTCAAGCGCGCAGCAGCGGGCGTGGGCTTATGCGGCATCAGCGCGATGAGCAGGCCGGCAGCTACCACGGCCAGGATGCCGCTGGTGCCGAAATGCTCGGCCGTCAGGAACGTGATAAAGGGCGTGAACACCTCGAACACCACGTGCACCGTGATGCTCTCGTAGCCGTAGCTACGGATGGCACCGAGTGCAAGCACCGCCAGCAGGCCCACCACCAAGCCGACCGCAATACCCCCGAAGAAGCTGATAGCGAAGCTTTGCGCGGCGTTGGCCAGGGAAAACGAGCCTGTGATGGCCGCGGCTATAGCGAACTGGAACGACACGACGCCAGATGCGTCGTTGATGAGCGCCTCGCCGGAGAGCAGCGACTTCTGACGGCTGGACAGGTGGATGTCCTTGCCAAGGGCCGAGACGGCCACGGCATCGGTGGGCCCCAAGGCCGCGCCCAGGGCGAATGCCGCCGCAAGCGGGATAGAGGGTTCCAGCCAGTTCAGCACGAACCCGACCACCAGAACCGTGGCGAGCACGAGGCCGACGGCAAGGGACACGATGGCCCCTTTGTTATCCCACAACCCGCGTTTGCTCGCATGCCGCGATTCGTCGAACAGCAAAGGGGCGATGAACAGCACAAGGAACAGCTCAGGATCGATTGCCACGTCGACGGGCGTGCCCACCAACAAGATGATGACGGCGCCCAACGCGATCTGCACCAGCGGCAGCGACACGCGCGGGGTGACCTGGTCGAGCACGGCGGAGACAAGCACCGCCGCCAACAACAGCAGCACGAACTCGAGCATTTCCATAAGCATACTTCCTTCGGGGATCAACGCCACGGTATTAAGGTTTCCGCACTATAGTAGCAAGCGAAACTGGCCCGAAGAAAGCAACGCTGCGTCAACAAGAATGAAGCACAGCGTTTCACACCGAAATAGGTAGGTTTGCGGAACGAACGCGAAGTCGTCGCAGAAAAATGACAACCCTGCGGCAAAACCTGCCACGAAAATAAATGCTGCAGGAGCGATAGGAGTACCGCAGCTGCGAACCACCATGCCCATGAGGAGCAGGAGCAATCAACGCAGTAGCGGATTACCCCGCGATAAAGAACCGGAAGAAGCTCTGCAATTGCCCTTGCATACGAAAAAGACCCGCCGAAGCGGGTCTTTCGATTTCGAATGGTGCGGGCGAGAGGACTTGAACCTCCATGGGGTTGCCCCCATACGGACCTGAACCGTACGCGTCTGCCAATTCCGCCACGCCCGCGAATTGGCGCCTTAACAAGGCAAGAAGATATGTTACGTGATTTGCCCGTTCCGCGCAAGAGTGAATTTCGAATTATCTTGCGCCCTCTTGCGGGACAAAAGCAGCACATCTTCCCAAGACGCAAAAAGACCCGCCGAAGCGGGTCTTTCGATTTCGAATGGTGCGGGCGAGAGGACTTGAACCTCCATGGGGTTGCCCCCATACGGACCTGAACCGTACGCGTCTGCCAATTCCGCCACGCCCGCGAATTGGCGCCTGATTTCTCAAAGCGGGTATGTATGTTACACGTTTATGACCACGCATGCAAGTGCTATCGCGAAATTTCTTTGCGCATTTTCAAAACCACGCCCGCAAGCATAAGCACCGTCACCGCAAGCAGCACGGTGTCGCTTGCCGTCCCCGATGCATACGTTTCGGGCATCGTGCCTGCTAGGAGCACGTTTGGCGCCAGGTACAGTACATCGAAGCCGGCGTGGATGAGTGCGCAAGGCCACAGCCGGCGGGTTTGTGCGTACAACACGCCCAGGATCACGCCGAACAAAAGCGCCTGCGCGAATTTCATTGCCGATTGCGTAAGCACCAGCTGGCCTGCCAACACATCAGGCACGCCCACGTGCAGCAGCGCGAACAACACCGCCGAGACCAAGACAGCACGCTTCGCAGCGGCATCTAGAGCGATAGGCGTCTTTGCAACACCATGGCCAACATCACTGGAGACGCCAACGGATTTGCCAGCAGTTTGTCCGTAAGCAGCACGTCTAGGAGCGGCTCCGCCTTCCCCCATCGCGCCCTCGAACGCCTCTATGCCCAGCACGCGTACGAATGCCTCCTCGTACACGCCGGTGAGCAGACAGATACCTAACAAGAGCAGCAGGTTTCTCATCGGGTCGGCAGCCGATGACGGCACAGCAGGCGCAAAGCCCGTCATACTGCTACTGCTGGCAAACAACCAGATCACAAGCGTTATTGCACCACCGACAAGGCCCACTAAGAGCAAGGCGAGCGTTGCAAAGCGCACAATGCCCCGTTGTTGCACGGACTGCGTACAACTTTTGAGTGCGTCGGGAACAGCGAGCCTCACAGCCACAAGCGCCACCAACGCCAGCACCGCTTCCTGCAGACACGCCTGCATCAGATTCCCTGCCGTTAACGCATTCATAGCCGCAAACGATGCCAGCAGCACAATAAAGAAGGCCAGCGTTACGCTGGCCTTCGTGTTCCTTTGATTCACGCTACGCGCCTTACAGGCCCAAGGCCTTCTTCAGCGCGGAGACGCGGCGGCGGCTGACGGGGATCTTCTCGTCCACGCCGTTGAGCGTGAGCAGCAAGGTGCCGCCGGCGACGGGCTCGATCTCCTCGACCATGGACAGGTTCACCAGGTAGCCGCGGTGCACGCGGAAGAACCCGTGGCCGTCCAGGCGCTTCTCCAGCTGCGCCAGGCTGACGGTGCTGAAGTAGCGGTCCGTGTCGGTTTGCAGGTACGCATAGTCATCGCGCGCCATGACGAAGCGAATCTTGTCGATACTGATGAGGATCTTCTTGCCGGCCTTCTCAACCGGGATGCGCTCGGACTTCTGGGCCTGCGCATGCAGCTGCACGTGCTCGCGAACGCGGGTGATGGCCTGGGACAGGCGGTCGGTTTCGACCGGCTTCACCAGGTAATCGATGGCGTTGACCTTGAACGCGTCAAGCGCGAACTCGCTGTAGGCGGTGACGAACACCACCGCGGGCGGGAACTTCAGGTGCTGCAGGGCCTCGGCGAGCTGCAGGCCGGTTGCCTCGGGCATGTTCACGTCCAGGAACATGACGTCGCAGGGATATTCCTTCAGCTTCTCGATGGCCTCGCGCACGCTTGCCGCCTCGGCGACGACCTCCGTTTGACCCAGTTCGTCGAGCAGGAACTTCAGTTCGGAGCGCGCAGGGGCCTCGTCGTCGACGATCATCGCTTTCAACATAAGTAGGGCCTCCTTGCTTTCCTTTTATCAGATGGCGAATCTGAGAATCGTTTCTTCCCGCAGTGTAGCATACGGCAGGGCATAGGGACGTTCCCTTATGCAAAGCAGACCGTTCTTCCCAACAATTTGCGCTGCGAACGGTCGAGTTAGGGGTTTGAGCGGTCGATTTCGGCGGTGAACGGTGGTTTTCGCGCGCATGCTTGACAAGACCCCACTCCCCTATAAGTCGAGCTGCATGAGCTTGCCGATGGTGAGCGCGTAGATGCGGAAGGCCTCTTTCAGCAGCTGCTCGCCCACGCCCTCGTCGGGACCGTGCATGCCGCCCACCCACTCGGGCGCCTGCTCCCACGGCTTCTCGGGGCCGAAGCTTGCCGCGCGGGAGAACTCGCGCGCATACGTGCCGCCGCCCATGGTGAACGGCTTGGCGTCCTCGCCCGTGGCCTGGTTGTACGAGGCTAGCAGCGCCTGGATGGCCGGCCCCTGCGGGTCGAGCAGGAACGGCGCGTCGTCGCGCGTCTTCTCGCACGCGCCGCCCGCCGCCTTCGCCAGCGCCTCCAGCTTCGCGTGCACTTCGTCGCCCGTGATGGCGATGGGATAGCGCACGTCGATGGTCTGCGTGAAGCGGCCGCCCTGCATGGCGGCATGGCCCGCCACGATGGTGAGCTCGCCGAAATCGGCGTCGGAGCAGGCGAGGTCGACCGTGCTGCCGTCCGTTGCCGCCGCGATGCGCGCCACCGTCTGGAAGTAGGCGCGCTCCCCTTCCCCGACCAGGCCGTTCTCCAGCAGGTAGCCGATCAGCAGCCCGATGGCGCTCACGCCGCCCTGCGGCAGGCTCGCATGAGCGCTGCGGCCCGTGGCCGTGATGCGCGCCAAGCGGCACCCGGCGGCATCCGCCTGTGCGCCGGCGGCCTCCAAGACCGCCGCGGCATCGCGTCCGTCAAGCACTTCCACTTCGATGCCCTGCGCCGTCGGAAGCTCGCACGCCCCCACGCGCACCACCGCCTGCGCATGCCCCGGCACCGCGTTCACCGCCGTGCCGCCTTCGAACGAAACCACCGTACGCTGTTCGACAGGCACATCGGCGCTGGTCATAAGGCTGTGGTAGATGCCCTTCTCGCCGTAGCACACGGGGAACTCGGCATCGGGGGTGAACAGGAACGCCGGGTCGGCGTGATGCGCGCGGTAGTAATGGACGTCGTCCATGCGCGTTTCCTCGTTTACACCGAAGATGAAGCGCAGCGTGTAGGGAAGCTGCGGTGCCTGGCCATCGAGCTGCATGCGGCGCCACAGGTTCATGGCGTGCAGTGCCACCACGCTCGGGCCCTTGTCGTCGATGACGCCGCGGCCCAGCAAATAGCCGTCCTTGCGCGTGACCTGGTACGGCTCGAAATGCCAGCCCGGGCCCGCCGGCACCACGTCGATGTGGCCGATGATGCCCAGCTGCTCCTCGGAGGTTCCGGCAAAATCGGCATAGCCGACATGTCCGTCGTCGTCGTGAACCTCGAAACCCATATCGTTCGCCATGGCAAGCGCGACGTCGAGCGCCTTGCGCGGGCCGGGACCGTACGGCGCGCCCTCGGTCGCTGCGCCAAGGTCCTCGAAACTGGGGATGCGCACAAGCTTGTCGATGTCGGCGACGATATCCTCCCAATGCTCATCAAGGTAGCGGTCGATGTTCTGCTCGAGCAGCTCATCCGACGGCATCTCCGTCAATGCGGCGTTCTCAACCATGAAGTCATCTCCATTTCCTGTTGTGCGTACCCGAATCATCCGGTACAATGGTAAAGCTCATTGCCCGAGTGGCGGAATGGCAGACGCGGCGGTCTCAAAAACCGTTGTCGAAAGACGTGCGAGTTCGACTCTCGCCTCGGGCACCATTCGTAATCAACGGCCCCGCATCCGCGGGGCCGTTTTCGTTTCCTAATACTGTCTTAAAGCGCCTTCAACCAAAACCAGGCGCACCGTGGTGCCCTGACCCAGCTCGCTTTCCACTTCCAAATGCGTTCCCGCGCCGAAATAGCCGCAGATGCGGTCGTGCACGTTGCCCACGGCTATGCCGCAACCCGTGGTGGAACCGGGATGAAGGATGTTGTTGCAAGCCTCCTGCGTCATGCCGTTGCCGTCGTCGATGACGGAGACGATGACGTCGTCTCCCTGGCGCACGCCCTCCACGCGGATGGTCAGCTTGCCCTCGGAGGGCATGGCGTGGCGCACCGCGTTCTCCACCAGGGGCTGAATCAGGAACGGCGGCACCATCATATCCTCGACCTCGGGCTCCACGTTGCAAATCAACTCCAAGCGGTCCTCGCCGAAACGAGCCAGCTCGAACATGAAGTAACGCTGCGTCTGCTCGAGTTCGCGACGGAACTCGATCAGGTCGCCGGAATCCTCGAGCGTGCTGCGGTAGAACTTCGCGAACTCGCGCAGCAGCGTGCGGGCACGCGCGGGATCGGTGCGCGTAAACGACGCGATGGTGTTGATGGTGTTGAACAGGAAGTGCGGGTTGATCTGGCTTTGGAGCATCTTGAGCTCCATCTTGGTGGCCAGGGCCGTCTGCTCCTCGAGCGCCGATGCCGCCATCTGCGTGGACAGCAGCTGGCCGAAGCCGGTGGCGATGGATTTTTGGGTTTCGCTGATGTGGTTGGCGCGGCGGTAGTAGAACTTCAGCGTGCCCTTCACGTCCTTGCCCACGGTCAGCGGCACGATGATGGCGGCGTTGATGCCATGGGTCCCCTTGGGGAAGCCGATCTCCTCGGGGGTGAACAGCACGCGCGTCTTGCCGTCGGACAGCGTGGAGTACGTGGCATGCGTGCGGATAACGCTGCCCGAAAGGTTGTGCGACTCCTCGTAGCCGGCGTAACCCAGGATGAAGCGGTCGTCGGTGATAGCCACGGCGATAGCCGCGGTGGAGGGCAGAAGCAGGCTGCAGATACGCTGGGCGGATTTGCTGTCCAGGCCTTCCTCGCCCATGGCCTCAAGGGTTTGGCTTGCCAGCTGCAGCACGTTGCTGGATTGACGCGCGCGCACGGAGTCGGGGTCCATGAGCAAGCGGATGAGCACGGTGATGGACAGAGTGAACACCATGCCCGCGATGAACAGCGCCAACACGCTGACGACAGGCGACACCAGATTCCAGATAAGCACCAGGCCCGACAGCGCCACCATCACCGACATGAGCATCTCGAGCGTGAAGTAACGCGGAAGCCTTGCGCGGTTGTCCTCCATATCGACGTTCATACGCCGACTCCTTCCTTATCGGGCACGACGGGCAAGCCGAAAAGGCCCGCGTGCGGCGTCAGCCCAGTATACCGAATTCGTTGAGCATGAGCATAACGGCCGCCACCAGCAAAAAGCCGCCGAAGATGAACCGCAGCTGCCGCTCGGGCACCACGCGCACCAACCGCGCGCCCACCAGGGCGCCGGGGATGCTGCCCACCACGATGGCGATGCCCGCCAGGTAGTCGATGTTGCCGAGCAGGCCCTGCTCGATGACGCCGGGGATGGCCAAGATCATGATGGCGATGAGCGACGTTCCCGATGCCAGGCTCATGGGGATGTCCAGGATGGCCAGCATAAGCGGCACCATGATGAAGCCGCCGCCCACGCCCACGTAACCCGAGGCCAGGCCGGCCACCAGGCCGATGCACGCGCCCTGCAGGTACTGTTTACGGGAGAGAACGGGCTGGTCGGGAACGGGTTTGGGGGTTGCGGGCTGAGCGGTCGCGGCGTTCGCGCACGCAGCCTGCGCGCTGCCGCCCGCGCGCCCCGCGCGGGGCGCGGGCGCGCACTTCACGGCCTTCTTGAACATCTTGAACGCGCTGAACCCGATGACCACCGCCGCCACGCAGATGACCAGCCAGCCGGGCGAGACGCTTGCCAGCCACACGCCCACCGGCGACATGACCGCGCCGCCCACGCCCAGCGCCAGGCCGAGTTTGGGCACGCAGGTTTTCGCACGGGCATGCGCGACCACGCCCGAGATGGACGTGGGGATGATGGCGAACAGGCTGGTCGCCGTGCTGGCGAGCGGGCTCATGCCGAACGCCAGGCGGAAGATGGGCACCATGATGGTGCCGCCGCCCACGCCGAGAAGCCCCGACATCACGCCGACGAACACGCCCGCCAAAGCGGGCGCGATGAAGGCAGCGAACACGTCCATTGCGCCGCGCCGCCTTCCCTATTCGGCTATGTTCAGGCGGATCTCGCTGGTCACGCCCGGGTCGACGCCGGCGCCGGCTCCCGCCACGGGGAACGCCGCCGCCATGTTCGCCGCCGCCTGACGGCGCGCCACGGACTGCACGATGGCCGTGTGCAGGATCTGGTCGCTGTCCATACGGGCCATGAGCTCGGGCCACACGAACTGGAACTCGAAGTACTTCGAGCAGTTGCGCTGCGCGTACATGACGGCCTCGGTGCGCGCGGCCTTCGCGGCCTGGC
>JAUNWR010000004.1:39227-56447 GCA_030540215.1 Coriobacteriia bacterium | reverse complement strand
TCGCGCTGCTCGTCGCCCTCGTAGTACAGCGGCAGGTTGATGGTGAAGCAGGCGCCCACGCCCTTCTCGCCCTCGACGTCCACGTAGCCGTTGTGGCGGTCGACGATCTCCTTGACCACGGAAAGGCCGATGCCCAGGCCGCCGCTTTCGCGCGTACGGCCGGCGTCCGCACGCCAGAAGCGGGAGAACACCATCTTCGCCTCGTCGGGCGAAAGGCCGATGCCCGTGTCGCGCACGGCGATGGCGCACATGCCCTCGTGGCTGGAAACGCTGACGGTGATGGTGCCGCCCTCGGGCGTGTAGCGCACCGCGTTGGAGATGAGGTTGGCCGTGGCCTGGCGGATCATATCCGCGTCGCCGCGCACGCGCACGCCGCGCTCCACCTCGTAGATGAGCTTAAGGCCCGAGTCGGACACGTAGGCCTCGTGCGTGGAGATGATGCTGCTGATGAGGTCGCCCACCTCGAGCACTTCCTTCTTCATGGGCGTGCTGCGGTTTTCAAGGCGCGAGAGCTTCAGGATGGCGTCGACCAGGCGGCTTAGGCGCTTGACCTCGCCGTTCACCGTTTCAAGACGCTCCTCGTCGGCATCGAACACGCCGTCGACCATGGCCTCGACCGTTGCCTGGATAGCCATGAGCGGCGTGCGCAGCTCGTGCGCGACGTCGGTGGTGAGGCGGCGTTCGAGCTTGCGGTCGCGCTCGATGGAGTCGGCCATCTCGTCGAAGGTCATGCCCAGGCGCGCGATCTCATCCTCGCCGCGGATGCCCGCGCGCGCCGACAGGTCGCCTTCCTTGATGGCGCGGGCGGTCTGCGCCATGGTGTTGACGGGGCGCACCAGGGTGCGCGCGAACAGGAAGCCGATGCACGACGCCAGCACGATGGCCAGCACCGTGGCAAACACCATTGCCTGGTAGGAGTTGTTGGAGAACTGCTCGTCTGCCTGCGTGAGCAGGGTTTCGCTTCCGTACACCCAGATGCGCACGGACCCCACGGCCGCGCCGCCGTACTCGATGGGCGCGCTGGCGAACTGCTGGCTGGCGCTTGCCGGCGGCGCCAGGGTGCGCCCGCTGTCCGAGCTCGGCGACATGCCCGCGCCCGATTCGCTTCGGGACGACCCCGTGCCGTCGTCGATGGCGACGGCCGAGGAATCGTACACGGCCTTGCCCGTGGTGTTGTCGATGACGGCCACGCCCACGCCGCTGTTCAGACTTTCGGCATACTTCGCCACGGCCTCGACCTGCGGGTCGTGCAGGGTATGGGAGGTGTTGTACACCTCCTCGATGCGCGTCGCCGTGCTTTCGGCGAGCGACTCCATGTTCTCCTGCGTGTAAGTGTGGAAGTGCTGCTGCCACACGAACGACAGCACGCCGATGGCCACCATGGCGGTCATGGCGGCGATCAGGGCGAATGCCATGGTCATACGCGTGGTGTACGTCAGGCTGTTCCACCAGTTCACCACGCCCTGGTACGGCTTGCGCCTTTTCTTTTCCTCGGAGGGGCGCTCAACCACGACCGGCCCCGTGGTGGCGGAGCCGGTCGAAGGAGCGTCTTGCGTTGTGTTGGTATCGGTATCCACGTGGGCTCGCGGCCTTTCTTCTGGGAAGGGAGGCGCGGCCGAGCGCTGGCGGCCGCGCGGCGGCTAGCTTACTGACCCTGCTTGGTGGGGTCTTCGAAGCGGTAGCCCACGCCGTGCACAGTGTGCAGCCACTTGGGGTTGCGCGGGTTGTCGCCGATCTTGGCGCGCAGGTTCTTCACGTGGGAGTCGATGGTGCGCTCGTAGCCCTCGAAGTCGTAGCCGAGCACCTTCTCGACCAGCTCCATACGGGAGTACACGCGGCCCGGATAGCGGGACAGCGTGGTGAGCAGCTTGAACTCGCTAGCCGTGAGGTCGATTTCCTTGCCGGAGACCATGACCTTGTGGCCGGACACGTCGATGGTGAGCTCGCCGAACTCGAGCACCTCGCGCTGAGGCTCGGAATCGGCGTGCACGCGGCGCAGCAGCGCGCGGGCGCGGGCGACCAGCTCGCGCGGGCTGAACGGCTTGACCAGGTAGTCATCGGCGCCCAGCTCCAGGCCGATGATGCGGTCCTCGACCTCGCCCTTGGCGGTGAGCATGATGATGGGCACGTCGGAGTTGTCGCGGATGGCGCGGCAGACGCGCTCGCCGGGAACGCGCGGGAGCATGAGGTCGAGGATGACCAGGTCGAAGTGGTGCTTGGAGAATTCCTCCAGCGCCTCCTGGCCGTCGCCGACGGCGGTTACCCAATAGTTCTCGCGCTCAAGATATGCGGTTACGGCATCGCGGATGGCCTTCTCGTCCTCCACCAGCAGGATGCGCCTGGTTTCATTGCTCATGGTTCACTCCTTAGGAAGCTGCTTTCCATGCTTTCGTCACCTCGCACGCACGTCCCCTTTGCGCGGCCGTGCGGGTGAAGGGTGTTTGGGTTTATTGTAACAAGTCAAGTCAAACCCCCTCGCGCCTGTAGGCGAAATGACATAATTACCGCCATGGCAACCCAAAGGACACCACAGGGCGGCGCAGGCCGCCAACCCTCCCGAGCAACCCGCACAGGCAGACGAGCCGCGCAGCCGGCCCGCCCCTTGCGCGGCGCCTCCGCACGCCCGCGTACCGCCGGTCGCGGCGTTTCCGCACATGGGACGGTGAAAAGCTCGACCCCGCGCACCGCTTCCGCACCCCGAACGGCCGGTAAGGCCGGCGCCCCTGCGGCACGCACCGTGCAGCGCACGCAGGTACGCGCCCAGCGCGCTGCGGCCGGTCGCGCGCGCCGCGACACCGGCACCTACGTAGGCGCCGCCACCCCCACCCCGCTCTCCGGCACGCCGGGCCTGGGCGGCATCGGGATCTCCGGCGGCTCCCCCACCGGCCGCGGCACCCCGCGGCCTGCCGTCGGCGACGGCGGGCAGACGCTCATCACGCGCCGTGGCCTTTTGCTGGGCGCGCTCGGCGTGGGCGTGCTGGCCGCTGCGGGCGCCGGCGTCGCCGCGGTCGCGGGCGGCAAGGATTCTTCCACGCCCGACATCCAAACGCTGAAGGTGCCCACCGACGCCGTTTTCACCATCTCAGACCTGTCGCAGGTTGAGAACGCCGACGATTGCGCGGAGCAGCAGGGCTCCTACGACCTGCCCTACGGCTCCCTGGTCTGGTGCAACGATTCAAAGTTCGCCTGCTGCCTGATCCCCACGGAGAAGGCCAAGCCGCTGGCACAGGTGGCCACGCTGGCCCTGTCGTCGGGCGCGTCGGCCGTGGTGCTGGACAAGGCGCGCGGGCAGGACGAGGGTTTCGAGATCTATGACGCGCGCTGCACCTCGCAGGGCGTGGTGTGGACCGAGGCGAACATCATGAACGGCACCTGGCGGATCTTCGCCGGGAAGCTGAACTCCAACGGCGACGCGCTCTCCAATATTCAACAACTCGACGAGGGCTCCACCGACCAGTTCGAAACCCCCACCATCGCCGCCGTGGGCGGGCACGCGTTTTGGCAGGTCATGCCGCAAGCCGACAGTACGGTCGTCGCGGCGTCGCTGATCGCGCAGCTCAAAAGCGCCTCCATGGGCAGCTCCGACGCCAATGTGGTGTATGAATCGGCCGGCCGCATGGCAACGGCCCCGTACGCGGCGGGCGACGGCGTGGTCATCACGCCGCGCGTCACCGGCGCGTCGTCGTATTACCAGCTCACGCGCGTGAGCGAGAACGGTGACGTCACCGACACGTTGACGCTTCCCGCGTCCATGAAGCCGCTCGAGGCGGGCTACGGCAAGACCGGCTTCACGTTCGCGTTCGACGCCACGTACAGCTACGGCGACGGCATTGCCAACTTGGGCACGTACGCCCCCGCCGAGTCGCCGGGCAGCGGCGGCTACAGCGCGCAGAAGTGGCTGCGCTTCGACCGTACGCCCACCACCGCGCCGGCATGGTGCGGCAACTGGCTGATGGTGAAGTCCACGAGCGCCGTGTGCGGCGTCGACCTGCAGGGCAAGCGCTACTTCGCGCTGTCGGCGGAGAACGGAGCCGACGACTACGGCGAGTGGCTTGCCTCCAGCGGTCAGAACGACACGGTGGTCACGTACTCCAACATCGACTACACGCCCATCGGCGGCGAAGCCGTGAACTGCTGCCGAGTGAAAGTCTGGAAAACGAAATAACCGCAGGTTGAGGGCCCCGCGAACGCGGGGCCCTTTGCGTGGGGGCATACATCGGAAAACCAAACCCGAGCAGTTTTCCGAGAGCGAAGCTGAAAGCTATGTAGGGGAACTATGTTTTCTAAGGCAAACATAGTTAACTATGGGTTATCCTTTTAATTTAGTTAGCCCGCGCATACATCATCGCCGGTCATCGCAGCTGGAACGGAGGCCCGATCCGCAGCTTCGCTCCAGCGGACCCCAAATGGTATAGGCGCGGGGAAACGCATCCGCACGGACAATCGAAGAAAGGAAACGGGATGATCGAACGCAACGCGATTCGACGCGTCCTGGCCACGGCGGGAGGCAATGCCTCCAAAGGCGTGATGGCCATGGCGCTCACGTTGTCGCTAACCCCGGTGACGGCACTTGCCCAAACCGACGGCGGCGAAATAGAAGGGGCAGCCGGCTCCGATGCTACCAACACTGAAACGGCTGCCCCGCAAGCGAGCGAAGACGCGGAAACGTCTTCTAGCTCAATCGAGGATTATACCTTGTCGGGGGGCGAAAAGTCCGTTTCCGCGCAAGAAGCATCCTATGATTTGACCAAAATCGCAGACGGCGAATACCAGGGCAAAGCCGTAGCTGACTCCAGCGATCCCCTGAACAAGGGCGACGAGTAGAACGCCGAGAGATACGACGTCTCGGTTACGGTAACCGTTGCAGGCTCCAAGATCACGAAAGTCGAGGTTGCGGACTACAGCGCTCTTGGAGACGACGACTGGGATCGCATGGACAAGGCCGTGAACGGCTACAAGCAAAAGGGAACTGTCCATGAGGGCGTTGTCAGCCAGATCGAAAACGCCGGCAACACCAGCAACATCGATGCCGTTACCACGGCGACTATCTCCTCGAACGCCATCAAGACCGCGGTCGATAACGCGCTGCAGACAGCCTACGACGAGCAGAACGCGAAGCCGGTCGAAAGCGAGTACACCTACGGCTACGCAGGCTTGACCTGGGCTGAGTATTGGGCAGCCGAAGGAGTTCAAGCGGCAGGGTCTACGGCGTCTTCCAGCGACCTTGACTCTCGCAGCGAGGCCGACAAGGGCGCGTTCGATGCCGTTACCCGTGCAACCTTTAACCACGGCCTGCATCGCGGCAGCTACCAATGCACCGACGTGATCAAGACTGCCGAGGGCAAGGATATCTACCCCTCGTACTATCCCGACAGCAAGTCCTTCGTCGATGTTGGCGGCAATACCTTCTCCATCGATAGCAAGGCTAAGACCGTGACGGCGGCCGACGGCACGGTGTATACCATGACGGGCCACGAGGTTACGGGTCTCAAGTACGTTCCCGTCAAAATCAAGACTAGCGACCTCGAGGCCTTTAAGGCGAGCCGCAGCTTCGTTGCCAATGGCGAGACGCTGGCCGGCGGCTATGGCGAGCAAAACCTCCAGGCCTACTCCGGCCTGGTCGCTGCCGTCGACGCCGACACCAACGGCCTTAAGACCGCGACGAACGACAACGGCACCTTCAGCTTCTCGGCTGCCGCCACCGGCACCGACTCGGGCATTCAGGGCCAGGAGCTCAAGACCGCCACGGGCATCGAGCCCACCGTCAAGGACGCGAGCGGCTCCTACGGCGAGTTCCTGCGCGTGGACCTTAACGGCGACTACGGCGACCTGGGTGCCAACATGCAAAGCGTCACTTGGACCTACTACGGCGACGACGCGACCTACACCAACGCCCTTGCCACCTATGGCACCAAGTTTGCCGCCGACAACTGGATGCACAAGTCCATGGGCATTCAGCTGGGCCTCACCAAGTCCGAGCGCTGCCAGCTGCCTGAGGGCACCAACGGCACCGGCTACTGGAAGCTCACCGTCCATGCCCTGGGCTACAACGATTACACCTACACCTTCCAGGCGACCGAGGACAACATCGTCGGCGCCAAGGAGCCCGTGACCGAGGCAACGAAGGCGCAGCTGCAGACCCTGTACGACAAGGCCGCCGCGCTCGATAAGTCCAAGTACACCGAGGATTCCTGGACTGCCTCATCCATCGAAACCGAGCGCGACGAGACCAAGGACCTGCTGGACAAGAAGAACCTTGGCGAAGCCGAAGCCGCCGAGCAGATCACCCATCTCCAGAATGCGCTCGATGCGCTGGTCAGCCTGTATCCCGAGACTGGCTCGTACGTACTCATGAACATCCCGTACAGCGACTTCTATGCTGCAGAGCAGAACAACTCCGGCACGGACGTGGTGACGTCCGCCACCAAGCAGAAGACGCTGGCCGGTTCGCTGGTTTCCGGCTCTTATCACGCGAACGCCGACGGCAGCGACATCACGGGCGCTACGTTCGCCGTCAAGGTCGGCTCCGACAACATCGATTGGTCCAAGTTCAAACGCGTGACGGATTCCGACTCCGTCGACATCACCACCTCCATCAAGGGCAAGACGTCCACCACGACCTATTCCGGTCGCGACGCCCTGTTCCAGGCGCCGAGCTACTCGTACTACATGCTGCCCGAGGATGAGACGCCGGCCAATTACAAGGAAGTCACGGTCAACGAGTCCGGCAACCTGAAGTTCAGCGCGGTCGAAGGCAACGATGCCGTCACCCTGTCAGACGTCACCGCCGAGTTCACCACCAACAGCAAGTACGGCGATT
The DNA here is from genome assembly GCA_030540215.1 of Coriobacteriia bacterium. GTDB lineage: Bacteria > Actinomycetota > Coriobacteriia > Coriobacteriales > Eggerthellaceae > Senegalimassilia. Next base: position 49,627 of record JAUNWR010000004.1, on the reverse strand, counting down.
ACGAGATCGACTTCAACAACCTGCGCGAGCAGATGCTTGACGCCGACGGCAACCAGGCGGTCGTGTACGGCGCCGTGGTGAACGCCGCCGATGCAGACGGCACCGTTGAGGGCTATGGCATGCGCGCCCTGGAGAACATCTGGAAGGGCAAGGAGCTCGCTTGGAGCTGCGGCTTCGTGACCGAGGCGCACGGCAGCCCGCTGAGCTCGACGTACTACAAGTCGATGATGGGCAAGACCATCAAGTCGGTGGTGTTCTACACCTCCACCGGCACCTACACCGTGGCGATGGACCAGTACGTCCCGGTCAAGGTTTCCGCAGATGAAGGCGCTATCTCCATCCAGGAAAGCGTTTCGCTCGACGATACCTCCCTCGTTGGCATGAGCCCGAAGCTGCCCGAAGGGTTCTCTGCGCAATACAGCATCGAGGGTTGGAACGGCGATGTCGAGGTGTCGAGCCCCTCTTCCGGGCCGTACGCTTCCGTTGTCAAGATCCCGACCGGCACGCAGCCGGGCAGCTACACGATCGTTGCCACCGACAAGAGCGGCAAGTACGCGCCCTTGAGCGCAACGTTCACGTTGACGACGGCGAAGAACGCTGCCGCGTTCGACGCTTCCAGATTGAAGCTGACCGCCGCCGAGGGCGCGACCGAGAACGACCTTGCGAACTATCTGGGCAGCATCTCCCAGGTGACGGTGAACAACGTGGTGTACAACGCGCAGGGCAAGGGCGCCGTGAAGATCATCAACGAGGACGGCTCCCTGAACCTTGCCGCCGCGAACAAGGACGGCTCCTTGGTGTTCGCCGCGAACGGCGCATACGAGATCGAAGTCGCGGCTACGGGCTACAGCAGCAACCTGCAGTTCACATATGCCAAGGTTGCCGACAAAGCTGCGCTTGAGAGCGCCATCCAGTCAGCCCTGAAGCTCGACAACGGCGAGAACGCCTACACCGCAAGCAGCTGGTCTGCCTTCCAGACGGCGCTCAAGGATGCTCAAGGCGTGAACGAATCCGTTTCCGCCACCGACGAGGAAGTCGCCAACGCGCTTTCCGCCCTGCAGAGCGCCCAGGCTGCGCTTGCCGCAACCCCCACGGCCGACCAGCTTGCCGACCTGCGCGCGGAGATCGAGGCCGGCTCCAATCTGAAGGAATCCGACTACACGTCCGAAAGCTGGGCTGCGTATCAGCAGGCCATGAAGGCCGCGGAGGCGCTCTTCGGCGATGAGGATGCATCCGCCGCCGACGTCGAGTCCGCTACGGCCGCCGTGAAGCAGGCCCGCGAGCAGCTGGCCAAGCCGACCGTCGAGAACCCGCCTGCCGGCAGCACCGGAACGGATAACTCCGGCAACGGCAACGGCGCGGGTAGCGGCAACGGTAGCGGAGCCGGCACCGGGACCGGGACCGGGACGGACGGCGCCGGTAGCGGAGCTGGCACCGGGACTGGCAACGGCGCGGCAGCGAGCGCGACCGGCACGGGCGCCGCTTCCGGCCTTGCCACCACGGGCGACGTCGCCCCGGTAGCGGCAACGGGTGCGGCCGCCATCGGCGCGGCCGCACTGGCCGCGGTGGCGCGCTTCATGCGCCGCCGCACGCGGGAGTAGGTTCCGCACAACATGAAAGCGCAGGTGGCGGAGATGCATTCGCCACCTGCGCCAAAGCGATGCATTGCAGCTTATGGCGGAGCCCAGGCTCCGCCATAAGGCCGTTTGAAGGAGAAGCGAAGACCGTGACGGATCGAAAGACCGAAGAACACGCCGAGGCGGAGACGCCCGGCGCAACGCCGGGAAACAAAGAGAAGGAGACGGGCAAGCATGCAGCGTTGCCGCGGAAGGCGACTACGGCGGGCCTGCTGATGCCGTCGGTGCTGACGGGCGTGGCCGTTGCGCTGGTCGTGGCGCAATACCAGCCGCTCGTGTTCAACCCCGACGCATACGCATCGACCGAGCAGGCCACAGCCGAGATCAAGCCCGTCGAGGTGACGGCGGAACGCCAGGATGCGCAGCCCGCCACCGACGCGAACTATAGCGCGGCGGACTACGGAATCGATGCCTCCAATCTGAAGGACGGCACGTACACCGGCTCCGGCCAGGGATTCAAAAGCACCATCACGGTGGCGGTGACCATCAGCGGCGGGAAGATCGTCGCAATCGAAATAGTGTCCGCGGGCGACGATGAGCCGTATTTCAGCAATGCGAAAGGGCTGATAAGCTCGGTCATCGCAGCGCAATCGACGTCGGTGGACACCATTTCAGGGGCAACCTACTCTTCAAAGGGCATCCTTGTCGCCATCAAGAACGCCCTTGAAAAGGCCGCGGGCGGGGCGGGATCGGACACGGGCGCCTCATCCGCGCCGGCATCCTCCGCCTCGGGCAAAAACCACGCAACGCTGAACCCGACCCAAGTGCCAGCGGGTGGCTACGCCGATGGCACCTACTACGGCGAGGGAGAAGGCTACAAAAGCACCATTCGCGTGGCCGTGACCATCGCGGGAGGGAAGATCTCCAAGATAGACGTCCTTTCCCAAGACGACGATGCCGCATATTTCAACCGCGCGAAATCACTGATCGCAACCGTCGTCGACAAGCAAACGACGGCGGTCGACACGGTATCGGGCGCGACGTTCTCCTCGGAAGGCATCTTGGCCGCCGTCGAGGACGCCCTGCGCCAAGCAGCGGTCAAAAGCGGCGGCGACACCGCAACGGATAAACCCGCCGGCGATTCCGGCAACACGGGAAGCGGCGACTCGCCGAGCAAGCCCGACGTCGACGAGCCTTCGCAAGGCGGGCAAACCGAGACCCGCTACCTTGACGGAGACTACACCGTGTACGTGAAGTGCGAGAACGCCGAGGACCCCGACGCGTTCGAGCCGTATTACCTGGCCATGACCGTTACGGTCGAAAACGGCAAGGCATCTGCGATCAAGGACATGCACGGCACGAACAAGGCGACCGACGCGGACGCGGTGCTCGGAGACTACGACGAATCGAACGATGCGTATCTTGAATGGGCGGCGTTCGGACGCGTCGTTCGCGGCAAGGAGTACGTCGGCGTCATCAAGCAGCTGATCGATCCGCACGCGGCCCCGAGCAACGTGGACGTCGTGTCCCGCTCCACCTATTCCTCGAAGGCCATCGTGAAGGCATACGAAAAGGCGCTCGAGCTGGCCAATGAGGCCTATAAGAAGGCGAATCCGTCAAACGACGCCGGCGGCTCGGGCGCTGCGTCCGAGAAGGACAATGCGGGAAGCACCTCGAACAGCGAAGGCGGGGCCGACCGTGCTTAACCTTCTTATGCGCAAGCGAAACCTCATAGCGAAAACCGCCAACGTTGCGATTATCGGAACGTTGGCGGTCGGCTTCAGCCTGTGGGCCGCCGACGCCAACGCCGCTGATGCCATGGTGCAAAAGCAAATCCAAGACGCCGAGCGCGCGGCAACCCGCGGGCCGTATGCCGTCGACGGCGTGTTCACGGGCACCGCCCAAGGATACGGTGGACCGGTGACCACGCAGGTCACCGTGAAAGATGGCTACATCGACGCCGTTCAGGTCGTGGACGCCCCCAACGAGGACGGCCCCTACCTGGAACAGGCCGTCAAGCTCATCGACGACATGCTCGCCAAGCAAACGCCGAACGTGGACACGGTATCGGGCGCCACGTTCTCGTCGGCCGGCATCATCAACGGCGCGGTTCAGGCGCTTGAAGCAAGCAACTCCGGCCAGACAGGCGCCACGACATCGGCAGAGGACGGCGAATAGCATGGCGAAGATCAAGACGAAGGCCCTGGCGCGCCATCGCCGCCTCATCCTGGATCGCGGGGTGCGCTGGGCGGTGCAGATTGCGTTCTTCATAGCGTTCCCCGCGGTGTTCAGCGCTGCGTTCAACGGCGTGAAATATGCATTTACCCAGATCGGCGCCATGCAGCCGATCGAGCTGAGCGCTTTTATCGTCACGTTGGCGGCGGTTCTGGCGTTCACCGTGGTGTTCGGCCGCTTCTTCTGCGGCTACGCCTGCGCGTTCGGAACGCTGGGCGATGCCCTGTTCGCCCTGTTCTCCCCCGTGCGAAAGAAGCTGGGAATCAGCGTCAGGAAACCGATTCTGCCCCCGAAGCTGCAACGCGCGCTGCAGCTGCTGAAATACCTGGTGTTGGTCGTCATCTGCGGGCTGTGCGTCGCGGGCTCGTGGTCGAGCGTCTCGGGGTACAGCCCCTGGACGGCGTTCGCGGGCATCATCGCCGGCAACGTCGACGGCGTTGCGGCGGGCGCGTTCGCCATCCTCGGCGCCATCGCGCTCGGCATGCTGTTCGTGGAGCGTTTCTTCTGCCAGTTCCTCTGCCCGCTCGGCGCGGTGTTCAGCCTGCTGCCGGTGCTCCCCCTCTCCGCTTTCCGCCGCGATACCGCGCGCTGTGCGAAGGGGTGCGGGCTGTGCAAGCGTTCGTGCCCGGTATCGGTGCACCCCGATCCCGATGCGCTTGCCGCGGGCGAGTGCATCTCGTGCGGCCGATGCGCCGACGGATGCCCCCTGGAGAACGTGGCGGTGCTGCGCGTGCCCAACCCGAGCGCTTCGGCGACATCGAACCTGGCGGAGGCCCCTAGCGCTAAAAAGGCCCCGGCCAAGGAATATCTCGTGCGTCTACGAGGCACCGAGGTCCCCTTGGTGCTGATCAAGGCGGCAGCGCTTTTCGCGTTGTGTTGGTTGTTCATATAGGAAACGAAAAGGATTCGATCGATGGAGAACGGAATGCTCTCGCGCCGAAGGTTTCTCATGCTTGCGGCAGGCTCGATGTGCGCGATGGCCGCGCCCGCATGGCTGGCAGGCTGCTCGGCGGGGCAAAATGACGGAGGCGACGGCGCCGCAGCGGACGACGGCGCCGATAGCGCAGCTTACGAGGTCCAATCCCTCACGCTGTTTTTGTTCGACACCGTCATCCAAATCAGCGCGTTATGCGCGCCCGAGCTGATGGACCGCATCTCCGAGCGCTGCCAATTCTTCGAAGACCGCTTCTCGCGCACGAAGGAAGGCAGCGACATCTGGAACATCAACCAAGCGCACGGTGCGCCGGTGGAAGTCTCCGAGGAAACGGCGCGGTGCATCGAGGCATCGCTTGCGTATTCCGAAGCTTCGGGCGGCCTGTTCGACATCAGCATCGGCGCCGTTTCCAGCCTCTGGGATTTCGTCGAGGGCGTCAAACCCGACGACGACGCGATCAAGGAAGCGGTCAAGCACGTCGACTATCGCGTGATCTCGGTCGACGGCACCACGGTGACGCTGGCCGACCCCGATGCGATGCTCGACCTTGGTGGCATCGCAAAGGGATTCATCACCGATGACCTGGTCTCCATGTTGCGGGAAGCAGGCTGCAAAAGCGCCATGCTCTCCCTGGGAGGCAATGTCTACGTGCTGGGGGAAAGCTTCCGCGGCGATGACTGGAACGTTGGCGTGCAAGACCCCAACGGCACGGCGAACGACGTGATCGCAAGCATTCCGGCACGCGATAAATCCCTGGTCACAAGCGGGCTGTACGAGCGCAGCTTCACCGTTGGCGACGTGCTGTACTACCACATCCTCGACCCACGAACGGGGTATCCGGTAAAGACGGACCTGGCAAGCGCCTCGATCGTGTCCGACAGCTCCACCGACGGTGACGCGTATTCCACCACGCTGTTTTTGATGGGGCACGATAAGGCAATGGACCTGCTGAACTCGGACGAGCGCTTCAGCGGCCTGCTGGTGGATATGGACGATACGGCCACGGCGTCGGACGGCTCCGGGTTCACACTCCTGAACGAATAGAAAGGGACCGATGCGACATGACGACCGCTCAGAAGAAAGCATACAGGCGAATGAGGCTCAATATCATTGCGGTGTTGGTCATCGTAGCGGTTGCGTTGGCCACCGCTGCCGCCGCCAACGCGCTCGGCAGCGCGGTCGACGCGCGGACCGCCGTCATCCAAGATGCGGACGGCAACACCTTCACGATGCCGCTTTCCCAGGACGACGTCCTTACCGTGACTTCGAGCGCCGGCACGAACGTGATCGAGGTGCAAGCGGGCAAGGTGCGCGTGAGCGAGGCCGACTGCCCCAACCAAGACTGCGTCGAGCAGGGCTGGATCTCGAAGGCGGGCCAGCAGATCGTATGCCTTCCGCATAAGCTTGTCGTGAACATAACGGACGAGGACGCCGCATCGGCCTACGATGTCGTCGGGCAATAGCGGGTCGGACGCTTCATCATGGCCGTAAATCCGCGAATCGTCGCCACGCAACGCCTTGCGCGCATCTCGCTTTTGAGCGCGCTCGCGCTTGTCCTGAGCTATATCGAGACGATGATCCCGCTCCCCGTGGCGCTGCCGGGCGTGAAGCTCGGCCTGGCGAACGTGGCGGTAGTCGTGGCGCTCCTTGGGCTCGATATGCGCGCCGCGGCCGCGGTCGCGGCGGCGAAGGTGCTGGCATCGGGTTTCCTGTTCGGCTCGCCGATGATGCTCATGTACAGCCTGGGCGGCACGGTGCTCGCATTCGCAGGGAGCGCGGCGGTGTCCCGCATCCCCGGCTTAGGCGCGGTGGCGACGTGCATGGTGGCGGCGATTTTGCATAATGCGGGCCAAATCGCGGTCGCCGCCCTGCTGCTGGGAACGCCATCGGTCCTGCTGAGCTTGCCGCCGCTCGCCTTAGCGGCATGCGCAACGGGCTTCGTCACGGGCGCCGTTGCGGCGGGCGTGCTGGCGTCGCAGCCCGACAGCCCATATGCAGCCGAAAGCATCGAGATCCCACGTCCCCGCATGAAAAGGCGGGCGCCTTCGAACGGGAACGGCTTCAGGCCGCTTGGCGCCGACGTTGCGACGTTCGGGGCCTATCGCCCCGGAACGGCAATCGCTCACAAGCTGGATCCGCGTGCGAAGATCGTCTTCGCGGTGCTGTTCATCGAGACGGCGTTCGTCGCGCAAGGCGCGCCGGCGCTGCTGATCTTGCTTGCGGCCGCCATGGCCGTGCAGGCGGCCTCCGGCTCGAGCGCGCATGCGGCGCTGCGCTCCTTAAAGCCGTTCGCATGGCTTATCGTCTTCGTCCTGGTGTTCGATACGCTGTTCGTGAACTCGGGCGACGTCATCTGGCGCGCAGGCCCGGCAACGATCACCACGGGCGGGGCATCATGCGCGATCGAGAACGTGCTGCGCTTCGTCTGCGTGCTGCTAGGCACGTCGGCGCTCATGACCACCACGTCGCCGACGCAGCTCACCGACGGATTCTCGCTGATACTGCGTCCCCTGGACCGCTTCGGCGTACGGACAGCGTCCGCCGGCTTGGCCATGAGCATGACGTTGCGCTTCATCCCCACGCTGACGAAGGAGTTCAACAAGGTGTGCGTCGCCCAGATGTCGCGCGGCGCCGATTTCGCAAACGGCGGCGTGCTGCAACGCGCCCTTGCGCTCGTATCCGCCCTCGTCCCCATGTTCGCCGGCGCTCTGCGCCGCTCGGAATCGCTCGCGTATGCAATCGAAGCGCGTGCGTTCGGGGCCGTCGGCGCTTCGCGGACCTGCCTGCGCAGCTACCGCCTCCGAGGCATCGACTGGGCGGCCCTTGCGCTGGTGGCGGCGCTCCTTTTCATCGAGCTGGCGTTGCGATGATCGGCGCGGTCAGTTTCTGCGAAACCGGCGCGGCCGGCCCCAAACGAAGGAGCAGGAGCCGGCGCGGTTGATGCGAGGTTGACGCGAGGGAGATGCGAAGCCGTTCTGTTGAAGTCCGGGCTTTCCGGTTCGGAACCGCTGCATTTGGCGCGAAGGGGGTGCCGGGGAAACGCATCAGGAACGCATGCCCAGGGGCGGACCGCCGCGTTTGCCGCAAGCGGGACAGCCTTATGCCTGCTTGTCCGTCTTCACTATGAAGCCGAAGTAGATGATGTGGCCGAGCCACACCGCCGCCAGGATGATCCGCCCAACGGGGACGCGGCCCATCAGGGCGAAGCCGATGGCCAGCAGCACCGTCACCGGAATCAGGATGGCAAGCTTCGCACGCAGCGTCATGGAGCGCTTGGTCACGTAGCCCTCCAGCACCTGCTTGTACACCTTCGTGCCCTTGAACCAATCGTTCAAACGCGTGGAGCTGCGGGCGAAGCAGAAGGCCGCGACCAGGATAAATGGCGTGGTGGGCAGGATCGGCAGCACCACGCCGGCCATCCCCAACGCGAAGCACAGGAAGCCGCCAACGGCCCAGAAGGTTTGGCTGACACGGTGGCTACCGCCCGAGCATGCCGTTTCCGCCGATCGGACGGCATCGGCATATGCCGGGCCGGAAGACGCCGCCTGCTCGATCAAGGCAATCTGCTCGTTCACGTCTCACGCTCGCTAACTGTTTCTAATCGCTAACAAATTCTGAGAAGTTTACCACGGGTTCTTCAGTGAGGCAACCAAGGCGAACTCTTTGGCGCCAGCTGTCTCCTATTATCGCCAGCGGCCGCCTTGAGCTATTCGGGCCACTCACCAGGCATCACGGCAAAACCCCGATCGAGCACGGATCAACGGCTTCGCTTTAAGGCAGACTGCGTCGTTTTGCCCGGCCCCGGCAACCGCGTCCCATGATGGCCACATTGAAGTTATCCGCGGCTACCCGTGTGGCGGTTGTGCGGAGCCGGGCGCTTGCGGGCGATTGACGCTTGCGCTCGGGCGGAGGGCCGGGTATTCTATAGCTATTGAGATTGATTCTCATTAACGATTCCAATAGGAACCACTACGTCAGACGAGAAGGAGTATCACCATGAATAAGCGCACCGAGCTGCCCACCGCAGAGAATTCCTCCAACTTCAACCGCGTCGCCGGCGCAACCTGCCAGGTCGGCACCACGCTGGAGAACCTGAAGGCCGCCGTGTGCGGCGAGACGGGCGCTTCCGCCAAGTACGCCGCCTGCGCCAAGCTTGCCAAGGAGAAGGGCTACGAGCAGCTGGGCCGCCTGTGGGAGGCCACCAGCGCCGCCGAGCAGGTGCACATCCGCCTGGAGGCCGGCCTGGTAGAGGAGCTGGAGCCGGGCTACGAGCGCCCCACGGCCGACGCCCCCGAGCTGGAGGAGATCGACCTGAACCTGATCGCCTCCGCCAACGGCGAGATCTTCGAGACCTCCGACATGTACCCGGGCTTCATCGCTAAGGCCCAGGAGGAGGGCAACGACAAGGCCGTCCAGGTGTTCACCAAGGCCAAGCTTGCCGAGGCCGTGCACGCCGAGCTGTACCTGCAGGCGTACAACAACATCGACGCCGCCGATGACGACTCCTACTTCTTGTGCCCGGGCTGCGGCTACATCGAGAAGGGTTCCGCCGCCCCCGAGAACTGCCCCATCTGCGGCGCGCCCGCCAAGGTGTTCAAGCAGTTCTAAGCTGCAGGCAAACGAATCGCAAAGGCCGCCCACCGGGCGGCCTTTTTCGTTCTATTTCCCCATCTCTAGCAACACCTCGCCGTCGAGCGACTCGATGCGGGCGGCGCGTATGCGGCCTGCTTCCAGCTCGATGAAGCCGACCGACGCGGGGAACCCGCCGCGCGGGCGGCTGCAGCTTCCCGGACAGATGAACAGGCTTGCCGGGTACGCATCGCGGCCGGTGAGGATCTCGGGGATATGGGTGTGCCCGTGCACGCACACCTGCGGCAGCGGGTCACCCGGCGCGATGGCGCGCGAGCCGTTGAAGCCGATGCGCGCGTCGTTGGGATAGTGCGCAACCAGGAAGCGCACGCCGTCGACGACCGGATAGGCGAACCGCGTCACGTTCTTGCCGTACTCGTCGTAATCGTTGTTGCCCAGCACCGCCGTAGTGGGCGCCATGATCTGCAGCTCGCGCAAAATGCCGGGGTCGCAGATATCGCCCGCATGGATGATGTGGTTGCAATACGCCAAGGCGCCCAGCGCCGCATCGGGCAGACGCCCATGCGTATCCGAGATCAATCCAACCAGCTTCATGCAAGCATCACCCTTCTCTTTCAAGCGCAAACGTCGCGCAGGGTCGATATGTCTGCGCTTGAGCACGCAACGCCAAGTATATGCTTAAACACGCACGCTTCTCACCTGGGCAAACGTATTTTAACGACCTCGTTATACTTAGCGCAACCCTGATCAAACGCAGACGTATCGGCCTCCCGACCCCGCGGCAGCCGCGCGAGCCGACCTCGCGAACAGCGCCCTACCCTTTCTCCACCAGATCGATCAGGTCTTGGTGCGAGTGGATGTCCAGCTTCGCGTATATGTGCTTGACGTGCGCTTTCACCGTGTTGCGCGACACCACCAGCTGCTCCTGGATGTAGGCGCGGTCGCGGCCGCGCGCAAGCATTTGGAACACCTCGAGCTCGCGCGGGGTCAGGCTGTACTGGCTAGCCAGCGCCTGGCAGCGCTCGTCGAACGTGGCTTTCGGCGCCTCGACCACCGCCGTCTCG